>JAISLX010000005.1 GCA_031277045.1 Treponema sp.
GGCAGGACCTTTTCCAAAGAATCCGTCAGAAAAAAATCATAACTATACATTGTGTTTTATCGCTCCGCACATAAAGGCTAGGCTTTAATACCGCTCAACGCGATACCTTCCACAAACTGTTTTTGAAGTACCAGGTACAGAATAAAAGGCGGCAGGAAGGAAGACTTTTCCAAAACTGAAGTTTTGGAAAATGCCCATAACAAAAAAAGCGGCCGACGGGAGTCGAACCCGCGTCACAAGCTTGGGAAGCTTGGGTAATACCGTTATACAACGGCCGCAAAACAGCAGTATGAAAAATAACTATGCCGGAAAAAAAACAGCGCGTCAAGCTCCCGCCAATGTTAAATCGCTGATATGGCAATGCGCGGTCTTGCCGCCATGTTGACAAACCGCTATAATTTGTCATAGGTTTCGTATCCGGGCAGACCGGGTCCCGCGCCGCGATAACAAAAGGAGATGACATGAAAACAAAAAAAGCCTTGCCCCTGATCATTGCTTTGGCCCTGGTTCCGGCCTTTTCCCTTTCCGGCCGCGGGAAAACTGAAGCCCCCCGGCCTCTTGAACTCCGCTACGGCTTTACCTCTGAGCCTGCCACCCTGGACCCCCTGGATCCATCCAATACCGCGGATGGCCGGAGCATCCTCTTTAACGTCTTTGAGGGCCTGGTCCGCCCCGAGCCGGACGGGGACCTAAAACCTGCTGTGGCCTCCGCCTATTCGGTTGAGCAGGGGGGCCTGGTTTACCGCTTTACGCTGCGGAAGGGCCTTGCGTTTCACAATGGGAAGGCGGTAAGCGCGGAGGACGTAAAATTCACGCTGGAAACGGCCATTGCCGCCGGATACCAGGGTTTTAACCAGATTGAAAAGGTAGAAACCCCCGACAGTTCCACTGTCGTCATTACCCTCAAAGCCCCGGACGTGGAGTTTCTTCCCTACCTTACCATCGGGATTGTGCCGGCAGACAACGCCGACCGGGAACGTAATCCCATTGGTACGGGGCCTTACTGTATCGAATCCTACACTGTTCAGCAAAACCTGGTGCTGAAAAAAAACCCCGCGTACTGGCGGCCCGGTTTTCCCAAGCTGGACAGGGTAACCATCGTCTTTCTGGCCAATTCTGAAGCCCTGCTCCTCTCCCTGCGGGGGGGGAACATCGACGCCGCGGAGATAACGGGTAACCTGGTTGACCAGCTTAACGGCGCGGACTTCGATATCTTTTCCGGTTACTCCAACTCGGTCCAGCTTTTGGCCCTGAACAACGACGTTAAACCCCTGGACGATGTACGGGTACGGCGGGCCCTTAACTACGCGGTGGATGCCCAGGAAATTATCAATACCGCTTTTTCCGGCCGGGGGGAACCTTCCGGCAGCCCTCTTATCCCCGGTCTTGCCAAGTACTACAACCGGGACCTGATCGACCCCTACCCCCGCGATCCGGAACGGGCCCGCGCCCTGCTGCGGGAAGCCGGCCTGCCCGATGGGTTTTCCCTGAAAATCACGGTGCCTTCCAACTACACTATGCATGTGGATACTGCCCAGGTAATCGTCAACCAGCTTGCCCAGGCGGGAATTAAGGCGGAAATTCAACTGGTAGACTGGGCCGCCTGGCTTGCCGGTGTGTACCGGGGCCGGGAATACCAGGCCACTATTATTTCCCTGGATGCGGCCAACAGTTCCCCGCGAATGTTTTTGTCCCGTTACCTTTCCACCGGGAACAGTAATTTTATCAACTTTAAAAACGCCGGTTATGACCGGGTTTACCAGGCCAGCCTTTCCGAACTTGACGAGGCCGGGCGCATAGCCCTGTACCGGGAGGCGCAAAAGATTATTTCCGATAACGCCGCCAGCGTATACATTCAGGACATCTACAGTTTCCGCGCCTTTCCCAAGGGGCGTTACACCAATGTCTTGAACTACCCCCTTTACGTAACCGATTTCGCGTCAATTACGCCGCGCTGACGGGGAAGAACCACATGCGGCGGCTTTTATCTCCGGCCGGAATTTGGTAGACTAATTCAGAGGTATTTATGAGAAATTACAACTTGGCCATTATCGGTTTGGGCGGTATGGGCAACTGGCACCGTGAACTCATCAACGAGGGAGGGTGGTTCGGAGGAAAGAAGTTCGAGGGGAAAAGCTTTGAAAATCTTTCGGTTCTTGGCTCGTATGATATTGACGAGGCCCGGCAGCGGTTCGCCGCGGAACACGGCATAAAGGCATACGCTTCGCTCGACGCCCTTCTGGGCGATCCCGCCGTCGACATCGTTCTGGTGTCGGTTCCGAACGAACTTCACAAACCTATGGTACTAAAGGCCCTGGCGGCCGGAAAGCATGTGGTTTGTGAAAAACCTGTGGCCCTTAATTCGGGGGAGCTTGGGGAGATGATCGAGGCCTCCCGCAAGGCGGGGAAAGTTTTTTCGGTACATCAAAACCGCCGCTGGGATGAGGACTACCTTACCGCGAAGAAGATCTACGATGAAAAGATTCTGGGAGATGTGTTTCGCATCGAATCCCGGGTTCACGGCTCACGGGGCATTCCCGGCGACTGGCGGGGACTTCCCGAACACGGCGGCGGCATGCTGCTGGACTGGGGCGTTCATATCCTTGACCAGGCACTGCGGATGATCCCCGGCAAGGTAAAAAAAGTCTACGCTACCTTTACCTATGTAACCAATGAACTCGTGGATGACGGGTTTTACGCGGAGCTGACTTTTGAGAACGGGCTGGTATACCTGGCGGAGGTGGGGACCAGTAACTTTATCTACCTTCCCCGCTGGTACATCCTGGGCCGGGATGGAACCGCCGTTATGGATGATTTCAAACCCACCGGCAAAATTGTGCGGGTTACGGACTGGAGCAAGAACGATGCGGTTCCCATCAGGACTGCCGCCGGACTTACCAAGACGATGGCCCCCCGGACCGACGAGACTATCAAGGAAGAAGCCCTTCCTCTGGTCAAATCGGACATACGGGATTTCTACCGGAATTTTATCAAGACTATCGAGGGTACGGAAAGCCTTGCCGTGTCCCTTGATTCGGTTATGCGGAACATGCTGCTTATGGAAGCCATTTTCAAATCCGCCAGGTCGGGCGCGCCGGTGGCTTTTGAGTAAAAAGCAGGCGGCGCCGCTGTCTGCCGCGATTGGCGGAGGACGCGCCTTCGCATAAAAACCCGCAAGCGCAACAGACTCCTGGCAGTTTGTTGCGCTTCGCGCATAAGACCCCAAAAAACCGGCTTACGGCCGGTTTTTTATCCTGCAAACTGCGTAAGCAGCCCGTAACGCAACAGGTTCCTAGCGCTGTACGCGGCCGGATGCGTTGCCCGCGGCCAGGGCTTCCGCTTCGGCAAGGTTTATCAGGTTAAAGTCATGTTCAATCGAATGTTTAAGGCAGGAGGAAGCGGCGGCAAAATTGATGGCCCGCTGGTTGTCCCAGCCTGAAAGCTGGCTGTAGATAAGGGCCGCGCCGAAGCTGTCCCCACCCCCCACCCGGTCAACAATGTGGACGGTGTAGCTGGGGGCAAAGAAGCTTTTTCCGTCCTCGTAGAGCATGGCGGACCAGATGTTGTCGCTGGCGGAAACGCTGCCCCGCAGGGTAATAGCCACTTTTTTGAAGTTGAAGCGGCCGGCAAGCTGCCTGGCTACCGAAACGTAACTTTCCCCCTGGACTTTGCCGCCGGTAATATCGGCCCCCTCCGCGTGGATGCCGAAAACATCGGCGGCGTCTTCCTCGTTGGCGATACAGATATCCACGAAAGGCATCAGATCGCCCATCACACGGCCGGCTTTTTCGCTGGTCCAGAGTTTTTTGCGGTAGTTAAGGTCGCAGCTTACCGTAAGGCCCAGTTTCCTGGCGGTTTTGGCCGCTTCCAGGCAGGCGGCCGCGCAGTTGTCACTGAGGGCCGGGGTAATGCCGGTAAAGTGGAACCAGTTGGCCCCGGCGAATATCTTGTTCCAGTCGAATTCTTCCGGCTTGGCTTGGGCAATTGCCGAACCGGCCCGGTCATAGATAACCTTGCTGGCCCGCTGGCTGGCCCCTTTTTCAACATAGTACAGCCCCAGCCGCTCGCCGCCCCGAAGTATCAGACTGGTATCCACCCCGTAGCGCCGGCACTCGTTAAGGGCGCACTGGCCGATTTCATGGGCGGGAATCTTGGTAACAAAAGCCGCGTCCATACCAAACTGGGCCAGGGAAACAGCCACGTTGGCCTCCCCGCCAGCATAACTTGTCTCCCAGGTTCCGGCCTGGACGAAGCGCTGATACCCCGCCGGGTTCAGGCGCATCATAATTTCACCAAACGTAACGATTCGTTTCATGTTTTCTCCTCACTGTTCTTTTGATTCGTATAAATTCAGGGTAGCTTGACAAGCCGGGCTGCGCCTGACCAAAAGTTATGTCTGTCAGCGTAATGCCCCGCCGGGGAGAGGGTACGATCCTCGTTCGCGCCCCGGACGATGACGATGATTTTGTTTTCCGGAATTCTCCCGGTAATTTTGCTATGCGTTAACGGAGCCCCCTGCCCCGATACACTATACCTTGTGCCCCGGAAAGGGAAGTGCGGAATACGCCCCCCAATCAGCCGCGGAATCTAATTCCCCCTTCCGGGCTCATACTGTCGATAATGGCAAGCGACTCGACGCGGATATTTCTCTCCCGCAGCCGCCTGCCCCCCGGCTGGAAGCCTTTCTCTATGACCACTCCGGCGCCAACCAGACGGGCCCCCGCCGCCTGAGTCAAAGCCGCCAGGCCCTCCAGAGCGCAGCCGTTGGCCAGGAAATCGTCGATAAGAAGTACCGAATCCTCCCGCCTGATATAGAGCCGGGGTACGGTGATGGTATAGTCGATACCGTGGGTGTAGGAACTGACGCCGGCGCTGTAGAGGTCATCGCCGGTGTTCTTCGCCCGGGTTTTCCGCGCGAACACCACAGGAACCTTAAAATACTGGGCGGTAATGCAGGCGATGCCGATTCCGGAAGCCTCCACCGTCAAAATCCGCGTTATTCTGTCGCCGGAAAAACGGCGGGCGAATTCCCCGCCAATCTCGTTGTAGAGGCCAATGTCAGCCTGCTGGTTCAGAAAAGAACCCACGTTGAGAATGTTGCCGGGCAGAACCCTGCCTTCCGCCAGTATCCGGTCCCTCAATATCCGCATGGGTAAAAAGTTTATAAAATTACGGGAAAAACATGAAGGCGCGTTTCAAAAACCAGCCGGGTTATCGAAATGTCCATACAAAACGGCGGCGCGGCAGAGCGCGGGGACTCGCAACCGGCGCGGGCGGAACGGGTCCCAAAATTAACCTTGACAGTTTCGGGGAATTTGCTACAATAATGAGTATGACAAAATGTATTGAATTTGTCATGCAAAGGACACGGCATGGCCATGGAGATCAGGGGGACCGGAAAAGCGATACCGGTCCGCAGAGTAAGTAATGACGATTTAGCGCGGAAGATCGATACCAGCGATGAATGGATCCGGTCCCACACGGGGATCGGGGCCCGGCATATCGCCGGTGAGGAAACGGCCTGCAGCGATTTGGCTCTGGAGGCGGCCCGGGAAGCGCTGGCTATGGCGGGGGGCTGGCGGAGCGGGGACCGGGAAAGCCGGGACCAGACGGCGGAGGCGGAGGCGAAAAGCCTGGACATTATCGTCTTGGCCACCGTCGGGGCGGATTTTTACGGCTGCCCTTCCACGGCTTGTCTGGTTCAGGACAGGCTGGGGGCCCGGCAGTCGGCCGCGATGGACATTACCGCGGGCTGTACGGGCTTTGTCTACGGGCTTGAGACGGCCGCGGGACTGCTGCTCACGGAAAAAACACGGAAACGGGCCCTGGTTATCGGTTCGGAAGTCTTGAGCAAGTTGACAAACTGGGAGAACCGGGGTGCCTGTGTGCTGTTTGGGGACGGGGCGGGGGCCGTGGTGCTGGAAAAGACCGGCGCCCCCTCGGAAGGAGCCGGACGGCGGGGGCTGGTGAGAACGGTCCTGGGGGCGGACGGCTCCGGGGCCGAACATCTGCTGATCCGCCGGGGGGGAACCCGGAACCCTTTCAAAGCCGGGGAAACCCTGGAACTTCCCCCGCATATTGAGATGAACGGTCAGGCGGTGTACAACTTCGCGGTAAAGGCCTTTACCGGCACCTGCGGGCGGCTCCTGGCGGAAGACGGAATAGGAGTTGACGATGTGGCCCTTATCGTGCCCCACCAGGCCAACGCCCGGATTGTCCAGGCCGCCGCCAAGCGGCTGGGAATTCCGGAGGAAAAATTCTTTCTCAACATCGAGGAATACGCCAATACTTCCGCCGCGTCGATCCCCATCGCCCTGGACGAGTTGAACCGGGCGGGCCGCCTGAAACAGGGGGACTTGATAATGACTGTGGCCTTTGGTAGCGGTCTCACCTTTGGGGGAAATCTCATTGTATGGTAACGAAAAATGACAGGTAAAAAAACCGTTTTTCTGTTTCCCGGCCAGGGGGCCCAGTATCCGGGGATGGCTCTGGACCTTTTGGAGACGGGGAGCGCAAAGATACGGGAACTTTTTGAGCTGGCGTCGGAGATTATGGGCAGGGACATGGCCGCCCTGCTGCGGGACAGCGCCCCGGAAACCCTGAAACAAAGCGACAAGGCCCAGCCGGCGGTTACCTTGGCTAATCTGTCCGCCGCGGCCCTGCTGGTGGAACGGGGCTTCCGTCCTCTGGCCTGCGCGGGCCACAGCCTGGGAGAGTACGCCGCCCTGGAGACGGCGGGGATCGTCTCTACGGCGGACTGCTTTACGCTGGTCAAGCGCCGGGGGGCAGCAATGCGGAGAGCGGCGGAGCGGCTGGCCGGAACTGGGGCCGGTGGAACAGCGCAAGCCGCCGGTATGGCGCAAGCCGCCAGTATGGCGGCAGTTATCGGCCTGTCGCCGGACCGGGTGGAGGCCCTGATAGCCGAGTGGAAGGCCGGGGAAAACGGACCGGCTATGTGCGAACTTTACGCCGCCAATTTCAATTCCCCACGACAGACCGTGGTTTCCGGCAGTGCCGCCGCGCTGGCCCTGGCGGAAGAACGCTTTAAGGCGGCGGGAGCCCGGCGGGTCGCAGCCCTCCAGGTGGCCGGACCCTTTCACTCCCCGCTGATGGCGGAGGCGGCGGAGGAATTCCGCTCCGTCCTTGAGGCTGCCTCGTTCCACGATCCCCTGATCCCCGTCTACTCCAACGTAACGGGGTCCCGTATCGGCTCCGGGGCGGAGGCGAAAAAACTGGCCCTGGAACAGATCACCCGCCCCGTGCGTTGGACCGCCGTAGAACAGGCGTTGCTGGAAACCGGGCCGGAGATCATCCTGGAGGCGGGGCCCGGCAGGGTCCTCCAGGGGCTTTGGAAGGATTCAGGCAGCCCTCTGCCCTGTTATCCTGCGGGAACGGTGGCGGAAATTGATAATTTATTTGAAAATTAAGGAGACTATATGCGTCTGACGGATAAAAAAGCCCTGGTAACCGGGGCTTCCCGGGGTATAGGCCGGGCCATAACGGAACGATTTTTGGCGGAAGGGGCGGAGGTTTGGGGCCTTAGCACCGGGGAACCCGGCGATCTGGGGGAACGGATTGCCCAGGCCGGGGGGAAGCTCCACTGGCTTACCGCCGACCTCGGCGCCCTTTCCACGGTGGAGGGGATCATCGAAAAGGCCCTGGAAGAATCCGGCGGCTTCGACATCGGGGTGAACAACGCGGGACTTACCCAGGATACCCTTTCCTTCAGGATGAGTCTGGAAAGCTGGCAGAAGGTACTCGACGTGAATTTGAGCGCCGCCTTCCTCGTGGCCAGGACCCTCGCCAGGGACATGATCCGCCGGAGGGCGGGGTCCGTCATCAACATGTCCAGCGTGGTGGGGATCCACGGAAACGGCGGGCAGGCGAACTACGCCGCCAGCAAGGCGGGTCTCATCGGCCTGACCAAGAGCCTTGCGCGGGAGACGGCGGGACGGGGGGTCCGTGTTAACGCGATTGCCCCCGGTTTTATCGAAAGCGACATGACAAAGGCCATGCCGGAGGCGGCGAAGCAGGGGATGCTCCAGCTTATCCCGCTGAAACGGGGGGGAAAGCCGGAGGACGTGGCTGCCGCGGCTCTGTTCCTTGCCTCGGAGGAATCTTCCTACATTACCGGACAGGTTCTTACCGTGGACGGCGGCATGTTTATTTAAGGCAGGAAAAATATGACAAAACGCAGGGTAGTGGTTACGGGGATGGGGCTGGTTTCCCCACTGGGTAATTCGGTTGCGGAATTCGGGGCGGCCCTGAAGACGGGAGAAAGCGGAATCGCGGCGATTACCGCCTTTGATACTGAGGACTTCGACGTAACAATTGCCGGGGAAGTAAAGGATTTTGATCCGGGCCGCTGGATGGACCGGAAGGATGCCCGCAAAATGTGCCGTTTCACCCAGTTTGCCGTGGCGGCGGCGGCGCAGGCGCTGGAACAGGCGGGGCTGCTGGAAAACCGGCCCTCCCCCGGCGGCGAAGTCCGGCGGATCAAGGGCGACGCGGAGCGGGCGGCGGTCGTCCTGGGGAATGGCATTGGCGGCTTCGAGATGGTAACCGATTCCTTCCGCAAACTTTTTGACCAGGGGCCCCGCCGTATGTTCCCCCTGACGATCCCCCTGATGATCCCCAACGAGGCGGCGGGGAACATCTCCATGATTTTCGGTGCCAGGGGGCCGGCCCTGACCCAGGTTACCGCCTGCGCCTCCGGGGCGGATGCCCTGGGGCAGGCCCTGGACCTGATCCGCGCCGGCCGGGCGGACGTGGTTATCGGCGGGGGCACCGAAGCCTGCGTGGTCCCCTTTGCCATCGGGGGTTTCCAGATGCTCAAGGCCCTGTCGACCAAACGCTGTCACGAGCCTGAAAAGGCTTCCCGGCCCTTTGACGCGGACAGGGACGGATTTGTGCTGGGGGAGGCCGCGGGCGTTCTGGTCCTTGAGAGCGAGGAACACGCTAAAGGCCGGGGCGCGGCCATTCTGGCGGAGTTCGCCGGATACGGCGCCACTGCGGACGCCTACCACATCACCTCCCCGGACCCTTCCGGCGAAGGGGGCGGCAGGGCCATCAAGCTTGCCCTGGAAGACGGGGGGCTGCGGCCGGAGGACGTGCAGTATTACAACGCCCACGGAACTTCCACGGAAATCAACGACCCCACGGAAACCAAGATGATCAAGTACGCATTTGGGGATCACGCCTACAAGATGAAGGTTTCCAGCATCAAGAGCATGACCGGCCACTGTGTCGCCGGGTCCGGGGGCCTCGAGGCTATCGCCTGCATCCTTGCCATCAGGGAGGGCTTCTTCCCGCCCACGATCAACCTGGAAAACCCGGATCCCGCCTGCGACCTGGACTACGTGCCCAACAAGGTCCAGTACGGGGAAATCCATGCGGCCCTTTCGGGGAACCTGGGCTTCGGCGGGCACAACGGCGTCGTGGCCTTCAAGCGGTATTGAGCCTAACGAGGAGTAACCGTGAGTGAAAATCAGAACGAAATAGAATCCCTGTTGCCCCACCGGAAGCCCTTTCTCTTTGTCGATAAGATCGTCAGCGCCGATAAGGACCGGATTGTCGCCCGGCATGTGTTCGGCGAAGGGGAATTTTTCTTTGCGGGGCATTTTCCCCAATACCCGGTGGTGCCGGGGGTGATCCTGGTGGAGACCATGGCCCAGTCCGGGGGCGCGGGTTTAAGAAAGCTCGGCGTCCTGGGGGACGGCGCCCTGTTTTTTCTTGCCACAGTGGACAAGGTGAAGTTCCGGCGGCAGGTCCGGCCCGGCGAGGAAGTCCGGTCGGAAATAGAAAACCTGCGGGTCTCCCCCCGGATGATCAAGCAGTCCGGCAAAGCCTACGTGGGGAACGAACTGGCCGCCGAGGCGGAGTGGATGTGCCTGGTGGGGAAAGCGTAGAATCGTGAGCGGCGTACCGAAAATAGGAGTGTAGCGATGGTAATTAAACCCATGATACGAAACAATATCTGCCTGAACAGCCACCCGGCGGGCTGCGCCCGATCCGTGCGGAACGGGATCGCCTACGCGGCGAAGAACCTGGCCGGGGGGAGAAGCCCCGGGGAAATGGCGAAGGCCCCCGGGGCTCCCGCCTTGGCCTTGATCATCGGCTGTTCCACGGGCTACGGCCTGGCAAGCCGGATCTGCGCGGCCTTCGGCTACGGGGCCGCCACGGTGGGGGTCTCCTTTGAGCGGCCCGCCAGCGCCTCCAAGCCGGGGACGCCGGGCTTTTACAACAACCTGGCCTTTGACGCGGAGGCCGCCAGGGCGGGCCTCCCCTTTAGGACCCTGGACGGGGACGCCTTTTCCAACGAAATGAAGGACCGGGCCATTGGCGCGGTTCGGGACATGGCGGCGGCCGCCGGAACCGCCCCGGCCATCGACCTTATCATCTACTCCCTGGCCTCCCCGGTGCGGACCGATCCCAAAGACGGGACCATGTACCGCTCGGTGATCAAGCCCATCGGCCAGAGTTACTCCGGCAAGACCCTCGACCTGATGAGCGGCCGGATCGTCACCGCCTCGGCGGAGCCCGCCAATGATGAAGAGATCGCCCACACCACCAAGGTCATGGGGGGCGAGGATTGGGAACTGTGGATCGAGGCCCTGGACAAGGCGGGGCTCCTGGCCGCCGGGGCCCGGACATTGGCCTACACCTACATCGGCCCTGAGCTTTCCTGGGCCATCTACAAAAACGGGACCATCGGAAGGGCCAAGGAGGACCTGGAGCGGGCCGCCGGGGCCATCAACCGGCGCTTTGCCGGAAGCCCCAGGCGGGCCTGGGTGTCGGTGAACAAGGCCCTGGTCACCAGGGCCAGCGCGGTGATCCCCATCATCCCCTTCTACGTGTCGGTCCTCTTCAAGGTGATGAAGGAGCGGGGCCTCCACGAGGGCTGTATCGAACAGATCGTCCGGCTCTACCGGGACCGGCTTTACAGCCCCGGCGCGGCGGAGGACCCCGCCCTGGTGCCCGTGGACGGGGGGGGCCGGATCCGCATCGACGACTGGGAGATGCGGGAGGACGTGCAGAAGGCCACGCTGGAACAGATGGACAAGGTGCGCGAGGACAACGTGGACAGCGCCACCGACATTGCGGGATTCCGTCACGACTTTTTGGAGGCCCACGGCTTTGACGTCACCGGGGTCGACTACGAGCGGGACGTGGATCCGTCAACGATTTAAGGAATCCTCCATGCCCATAAACGAAGACTTTATCTTAAAGCTCATCGATAAATTCAGCTCCGCCGCCGTGGCGGAACTCAGGCTTGAAGACGGCGATGTCCGCATCGAACTGCGGACGGAAGCGGCCTGTGCCGCGGCTGCGGCTTCCGCAGCTTCCGCATACAGCGCACCTGCCGGCGGCTCCGCGCCCGGCGGGTATCCTGCCGGCGCTTCCCCCGCGCCCCCCGTGGTCGAGGGCCTCCACCTGGGCCTGCCGGCGGTCCCCGCAAAGACCGCCGCCGGGGAGGCGGTCACAAGCCCCATCGTGGCCACGTTTTACGCCTCCCCCCGGCCGGACGCGCCGTCCTTCGTGACGGTGGGCTCCCGGGTAAAATCCGGGGACACCCTCTGCATCCTGGAGGCCATGAAGATGATGAACCATCTGGAAGCGGAATTCGACTGCGAGATCCTGGCGGTCAAGGCTTCCAGCGGGGATCTGGTGGAATACGGCCAGACCCTTTTTGAAGTAAAGCGGCTCTAGTTTTGACAATGAACACCGAAGCCCCGCCGGAGCTCCGGCGGATCCTCATCGCCAACCGGGGGGAAATCGCCGTGCGGATCATCCGTAGCTGCCGGGAAATGGGCATCGAAACCGTGGCGGTCTACTCCACCGCCGATGCGGAGAGCCTCCACGTCCGGCTGGCGGACCGGGCGGTCTGCATCGGCCCCCCGGCGTCCTCCCAAAGCTACCTGGCGGCCCCCAACCTGATCACGGCGGCCATCAAAACCGGCTGCGAGGCCATCCACCCCGGCGTGGGCTTCCTCTCGGAAAACGCCGAATTTGCCCGGCTGGTCCGGGACAAGGGTCTCCTCTTTATCGGCCCGGACCCGGAGGTCATCGAGCTTTTGGGCGACAAGGTCCGGGCCCGGGACACCGCCCGGCGCTTCGGTCTCCCCGTTACCCCCGGCACGGCGGAGGCGGTCACCGGCGAGGCGGCGGCCCTGCAGGCGGCCCGGGAACTGGGCTTCCCCGTAATTATCAAGGCCGCCGCCGGGGGAGGCGGCAAGGGCATGCGGATCGTCCGCCGGGAGGAGGACCTGGCGGAAAACCTGGGGCTGGCCAGCCGGGAGGCCCAGGCCAACTTCGCCGACGGCCGGGTCTTTATCGAGCGTTACCTGGAAAACCCCCGGCATGTGGAACTCCAGATCATGGCCGACGGCCGGGGGGCCGTGGCGATCCTGGGGGAGCGGGACTGCTCGGTCCAGAAGAACCACCAGAAGCTCATCGAAGAAAGCCCCTCCCCCGGCGTCAGCCCGGCCATGCGGGGGAGCATGGCGGAGGGGGCCCGGTCTATGTTCCGGGAACTCAAGTACCGGGGGGCCGGGACCATCGAGTTCCTCGTGGAAGGAGAAAACTTCTACTTCATGGAGGTGAACGCCCGGGTCCAGGTGGAACACCCGGTCAGCGAATACGTCACCAACACCGACATCATCCGCCAGCAGATCCTCGCCTGCGCACAGGGCCGCATGGAACTGGACCCGGAGGCGGTACGGATAGAAGGCTGGGCCATCGAGTGCCGGATCAACGCCCTGGGCCCCGGCCAGGTCAGCCGCCTGGAAATCCCCGGCGGGCCGGGGGTCCGCTTCGACAGCTTCCTCTACAACGGCTGCCGGGTAAGCCCCTACTACGATTCCATGGTGGCGAAGCTCATCGTCCACGCCCCCGGCCGGGACCAGGCCCTGGCCCGGATGGACCGGGCCCTGGGGGAGCTTGAGATCG
>JAISLX010000006.1 GCA_031277045.1 Treponema sp.
CGCCGTGGTAATTTTGCTGTTTGCGCTGTTCCGGCGTATTTTTTAGCCGCTTATGGATCCGCCGGCTTTTTTATAATCACGATGTGCCGTTCCTCGTTCAGGAACGGCACGGAAAGGGAATGAATTTCCCGGCTTTCCGGCGGAAGCCCCCCGGCTTCCGCCTCCGCCTTTTCCCGCCTGCCCTTGTAGGCCGCGAGATGCCCGCCGGGAACCAGGAGCCGAAAAAGCCCCTTGAGGATGCCCGGCTCCAGGGGGCGAAAAGCCCGGAACACGACAATGTCGAAACGGCCTGCCGGGGCTTGTTCCATCTCCGTTTCCTCAACGCCGGCGTTGGGAAGCCTAAGGACGGCCGCCGCGTTTCGCAGAAAATCCGCCCGCCGGGTCATGCGTTCGATAAGGCTTATTTGTACGCCGGGGAGGCATATCGCCAGGGGAATGCCCGGCAGGCCCGCCCCGGAACCCGCGTCGGCAAGCCGAGGGCCTTGACCCGGCGGGACATTTGCGGTAAGCGCGGCCTTATCCGGGAGAAGCCGCGCGATGCGGCCGAGCGGGGCAAGGGAATCCAGTATGTGTTTTACCACAAGTTCTTCCCGTCCCGCCGCTTTGACAAGGCCGCGGGACGGGTTAAACAGCTCAATTTCGTCGATGTATCTGTCAAGCAAAACGGCCGCCGCGTCAAGGCGCGGTTTGAGCAGGCCGGATATGACAGAATCGGCGCCACAGAGGGCCAAAAGTCCTTCGGTTAAAAGTCCTTTCACTAAAAGATCCGTCGCCGGTTCGACATGACTCGCCGGTTCTATATAAAGTGCCTTATGTCCTTGTCTTCCTGGAAACCGCTCATTTTTCCGACGGCGTAGGAGGCGAACGAACAAAACATCGTGTCGATAAAGGCGCCAATCGCGATAAGGTAAAACGCCAGCGGTTTAAGGATAAGGTAACCCGCCTCAAAGCCGCGATCGTAGCTCATCCCCAGAACAGCCAGAGCCGTATAGGCCCCCGTTCCGGGATGCCGGGCAAGCAGGAAAGAGATAAGAACGGCCCTGACACCGATGGACAGCGCGTTAACCGGCGAAATCCCCAGAATCGAATAGGATTTGATGATTACGATAAAAGAGGCCGCCGCCACCATCGCGCTTCCGGCCCGGCCGAATACCGCGAAAAGGCTTATGGTAACCGCGTTGGCCCTTCGGCGCACGCCAAGATTTTCCTTTACATGGCGGATAAGCAGGGGCAGGGTAAAGTTTACGTCGCCCGAAAAAAAGCCGCCGATTGCCGGGCCGAGGGAACCGTAAAGCTGTGCCCAGGGATTTTTGGACTTTAACAGGTACAACAAAAGCGGAAAAATACCAAAGCTCAGGACAAGGCTGAATATCCCCAAAAGGAGTATCAGATCCCAAAACACATTTGTCGCAAGGACGGCGTGGAAACGCACGGCCCAATACGCCGACAGGGCTATAATCCCCAGGGCAAGAATTTCCGTAAAAAAGACAGAAATGTGATAAACGATTCTGGAAAGGGAATCGGCAAGGCCGATAACGGGCCTGGAATAGTTTCTGTCGGAGGAAAGCCCCATGGCGATAAAAAACGCCAGTACGCAGAGGGGGAAAATAAAGGTTCCGTCGGTAAACAGAGCGTTAAACATATTGTCCGGAAAAATTTGCAGGATCGTTTCGGGCAGTTCCAGCGTTATTGTTTCAACCTGCTCCTCCTGAATGGGAATCCGCGCGGGAAGAAAGAGAAGCGTTACGACGATACCCAAAAAGATAATGCCAATCGCCCCGCAAATCATTACAAGAAAACTTTTCCCCGCCAGCGGCCAGAATTCCTTGTCCATCCGCAGCTCGTAAACCGCTATGATAAGGGCGAAAAACAAAAGCGGCATAACGCTGTATCTGCCCAAATGCAGGGCAAATTGTTCAAACCAGGCCAGAATCCCGGAAACACTTTCGCTTTCATACGGAAGCAAAAACCCCAAAATCGTTCCAAGAACCGAGCCGACAAGCAATTTTACCCATATTTTCATGATGTAGAGCATACTTTATTCGGCCTTGTTCTGGCAAGAACCCGCCTTGCGGGGATGTTCAATGTGTCAACGACCAATAGAAATGTCACCTATTTGCGTTCAATAAAAATGTCACATTAGGCGGCGTTGGACAATGTCGCTTCCTGGTTTAAAGTTGACACATAAGGAGTCGAAAGATGAGAGCTGTGGTACGATACAGCGAGGCATTTAAGCTGAGGCTGGTGGAGGATGTGGCCGGGGGGGAAATATAAGAAGCCTTGATGAGGCAAGCCGCCGGAACGGGATCCGGGGATGCTCGACTCTGAACAAGTGGCTCAAGCACTATGGGCGGGAGGATATTCTGCCCAAAAGGATACGGGTGGAAACGATGCGGGAGATTGACGAATTACAGGCGGCCCGGGGCGGGATACGGGAATTGGAAGCGGCCCTGGCGGATGCGCACATGGATTATTGTCTTGAGCGGGCATTTTTGGACATCGCGTGCGAGCGGCTGGGGATGAGTACGGAAGAGTTAAAAAAAAGAACGTTATAACGCTTGCCGAGCGGCGAAAGACCCGGGGGATGGCATGAAATCACCTTTTACGGTGGGACAGATGTGCCGGAAACTGGGCATGAGTTGGCAAAGTTATTACAAGGCGCGCCCGATGCGGCAGCGGCGGGAAGGAGACAACGGGCTTATCGAGCGGTTAGTTCGGGTGGAGCGGGCGGTCCAGCCGCGGCTGGGAGGGAGGAAGCTGTACCATATTTTGGGGCCGGAACTGGAGAAGGCGGGGGTACCGATAGGCCGGGACCGGTTTTTTGAGGTATTGCGGGAAGAATCGCTCGTTCTTGAGCGGCTTCCCGGCACGCCTAAGACGACGAACTCCCGGCATAGCCTGCCCCGGTGGACCTTGTAATTTATTTTGTGTAAACGGTACATCATAGGGGAACCCTGTCTTCCCCGTAAATGATGGCGAATTGATTGAGGGCTGCCCCCCAATCCCGTATAGGCATGGTCCACTTTTTTGATATGTTTTTCAAGCCCATAAAAATCAATTTCATCGCCGCCTCGTCATGCGGGAACGACTGGCGGTGTTTGATGATTTTTTGTATCGTGTAATTCACCGATTCTATCGCGTTGGTCGTGTACACCGCTTTCCTGATGTCCGGGGAAAACTTGAAAAAAGGAATGATCTCATTCCACCGGGCGCGCCAGGACTTGGCAATCATCGGGTAGCGGGCGTCCCACGCGGCGGCGAACTCCTCTAGGGCGGCGGCGGCCAATTCAGCCGAAGGCGCCAGATATATCTTTTTCAAATCCGCGGTTATCGCCTTCCGGTCCTTGTAGGGGACAAACCGTACTGAATTGCGCACCATGTGGACGATGCACAGTTGCACTTCCGTTTTGGGGAACACGGCGGCGATGGCGTCGGGAAAACCGGTCAGCCCGTCAACGGCTGCCAGCAGTATGTCTTGGACTCCCCGGTTTTTGAGCTCGTTCAGGATGCCCATCCAGAACGCGAACCAAAGGTTCGATGGCCCCCTCGTTTTGCTCAATCCAGAGCCCTAACAGTTCCTTTTGGCCGTCCAAACGTATCGCCAACGCCAAATACACCGATTTCTTGACCACCGTCGGCCCCTCACGGATATTGACCCGCAGAGCGTCCAGAAACAGCACCGGATACAGCGGCTCAAGCGGCCGGCCCCGCCATGCGGCGGCCAGCTCTTTCACCGCGTCCGTCGCCCGGCTGATCAGTTCTGGGGACACGTCAACCGCGTAAATTTCTTTCAGGTGGTCCTGTATTTGCCGGGTGGTCAATCCGAGCGCATACATCGAGAGAATCTTGTCGTCAAACCCCCGGAACTCCCGCTG
>JAISLX010000109.1 GCA_031277045.1 Treponema sp.
GTATTTTTAAATACCCGGTAGAACGAATTGGAATTAAAAAGATCTATAAAATGTTCAAAACCATAATTTTTTGCCCATGGACTTTTTAATATACCGTCAAAAATATTATAATTTTTAAATGATATGATTACGCCGTACATTGGGACATAATGGAATAATATGTAATAAACAAAACCCGGCAAGAGCATGAGCAGCAAATATTTGCTGCCTCTGAATTTTTTCAAGCCTATGCTCGACATTATGCCACACTCCCTTTACATAACTTTTGATTATATCATGATGATCTGGGAATGTCAATTAATAAAAATTGAAAAAAGAGTAAAAAAAGAAGCGCAAAACGATGAAAGACGAGAAGGATCCCCTGCCACAAGGCGGGGGGCGCTCTTACAAAGGTAAGAGTTACCGGTAACAAAAACCAGTCCCTAGCCTTGAGGAGGCTCAAGTCCGGCGTAACTACCCGCGCAGAGCCGCCAGCAGCCGCTGTTCCACGGCGGCCTGGGCAGGGGAGCCGTAGGATCGGCCGGCCGCTTCCGTATTCAGAACCTCGTCAAGGACCGGGACCGTTCCATCCCCGCCCCTGCCCAGAACGATGATCCTGCGTCCCAGGTACACCGCTTCCCGGGGATCGTGGGTTACGGCGACAACCAGACGGCCCTGTTCCCGGTTCAGCATGGTCATTACCAGGTCCATCATGGCGATTTTTAGCGGGATATCCAGGGACTGAAAGGCTTCGTCAAGCAAGATAACGGGGCTGGGGAAGGCAAAGGCCCGTGCAAGGTTAACGCGCTGCCGCTGGCCGCCTGAAAGCTCAGGTGGCAGGCTGCCGGCCTTGTCCGCCAGGCCCGCCAGGTCCAAAAAGTGGAGGGCGCGTTCCCGTCCTTTTTGTTTCCCCAGGGGCCGCAGCAGAGGAAGGGCCGTGTTTTCCAGCGCCGTCATCCAGGGGAGGAGCCGGGGCTCCTGAAAGACCAGCGCCGCCTGAGGGGCAGCAGACTGCCGCGCCTGTGGGTTTTTATGCGCGAAGCGCGACAAACTGCCGGGGGGCCCGCCCGGACCATTGTCCCGAATCACGATGCTTCCCCCGGATGGTGTCCGCAGTCCCGCAATCAAAAACAGCAGTGTCGTTTTTCCGCAGCCTGAGGGCCCCAGAATCACGACGGGGTTTTCCTCCCCCAGTTCCAGATTAAGGCCGCCGAATATCCGGCTGGCCCCGTAACCGAACTCCAGGCGGCGGATCGATATGCCCGGCGGATGAAGTTCCGGCGGACGCATTTACGCGGCGCCCCGCGCCTTTTCGCAGGGAAACGGGAAAACGGCGGAACGGGGGCGGAAGACAAAAAGCGCCAGGGTCAGCAGGCCTTGGGCGGCGGCGGCAGCCAGCACCGTGGCCGCGGTCCAGGCGAAAAGTTCGGCGGTTTCCAGTTGGGCCTTGGCGCGCTGCATCCCCGTGCCCAGAGCCCGCAGGGGCTGGACCAGCACTTCGGCAGCGACAACGACCTTCCAGCACAGGGAAAGAGCGCCGCGCAGGCCCCCCACGATAAAGGGGACGATAGCGGGCAGATAAAGCGCCCAGAGCCGCCGGGGCCGGGACAGGTTGTAGAGTCTAACCAGTTCCACCAGCCTGGGGTCCACCACGCGGATACCCTCGGAGGTATTGGCGGCCATGACCGGAAAAACGATGAGGAAGGCGGTAAACACCGGGGTCCGTTCCTGCCCGAACCAGAGAAAGGCGATAAGAATCACGGCCATGACGGGGGTGGCGGAGACAATCTGAAACAGGGGCCTGAAAAAGGCCCGGGCCCTGGCGTCCAGTCCTGTTATGGCGCCCAGGGCCAGCCCCAGGGGGACGGCGATCAACAGGCCCAGGAATACCCGGACAAACGAGTACGCAAGGGCCCTCCGGAAGGACGCCCCCCGGATCAGCGGAACAAAACGGCGGAACACCGGCAGGGGGCCGGGGAGTATCATCTCGCTTCCCCCTGCACGGGCCGCCAGTTCCCAGACCAGAAGCAGAAACAGGACCCCCAGGAAGGTCCACAGGCCGCTCCGGGGAACTCCGGGTTTTCCGGAGAGGGGAAAATTCATTTCCAGTAGAAACTGTCCGGGGGAAGGGCCCCGCCGATAGCCTGGGGGGCAAATTCCAGGAAGATCCGGTATAGGCTTTCCAGGGCGGGCCGGGCTCCGGCGGCGCTCTGAAACACGTAGTTGCTCCGGGGCGCCGCGGCGGCTACCACCGGGGCCTTAAGCCCCATGTCATGCGCTTCCACAAGGGCCCCCGCCTCCGCCGGATTGGACACAACCCACTCTATCGAGGCTTTAAGCCTCTCCAGCACCGTGGAAAGAGCCTGGCGGTGGCCGGCGGCCCACTCCCCGTCCACGACCAGCGCCGTCATGGGAAAATTTTCCTCCCCCCCGGCGGCGGCCCATTCCTCCTGGATGTTGCTTACGGGCCGCAGATTGGCGTTCCCCGAACGGGCCATAGTGGCAAAGGGTTCGGGGAGCATGGCCAGGGAAAGGCGGCCCGCGATAAGGGCCTGCGCTATTTCCGGGTAGGCCAGGGAGTAATCCAGGGTTACATCCACGCCGGGCTCAAGCCCTTTGGAAATGAGTATCTTGCGGAACACGTAGTCCGGGACAGCCCCCTGGCCGGCCACTTCCACGGTACGGCCTTTGAGGTCCTCAATCCGCTGAACCGCGCTGTCCGCGCTCAAAAGGCTCAGCATCCCCAGGCCGGTAACCGCGGCGATCTGGATTTTGTTTCCGCCGGAGGCGATTTTGGCTGCCGTGTCCGGGGGCAGTATGCCGATCTTTGCCTCCCCGGCCAGGAATTTCGCGGCCATCAGGTTCGCCTGGGCCAGGGCTTCCACCCTAACCCTGGTGTCCGGCAGAACGGGAGGTTCCTCAAAAAGCCGAATCATCCCGACACCCGAAGGCCCCCGCAGACCGTAGATCACCAGTTCTTCCTGGGGGCGCGTATCCGATTCATTGGCGGGCCGGGCCCCCAGGGGGGACAGAACAGTCAGGCCGGCGCAGGCAAGAAAAACAACAGCGCGGAGAGAATTTTTCATGATTGTTACCTCCCGCACGTTATAGCACGGCAGTGCGCCGGGGGGTAATAGACCCCAGAGCCGGCGCGTGTACCAAGGCAGTGTTGTGCCGCCGGGCGGGATACGGGCTGGGCGCGGCCGGCCCTAAAAGTCTCCGTCAAAGAATTTGAGCGCGTAGTAAAGGCCCCAGTCCTGGTCATTCGCCCAGGGGTCAAGAAAATTCGCCGGAACGCCGTTGACCGATAGGGGGTACAGACGGGCGCAGGAAGCG
The DNA here is from genome assembly GCA_031277045.1 of Treponema sp. Next base: position 3,316 of record JAISLX010000109.1, read on the forward strand.
GAACCGTCCGGACGGATAAGGCCCAAAACGGCGCGTATCGAGTGTTCTGCCGCGGCGCGCGCCTCCTCGCCGCCGCTGGTCCGCCAGAATTCGGCGTAGACCATCCCGGTAAGAACGCTCCAGTAATGGGGAAAAGTATCGCCGTAGAGCCGGCGCTTCCCGAACCAGAACCCATCCCAATGGCGTATGGACACCTCGTAAAGGCAGCTGTCCGGCTGCTTCCCGTTGAACAGGGAGAGGATTTCAAGCTGCTTTTTCGCGCCTTCAAGGTACTTTTCATCGTTTGAGATACGGTAGGCCTGGAACAGGATATGCGCCGCCGGGGCTACAATGCTCTGCTCATAATTGACCTCGTGGGCCGGGTAACCGGCGCCGTTTTGAAGAACCGTACCAGCGTGTTTCAGGAATTGTTCCCTCAGCTTGTCCGCTTCTACCCGGAAACCTTCCGCGCCAAGCTGGGCCAGGGCCTCGACCATGGGTATGCCGATGGCGTAAAACCCGCCGCCGCCTTTTTCGTAAAAGGCGTCCAGGGCCTTGTACATGTAGCGCAGGTAGGCCGGGTCTTTCCAGAGCCCGTAAATTTCCAGGAAGAACTGGGCAAACCAGGGGAAGTTGTAGAGCCGTACCCGGTCAACGGCGTGGTTGATGTCGTCGAACACAGTTCCGGTCCCGGAATCGAAGAGTTCTCGCAGAACAAACGCCACGTACTGTTTCAGGCTGTTTTCCAGAACCGCGTGGGACCGGGAGCGCAGGAAACGGGCCATAAGAAGCCCCATGCCGATACGCTCGCGGCTTCCGTTATGATCGCCGGTATGGGTGTAATAGGGGTGGCCTTCCTCGTTGTCGTAGATAAGATAGGCCCCGTCCAGGGGGCTTCCCAGTTTGTGGTACTGCTGGTTTTTGGCGATAAAGGCGCAGCGGGCAGCGGCCAGGTCAACGGGCGGCGGACGGTTAAGGACGCGGCACCATGTGTCCACGCCGTTCCCCGTGATAAGGTACTTTATCTCGCCGGGATAGCCGGTTTCCTCCACGGCAAGCTCCGTTTCCGGCTGGCCTTCCCGGCGCTGTACCTGGAGGCCGCTTGTTTCCCCCTCAAAACACACGAAACGGACGGCCGTTATCTCGACATACGAAGGGTAGTCCCGGAGCCGGCGGTAGAAGTCTTCCTTTCCCCGGTGCCAAAAAAGTTCCCACTCCACAACGGCGTTTTCGCCGGGTTCCAGCCGCAGAGGCGCGGGGTGAAGGATGAAATCGCCCCGGTCGTTGCTCCCCCGCGACAGATCCCGTTCAACGCTGTAGGCCCCAAGCTGCCCGCCGGTAAGGACCATGCCCAGGTGCGGCGCCTCACCGCCCATGCGCAGACACATCACATAGCTCGATGTTCCGCCGCACCAGATATGGGCGTGGCAGCGGCTTTTCATGCACACGGCAGCTTCGTGGTAGCTGTCGTTAAAGGGCGTGTAAACGCCAATGTCCCCCAGGCAGGTAAAAACCGGATACGCTGAAGTATTGGTAAACGTATAGGTTTCTTTCAATGCCCCGGCGGATGTAAAAGCCCGAACAACCGATGCGGAAATACCGGCGGGAACTTTAACCGTACCCCAGGGGATCCGCCCCTCAATCCAGTTCATGGCATAAGGATCGTCCGGCGATCTGAGATTTGTAAGAAGGTCCCCTTCGGTTTCCGCGTAAAAAAACACATTTTTCAATTCGGCCATAGGTTTCTCCTGTTTTTGGACTTTTCCCAGGGCCCGCTTGGGTTTGGGAAAACCCCAAAGTTATTTTATTACGCATTTTTGGGAAACGCTACAAAAAGATACGCGGCGGCATAAAAACCCGCAAGCGCGCGAGGCTTCGCTGCTCCTGATGCTTGCGTTTTTCCCCAAACCAGGTTAAATTTTGAAACAGCTTCGGTTACTGCACGTTATGGAAAAACCTTTTATCTGCCTGCAAAGCGATTTTGGCCTTTACTGGGGTTCGGTCTCCAGTATGCACGGGGTTATCGCTTCCATAGACCCGGCGCTCCAGGTCCGGGACATCAGCCACCTGCTGCCCCTGTATCAGCCCTGGGCCGCCTCGTTTTGCCTGAGTTACACCATGCCCTGCTGGCCTGAGGGTACTATCTTTGTGTCCGTGGTAGACCCCGGCGTGGGCACTTCCCGGCGGGCCTGCGCCGCGAAAACCGCGGCCGGCCAGTACATCATCACGCCGGACAACGGAACTCTGACCCACGTCAAGGCTTGTCCGGGAATCGCGGAGGTGCGGGAAATCGACGAAACGGTGAACCGCCGCCCCGGCACGAGCCGCTACAACACCTTTCACGGACGGGACATCTTTGCCTACACCGCCGGCCGCCTTGGCGCAGGGCTTACCAGCTTTGAGGGAGTGGGCCCGGCGTACCCGGTGGAAGAAATCGTGGCTTTCCCTCTGATTCCGCCTGAAATAAGACGGGGATACGTTTCAGGCCATATTACTATGGCCGATCACCATTTTGGGGGAGCCACGACAAACATACCCATAGACGGCTTTGAAAAGTCAGGTATTGTTCACGGCGATAAACCCCTGATTATAATTACCCACAAGGAACGGGAAGTTTTCCGGGAGCGGGCGCTTTACCACAAGTCCTTTGGTTTTGTTGATGCGGGGGAACCCATCCTGTACAACGGTTCCACAGGGTGCATGATAATCGCTCTTAATCAGGCAAGTTTTACGGACAAGTACGCCATAGGAGAGGGGCTTGATTGGCGGATATTCCTATCAATATGATAGGAATAAGGAGTACATTATGGCTAAAGAAAATTACGGCAGGATTATTCTCGGCACGTGGAATACCAGGACACTGGTCGCGGCGGCGGTAGGAGCGGCGCTGTTTGGGGTGCTTATGGTGTACGGCAGCATCCCGGTCTTCACCAACACCCAGTTGACCACGGCGATGATCATTCCCGTGGTGGTGGGCGGCCTTTTTGGGCCTTTGCCCGCCTTTGTTACCCTGCTTATCGGGAATGTGCTGGCGGACACCATCGGCGGCTGGGGTTACTGGTTCGACTGGTCCATCGGGAACGGGGTGTTAGGCTTCTTTATCGGAGCCCTGCCCCTGTACGGCGCCAGAATAGGCGAGGGCATTTTCAAAGTGCGCCACGCCGTTATTTACACAGTAACCGCCATTTTGGGGAACGCGATAGCCTTCGGACTTGTTACGCCCCTGCTTACCTCCCTGTTCTACGCGGCGGACCTGGAGATCACCTTTTTGCAGGCTTTCGCGTCCGGACTTTCCAATACCCTGGTACTGGTAGTGGCGGGCATCCCCATCCTCATCCTGCTTTCCAAACGCTTCGGAAAGCGGAAAGACCTGCAGGAAGAAGCCTAGCAGCCCGTGAAGAAGCCGGTAGTACAGTTTGAAGGATTCAGCTTTACGTACAAAGCCCAAAGAAATCCCAGCTTAACCGGCATAAACCTGACCATCTACGAAGGTGAGAAGGTTTTAATCCTGGGCGCCAGCGGCAGCGGCAAAACAACCCTGGCAAACTGTATCAACGGCCTCATCCCCTTTTCCTACCCCGGCGAACTCACCGGTTCCTGCACGGTGAACGGCCGGGAAACGCGGAACCTTTCAGTCTTCGAGTTAAGCCGCGAGGTGGGAACAGTTCTTCAGGATTCCAACGCCCAGTTCGTGGGACTTTCCGTGGGAGAAGACATGGCCTTCTCTATGGAAAACAACTGCGTAGACCGGGAAACCATGCGCGAACAAGTCCGGGCGAACGCCGAAACCGTGGACATGGCGCCCTTTCTGGAAGCCCAGCCCTTCCACCTTTCCGGGGGACAGAAACAGAAAGCGGCCCTGGGAGGCGTCCTGGGGGAAGAAACCCGTATCTTCATCTTTGACGAGCCGCTGGCCTCCCTGGACCCCAGAACCGGCGCGGCGGCCATAGCGCTCATTGACCGGATTGCGCGGAACGAAGGCGGCCCGCCGCGCACCGTCATCATCATAGAACACCGGCTGGAGGACGTGCTGTTCCGCCCCATAGACCGGATCATACTGGTTGACGGAGGGAAGATCGCCGCGGACATGAGCCCCGCCGAACTTCTGCAAAGCGCCATCCTTCCCGAAAAAGGCATACGCCTTCCCCTGTACATCGGCGCGCTCAAGTACGCAGGCTGCGAACTAGGCGGAATACCCGCGCTCGCCAGCATAGACGCCCTCGAACTTGACCCGGAAAACCGGCAAAAGCTGCGGAACTTTTTTACCCGCGTTACCGGGGCCGAAGAGCCCCGCCCCGGCGCCGAGCTTATCCGGGCCGAGGGGGTAAGCTTTTCCTACGAAACCGCCGCCGGCGGCAGGCAGAGCGCCATCGAGGACGCCTGCTTTACAATACGCCGGGGAGAGCGCGTCGCCTTTATCGGCAAGAACGGAGCGGGCAAGTCCACCATGGCCAAACTTATCTGCGGCATCTGCCGCCCGCAAAAAGGCGCCATCTACCTTGCCGGGGATGATTACCGCAGACTAACCGTCAAGGAAATAGGCGAACGGGCCGGCTATGTCATGCAGGACCCGGACCAGATGATCGTCAAAGACATCATCAAAGACGAAGTAGAGCTGGCCCTGCATCTGCGGAAAGCCCCCGGCGCCCTTATCGCGGAACGGAGCGCCAGAGCCCTTGAGACGTGCGAACTGTACCGCATGAGGAACTGGCCGGTAAGCGCCGTCAGCTACGGCCAAAAAAAGCGCGTTACCGTAGCGTCGATACTGGCCCTGGAGCCGGAAATCCTCATCCTTGACGAACCCACCGCCGGGCAGGATTACCGGCACTACATGGAAATCATCGGGTTTATCAACCGGCTCAACCGCCGCCACGAAAAGACCGTCATCTTTATCACCCACGACATGCACCTGGCCATCGAGAACACAGACCGGGCGGTAGTTTTTGCCGGAGGAAAGATCATCGCCGACGGGGATATTTTCGCAATACTGACCGATGACCGGATTGTCGCGGAGGCCAACCTCAAGGCCACGTCCCTGCACCGCCTTGCCGAAAAAGCCGGCCTCCCGGCGGACGATTTTATCCGACGCTATATCCAGCACGAAACAACCCTGCGCGCCGGGGAAGAAAACCGCGCCGGAAGCCCGCCGTGAACAACCGCTTCGTGATCAACTATGCGCCCGGCGCTACAGCAATGCACCGGCTCAACGGAACCACCAAAGTGCTGCTGTTCCTGGTAATGACCGTCTACGTCATCATGAGCTTTGATGTCCGCGTGTTGGCGCCCATGTTCATCCTCTGCGCCGGCCTTATCGTATCCATGAAACCCCACTGGAAACCCATACTCTTCGTTACCGCCTTTATGACCATCATGGCCGGCGTCTTCGGTTCCCTGCTCATCATCCTGGTACGGCCCGAAGCCGGGGAAACCCACGTAGGAGCCGCGACATACCTGGTCCGCTGGAGCAGCCGCTTCTTCCTGACACGGGAACTGCTCTGGTACGTAGGGGCCATGTTCTTCAAGCGCCTCTGTTCTTTGGCAACCGCTCTGGTACTAATACTGTCAATAACCCCGTCGGAAATCGCTTCGGGCCTCAACTCGCTGGGCCTTCCCTACAAAGCCTGCGTCATCATCTCCCTGGCCTTCCGAACCATCCCCGACGTAGCCCGCGACTTTCTGGACATAAAGAATTCCCTTTCCCTGCGCGGCGTCGAGCTTGACCCAAAGCGGGCCGGCCTTATCTCCCGGCTCAGACAACTCACCCTCGTGCTAATCCCGCTGATTATGACCAGCTTCGGCAGGGTAGAAACCATCGCCAACGCCATGGATCTGCGCGGATTCGGCAAGAAACGCGCGCGCACCTGGTACAGCCGCCGCCGCCCCGCCCGCGCCGACTGGCTAGTCCGCGCCCTGACCCTCCTCCTGGCAGCGTTCTGCGTCTATTACATAACCTGCCGCCGCATCATCAACCCGCCCCCCTACGATTACTGGTGCCCCTGGATCGCCGTGGACAACCCGTAACGGTTCAAGCCGGCAGGCCGCGCCGCCCCCGCGCTTGCGCCGCCCATCGCGGAGAGATGCGGGAGTCTCCGGTGAGAGATGCGGTACTCATGGCGGAGAGATGCGGCACTCTCCGGCGAGAGATACGGTACTCATAGCGGAGAGATGCGGTACTCGTCCAGGAGAGATGCGGGTGTTACGGCCTGACCCAGTGATTACAGGGAGACAACGGAATGAAGAGAGATACAGAAATGAAGAAGCTATGTGCCATCTTGCTGATTGGCCTTTTATTCGCCGCCGCGCTGTCCGCCGGCGATCTTTCGGAGGCAGGGGAGCGCTTTAACCAGGGCAATGCCTGTTATGAAGCAGGGGAACTAGACCAGGCGATAGAACGCTATACCCAGGCGATAGAGTTCAAGACCGATTACGCGGAAGCGTACTATAACCGGGGCGTTGTCTACCATGTCAAAGGGGAACCGGACCGGGCGATAGCGGACTATACCCAGGCGATACAGATCAGCCCCAATTTTGCGCAGGCGTACAATAACCGGGGCGGCGCCCGCTATCAAAAAGAGGAACTGGACAAGGCGATAGAAGACTTCACCCAGGCGATACGGCTCGATCCCGGTTTTACAGAAGCGTACTTTAACCGGGGCAATGCCTACAGGCTAAAGGGGGAACCTGACCAGGCGATAGCGGACTACACCCAGGCGATACGGCTCAACCCTGATTACGCGCAGGCGTATTATAACCGGGGTATTGTCTGCCATAACGGAGGGGAGTATGACCGGGCGATAGAGGACTTTACCCAGGTGATACGGCTCAAGGCCGGTTTCGCACAGGCGTACTTCAACCGGGGCAATGCCTACAGGCTAAAGGGGGAACCGGACCAGGCGATAGCGGACTACGGCCAGGCGTTGCGGCTCAACCCCTATTATGTGGAGGCGTACAATAACCGGGGCAACATCTATTATGATAACGGGGAACTGAACCTGGCGATAACTGACTACAACCAGGCGTTGCGGCTCGACCCCAATTACGCGCAGGCGTACAATAACCGGGGTATTGCCTGTTATCATAAAGGTGAGATAGACAAAGCGATAGAGGACTATACCCAGGCGATACGGCTCGATCCCGGTTTTACAGAAGCGTACTTTAACCGGGGCAATGCCTACAGACTAAAGGGGGAACCTGACCAGGCGATAGCGGACTACACCCAGGCGATACGGCTCAACGCCGATTATACGGATGCGTACTTTAACCGGGGCAATGCCTACGCCGGCAAAGGGGAACCGGATCTGGCGATAGAGGACTATACCCAGGCGATACGGCTCGA
>JAISLX010000156.1 GCA_031277045.1 Treponema sp.
ACGGGCCTGTACGACTACGGCTACCGGGACTACGCGCCTGAGGCGGCGCGGTTCACGACGGTGGACCCGGTGAGGGACGGGACCAACTGGTTCGCCTACGTCAACAATGACCCGGTGAATTACATAGATTTGTGGGGGCTGAGCGGGAGCGATAATTCCGCCTCAAAATATAGTGGACTTCATGACGAATATAACCCGGTCTTAAAAGTTGAGGCACTAAAGATAAATCCGGTTTCGAATGAGCAATCGCTCTCGCTGAGTGCGGTGGAAACAGCTAAAAAGGAAGGATGGGTAGACATAACAAAAAATCAAGATGAAAGAAACGAAGCTGCAATAGATTTAAAAGAAAAAGTTTTAGATACAAGAACAAGTTCTGACTGGTTTGTTATTGTTCGTCCTATTAGAACAAATTATTTTGATACTCATGAAAGAACTATAAATGAGGGTGCTTTATTAAATGCAGAGGATGGGAAATCGTTACCAGGCATAAAAACAATTGGAAGTTATGATGGCACAGAATATGAGGTTTATCCCTATGATCCGGATACTGGTGAAATAACAAATCGTCCATATAAGCAATATTATGATATAGATGGAAATGGGAGGATTGATTTTAAGAAATGAAAAAATTCATTATATTTTCGTTTGGTTTTATTTTTCTAAGTGCTATTATTATGCATGGTGATGGCGTTGTTGAAAATATCCTGATTTCAAGAGGTTATACAAAATATAACCCCAAAGAATTATTCGTTTTGGATATTTACCGGGATACATATAATGAAATTTTTAATCGTGATTATCGTTTTGAAAAAACTGGTGTCGAAACTATCAATTTGGTAATTGTCAATGATTTTGAGTATCGTTTATATTATATTCTTGAGAAGAGAGAATTGCCCAATTTATTATCCATTATATTTCTTGATACAAATGAAGGCGTTATCGGTTTTTATAAAAAAAATACTTTATTGATTGGAGTAAAAATACAATCGGTAATAGACGATTTAATTGGAACGGGTTTTGAAAAAGATCGACTCGTTTTTTTTTAGTAAATACAATGGTGACAGTTTGCGACACAAAAGCTTGGGAGCGCATAGATGCCTAGGCACAGGGGTGCCAGGCACTAAATTTGAGGCAGAAGAAGATGTACGATGGGGCTGATCGGCTTATCCATGCGGAAGAATATCTGTACGACGGGCTGGTCGGCTGGAGCGGCGCTGCTTGGGGACGGCCGTGGCTGGGAAGCGGAGAGTAGAGCGGAGGCGCGTGGGGATAAACGCGGCGTTATACGGGAAGGGGGAGGCGGTAGCGGCGCGCGTAGATTCCGGGGGCGCGGCGTATTTTGGGAAGGACGTACTGGGGAGCGTGAGGACCGTTACGGGGGAATACGGGCAGATTGAGGAGCGGTACGAGTACGACGCGTTCGGGAAACCCTACCAGGGGGAGTTTGACCAGGGGCTGAACCTTGGCTACACCGGCAAACCCTACGACACGGCGACGGGCCTGTACGACTACGGCTACCGGGACTACGCGCCTGAGGCGGCGCGGTTCACGACGGTGGACCCGGTGCGGGACGGGGCGAACTGGTTCGTGTATGTGAACAATGACCCGGTGAATTGGGTAGACCGGTTTGGTGAAATGCCCCAGGCTGTCTTTGGCGCAATTGTGGGATTTGTTTCTTCGACCGTCGCTGAAATTGGCGGGCGGATGACATCCGGGCAGTCTTTTACCGAAGCGGTTTCAAACACAATGAATGATCCTGTTGCATTAACAAACATCGCAACTTCAACCGTTATGGGTGGTTTGACAGCCGGAGTTTCTAGCTGGTTAACCGCAGGCGCAACGCAAGTGGGAAAAGTAGCGACTACTAATGTAATCGTAAATACGATAGGAGGAGCCATTGACGGCACAGCAAGGACTGTTATAGGGAATGCCGTAACAGAACAGCCGCAGAATGTCACGCAAACAATAACGGCGGCGGTTACAGGACTTGGTACCGCCGCTGTTTTCAGCGGTGTAACACAGGGGGTAATTGCCCGTGGTTCTATGACTACTACAACAACTTTTTCCAATAATTATGGGGTTACAGCTGGTACAAGGATAAAAGAGCCTTCATGGTCTAAGGTTGCTGAAGTTGCTGGGGAAAACGGAATCCCCACAGTAGTTGGAATTATTGAAACTGGTATTACAGGCGAAAAACCTGCACAAGGAGGAAAGAACCATTGAGAGATTTTTTGCAAATATGTCATGCTTTCGTGGTGCTATTTATTGCTGCCGCAGGAGCAATAAAAGTAAGCATTTTTATTATTCCCAAATTGTTTGCGGAACCTCCTGGCAGACTTGTAATATGGATTATATGTCTGCCTATATGGGTTATTTTTTATTTAATACTTGGGGCGATTACAAAGCTGTTTAAGGTTGACAGGTAACGCAGGGGTGCCAGGCACCAAATTGGCCGTGTTATACCGGGGGGAGGCGGTAGCGGCGCGCGTGGATTCCGGGGGCGCGGCGTAGTTTGGGAAGGACGTACTGGGGAGCGTGAGGACCGTTACGGGGGAATACGGACAGCTTGAGGAGCGGTACGAGTACGACGCGTTCGGCAAGCCCTACCAGGGGAAGTTTGACCAGGGGCTGAACCTTGGCTACACCGGCAAGCCCTATGACACGGCGACGGGCCTGTACGACTACGGCTACCGCGACTACGCGCCTGAGGCGGCGCGGTTCACGACGGCGGACCCGGTGCGGGACGGGACCAACTGGTTCGCCTATGTGAACAATGACCCGGTGAATTACATAGATCCCTGGGGGCTGGAGTGTATTTCAACAAGTGACGCGGCATATCGCCAGCAAAAAGTTATGAGCATAATATGGCATGAAGATATTGATACAAATAACAAATCTACTGAAAAATATTCCGGAGCATGGCGTGCTACTGACCCTGATGGGTATGTCAGTTCAGGAATTTTCTCTGACAGTTCATTAAGTTTTGATAAAATTCCTAATACTACCGGTGTACATCACTCAATTGCAGGGGCTGAAAGTATTCAAAATGTGAGAATTTTGGATATAATTCAAGGAAATGTAGGTGCAAATATTACTATTACCCAGGATAACAGGCCCACACGTGATTACAGCACGAGCAGCGAGTGGTATAATACAGATGGTTCAATCAAATGGCCAGACAATGATGGTTTTGCTAATAATCCTGTTGCGGTAACGTTGCCAGCCGGTACTCAAATTGACCGATATGGCGGTACTAACGGCAAGTTCGCTTCGTCACCAGGTACCCCCTATAACGAACGTTCCATGCCCCCGGGATCAGTTGGACCGTACAGCGTTTATACCATCCTACAGGATATAGAAAATGTTCGGGTCGGGACGACAGCCCCAGCTTTCGGACAACCCGGCGGCGGAGTGCAATATTTGCTACCTGACACCATAAATAATTTGGATAATAGCGGATTTATTAGAAGGATTGGGCCATGAATAAGAACAAATTTCTTTCAACGAGTGAATTAGAGCGACATATCACCTGTCTTTGGAGTGAAATTGCTGCAGAGGCGACTGTTGACGGGGTTTCCGCATGGCTTGATCTTACGTTTACGGCAGGTAACCGGGAAGGAGGGTGCTGTTATTCGGATGACGGTGGATATCATTACCGTTATTTTGAACGCGGCAAATCGTCTCAGGAAGAATCGACGTGTGATTTGATCGAAATAGCCTTTATTGCACTTTATCCGTCTGTTCATCTTCTTGCATCAACATATGAATGTAAACATCGCATTAAAGGCCATGATTTTCGGAGATTGTTTTTTGAGAAAATACTGCACTATTTTGCGATACTAGGAGAAGAGTATAGAAAACAGGCGGAAGCTGAAATTAATAAAGTTTTGGAAAAGTACCCTTATAGAGATAAAAAAGACGGTCATCCATAAGGGGAAGCAGGAAGGTTGGTTTGTCTGCCGAAGATTTTAGAGAAAATTACGAAGTGGAAACCGCCGGAAAGCCTGATGAATACAACAGCCAAATCGCATGGAGAAAGAAATGACAAGAATTGAGAACAAAATGATTCCGCCGGGCATGAGGATTATCGGTTGTTTTTTTATGGCCATGATAATATTTCTTTGTTTTTGTGCAATTATAATTCCTTCTATATCTTTCCCTAGTGTCTTTTATTTGTGTATAATGATAATACCCTGTGCTTTATTCGCATTAACGCTATTTTTTACCTTTGATGCTGGTAATCTCACTATAAAATGCTGTTTTTTTGAGAAAAAGATACCGATTTATTCAATAATGGAGATAAATTATGGCTTTTGTGGCATTTTCTCTTTGGGTGTTTATCGTGGAATGTTGAATGAGAAATACGAAATCCCATTACTGTTTTTATGTAGTAAAAAAAGAAGCATGAAAGAAATGAATAAATTTATTGATTTCTTAGCCCAAAATAAATATCATGTTACTTTAAATATTTGAACTATGATAATAAATTGCCCGGTCTTATTGCAAAAGCGTCAGGCGGCGTATGCATACGATGGGCGCGGCCGGATGGTATACTCGCAGGTAACGGACATAGTGGAACGGAGCCGTGTAACGAGCCGGTACGCGTATGACGGGCTTGGGAGGCGGACGGCGGTACAGGAGGCCGGTAGAAACACGATACGGACGCTGTACGATGGGCTGAGTTTCGAGGTGATACGGACCGGCGTAACGTTTTCAGGCGGGGGGTTTACGACGGGGAGCGGCGGCGTGGGGACGGTGGGGGGAAGCAACAGCGGGACGGCGGGGAGCCGGTACCGGTGGGTAGGGGAAGGGCAAAACAACGTGCGGACCAGGAGCGTGGGGGAAGCGCCAACGGCGAGGTGGGCGGGGAGAAGCGTAAGCCTGTACGGGAAGGGAGAGGCGGTAGCGGCGCGCGTAGATTCCGGGGGCGCGGCGTATTTTGGGAAGGACGTACTGGGGAGCGTGAGGACCGTTACGGGGGAATACGGACAGATTGAGGAGCGGTACGAGTACGACGCGTTCGGGAAGCCCTACCAGGGGGAGTTTGACCATGGGCTGAACCTTGGCTACACCGGCAAGCCGTATGACACGGCGACGGGCCTGTACAACTACGGCTACCGGGACTACCAGCCTGAGGCAGCGAGGTTCACGACGGCGGACCCGGTGCGGGACGGGACCAACTGGTTCGTGTATGTGAACAATGACCCGGTGAACTGGGTGGATCCGTGGGGGCTGAGTGCAGGGGATCCACAGCCAGCTTATTTTTTACAACGAGATTGGAGAGAAGCTATTGGTGGAACGTTTGCGGATAATAGTTGTGCCGCAACAAGTCTTTTAAACGAACTTTCAGAAGAATATACCGTGCAAACAGGAACTGCAATGACATGGTCTCAAGGTTTGAAGGCAATATTAGGTGCCATTAATTCAGAATATATCGATAGGAGTGAGGCCACGGTGAATTCATGGGCAGGTGCAGCTAATTCCATGTGGAGATCAACAGGGCAACCAGGAACATGGGTGAATAATCCGGAAGGCAATCATCAAATTTATGCAATAGATCGTAACAATGACCCAACTTATGCAGAACATTTCGTTAATTCAAGCGGGCAAGGGACTTATCGTGATCCTTGGAATGGGAATATTGGGCAAGTAGATGATCTTAATTTACAAGCAGGCCGTGAAACACGCGGACTGGATTTCAGCAGATGATACTTTTTTGATTTAAAGGAGGTAGACTAATGAAACAGATATTCTTCGTACAAATACTTATCTTTTTTTCCGGGGTTGTCATGGCAAATGAATTAGTCTCCATCTTAGATAGCGGTATAACGTTTGAAATCCCCGATGGAGTTTTAGATAGAAGAACATCTCCAAAAACTTCTGATTTCAAAAATATTAGCGAATATAGCAAATACTGGGGTGATAAGACATCTCTCCGAATTGATATTTTAACAGAGGAGGTATTCAGAGTTAATTATAAGCCGTCTGATATTTCACCGACAATAAATGAATTATTAAGGAGCCATGAGCAATTTAATACTAAAAACCTGCGTGCCTTGCTGGATAAGGATGGAAGTTTTATTTATTCTGTCTATTCTCCGGATGCCTTTTTAGCTCAATCTTATCTGCCAATAATTTACTCAAACAAAAATATTGGAGAAACATTTTTTATTTCTAGTTTCCATGAATTAAAAGCTCCTGCAAGTTATGCGTTTGCATTTTATATAGCTGCAAAAGATTCCATAGTACAAATAGCTTTAAGTCTAAATGATTACAATAATTATGTAATACCCAATTCTTTACCTGATTATTTTTTAGAACGCAATGGAGCTTTCTATTGGAGAAGTCGAGAATCGGTCGCCCTCTTTTTTGATCAAATAAATTCTGATTTGTATAAAAATATGCCGACGCAACTTAGGTTATTGCGAGAAGCACGAGATTTAATTCTTTGTACCCTTAAAGTGATGGAGTAGTATTATCGAAGGTAATGCAGAGGTGCCGAGTACCAAATTGGCGGTATTATACAGCCGCGTGGAACGGAGCCGTGTAACGAGCCGGTACGCGTATGACGGGCTTGGGAGGAGGACGGCGGTACAGGAGGCCGGTGGAAACACGATACGGACGCTGTACGATGGGCTGAGTTTCGAGGTGATACGGGACGACGGGGGGCTATGAAGCTGATATTCATGGGCTTGAAAACCATATCACGGGGCTGAATCCCGCAAATCCCGTCCGGTCCAGCGCGGGCGGCCTCCCGCCCGTCCCCCAAAAAGAACTGTCTCCGTGTAGCCGGCCTTTCGCGCTGTGTCCAGGGCTTCCGCGTAATGGCCGTCCAGGTCCTCCGCCCGGTGGGCATCGGCGCTGATGACGGCGGAAACGCCCCGTTCCCTGAACAGGCTGAGCATGGCGGGGGAGGGGCAGGTTTCGTTCAGCCGGCCCCGGTTCATGCCGCCGGTGTTTACCTCCACCACCATGCCGGATAGCTGTGCCGCTTCCCCCGCCAGCACGGCGATTTCCCCCATTCGGCGAAGGTAACCGGGACCGGACGGATCAAAAAAGGGGGGTCCCGCGAAGACCTGGTTGTTTTTCTTGATCAGATCCGCGTGTCCCAGGATGTCAAAACCCCCGGCCCGGATCATGGCGGCTACGCTGTCCCAGTAGGCGCGCATCAGGGCCTCACCGTCTCCGCCGAAGCCTGCCTCAATGTCCCGTTCCAGCTCTTTCCGGCCGCCGTCCACCGCGAAAGGGGCTGAACGGGGGGGGGTAACGAAATGGACCGAACCGATAAGGTAGTCCAGCCCCATCTCCCGGTAGTCCGCGTCCGCGGGGCCCATAAGACCGGCAATATAATCGACTTCCAGACCAAGGTAGACGGGGAGTTTCCCCTCCCAGTGGCAGCGGGCTTCCCGTACCGCGTCCAGGTAGGCTTCCAGGCGGTTTTCGGGGAGGTGCCAATCCGTAACAATGCCGGTTTTTTTGGCGATTGGCGCGTGGGCGCTAAAACCCAGCGAACTAAGGCCCTTTTCCCAGGCCCGGCGGCAGTAAGTTTCCACATCGTCCCTGCCATCGCAAAAAAGCGTATGGGTATGAAGACAGGAAAGGCCCGCCGCCTTTCCGTCCGTGCCTGCCGGGGAATTCGCGTTTGTCATAGGCGTGTCTCCTGTTTCCGGCGGGGCCGCTCTTAAAACCCGGCTGGTTTTGAGACAAGCCCGGTGAATGAAGAACTGGGATCGAGGATCTCAATGGCCCGTCTGAAAATATCCTGAGGTTTAACCGGCTTGGCTAAATAACTTTTTATTCCCATCTGGAATGCCCGGATCATCGCGTCCCGGCGGGTTACCGATGAAAGAATAACCACAGGCGGAGAATCGCTGCGGGCAGCCAGGGTTTTTAGCACTTCAAACCCGTCAACCTTGGGCATCGTAAGATCGAGAAACAGCAGGTCGAAATTTTCATGCGCCGGCCGGGCAAGGTACTCACCGCCGTGGGAAAAAGTTTTTACAGGAACGCCGGCTTTCTCAAAAGTGCTTCTAACCAGTTCCTGAATGACGTAATCGTCGTCTACCACAGCAATTTTGCGATCCTTAAGGAATTCCCGCAGCGCATCAAGGCTGGGTTTGGCGGACGGAATTTCCGCGTCAAAACGCATCTGAAAAGACTCCGCCCCGCGGAACGTGCCGGAGCTGAGTACCCAGTCCCCAAGGAATTCGGCAATTCGCGGATCATCGTCCCCGTTTAATTCCCTCAGCAGGCCTCCTATCGCTTCCCTCAGAACGGAAACCACCTGGATTTCACGGTAGTTAGTCTGGCTTTCAATAAAACGCCGGACAAAAGGATCCCGGGTAAGCACCCGGATGAACCGGGTTTTTGATTTGCAGGCTCGAATAACCGTTTCCAAAAGTTTTTGCAGATTCGGCGTATCGGAAAAGGTTAAGCGGGTGTTACTGACCATGACGATGATCTTGGGAACGCGGATTTCATACAGTTCCACAAGTTCGCGGATTTTAAAGTGGAGGAGGTCCAGTTTATCCCGGTTAAGGCCTTTGGAAATTTCAATAAAAATAATGTCGTCGTTAACGTGCGTTTCCACAATTCCGGGGCTGGCATCCAGTTTTTTCAGATTGACGCGAAGAATTTCCGCGGCGGTCCCGATAAGAAGTTCCGGGTTTACCGGTTTGGTATATACTTTTTTTATATTGTAGGGCAGAAGATCGAGCATCTTTGTTGGATATACCGGCCTGGTCAGAAGAATCACGGGGATGTTCACGGTATTTGGATTCTTTTTCTTTTGTTTTAGAATTTCAAGATATTCATTTTCGCCTATATTGCAATCGAGAATCATCAAATCCGGGGTTCCGTTCCGTATTTTGGAGCATCCCTCCGGAATATTTTTGGCCAAATCAACTTCCAGATTGTTTTCGCTAAATTTCAGATTGAGGTACTCTCTAAGCGCGGGCGATTCATCGATGATCAGGATATGTTTCACGCTTTAACCCCCCCCTGGCTCTGCATAGAGTGTAATCATTAAGCGCCCCGGCACGCAAGTATTGGAGCCAATTGACAAGCGTCCGTTCCCCGGGTAGTATTTATGTAACCTTTTTGACATCCGGCGTTTTTAGCGCCGTCTAAAGGGAGAACCGCTGTTCATCGAATAACGGAAGGAGTTTGTGTGGCGAAAGAAGAAGCGATTGAGGTTGAGGGGGTAGTCCGGGAAGCTTTACCCAATACGATGTTCCGGGTAGAGCTGGATAATCAAAACGGCCACCTAATCCTTGCCCATCTTTCCGGCAAGATGCGAAAACACTATATTCGTATTGTTCCCGGCGACAGAGTACGGGTAGCCCTTTCACCCTATGATCTGAGCCGGGGCCGCATAATCTACCGGGAGCGATAGTCCTGGTCGCGGGGGGATTTTAGCAGGACCCAGGTTGTCCCGGTTCCCCCTTCCCCGCCGTATCCGCTCTGTCCCGCGAAGGGACAGCGTTCGATAAAGTCCCTTACGGTCTGTTTAAGTACCGCCCCGCCGGGAGAATGGTTCCCTTTACCGTGAATAACGGCGAGTTTTTTGTAACCGCGCCGCCGGCCCGTCTCGAAAAACTGTTCCAGGGCGTCCCATGCCTGGTCCCGGGTAAGGCCGTGAAGATCGATAACCGCGTCAGGGCGGCGGGCCAGAAGCCGCCGCCGTTCCTGCGCGGGAGAAATTTCCCGGAGTTCGGGATCTTCCGCGTCCTTGTCGTAAACATCGTGGGCTCCAAGCCAGCGGTTCAGGGGATGGACAGGCGTGTCTTCCCGCCGGGATTCCGGGGGCTTGTGGGATTTTGCCGGGCTTTTTCCGCCTTCCCCCCGTTCCCATTGGTCCAGAATGTCGCCAAAATCCACCGCCGCCCCCGTTACCCAAGAGATTTTTGTTCAGATCCAAGGTTTTGAACAAGCCGAAAACCACCTGTTTCGCGGCCAAAACGGCCAAATTCGGCGTTTTGACCGCGAAACCGCGGGAGCCCGGATACATTGCCGGGTTTTGCCGGGGACTCAATAAACAAGATAGGTTCCGGTTCTGATCCAGCCCGCGCGGCCGCTGTGCGGCAATTCCGCGTAGGCCCAGCCGTTCTGGACTTCGTAAATCAAAAGTCCCTGGCCTTCCTTGAGCCGGGCAATCTCAGTCCCCCGGTCGTCGGGCACACGGTACACCGTTGTCTCCCGGGCCAGGGCCTGCCGGGGAGAATCGCCCCCGTGATTCGGGTTTAACGGCCGGGCGAAACTCAGTCTGAGCAGGCAAAAAAGGGCGGCGAAGACGAAAAAAAGAAAGGCCCCCCGGCATAGCCGGATAAAAGATCCGGGCAGGCGTTCCGGCTGTTTCCCCCGGGAAGACCAGGCCCACAGCAAACCGGCGGGGCTGGTAAGGCTTAGGGCGGCCAGAACCAGGCAGAGTACCAGGGCAGGGACAAGGAGGACGCGGGGCGAATATGTCTCGTCAGGTTCGGCCTGTAATCCCAGAGATTGTTCCAGGTCCCGGCGAAGTTCTACCAGGCTTAAACCGGCGGGGTGATCCCGCTCGTTCCGCCTCAGCTCCGCCAGGGCTTCGACTATCCGTCCCTCTTCCCACAGGGCCCGGCTCTGTTCCTGAATCGCACGGCCGGCCCCGGCAAAGATACCGTCCCTGGTCCGGACGCTGCGCGGAAACGGCGGATACCCCGCCCGCCCGGCCTTGTCCATCCCCTCCGCCGGCGCGGCGGGTTCCGCCTTGTCCGGGGACGCCGGCTCTTTCGCCGGCGCGGGAACTACCGGAATACGGAGGGCGGGGACCTGGACGGTCCCGGTTTTCATCTGAAACGGAAAAGCGGGAAGGCTAAAAAAAGGCCCTTCCAGGGGGATAACCCGGAGGGAGAGCAGCTCATTCTCCCCTTCCGGGTCCAGGACTTCCATGATGGTCATGGCCGGAACCGGGGGAAGGGAGGGGCCTTGGGTGGATGGATCAGGGCGGATTCCCCCCTCAAGGCACAGGACCAGCAGGGCTTCCTCCCCCGCGGTAAGAGTCTTTGGAAGGTTTCGCCAGAAAATCCGGGGGCCCTGGGAAGCGGGGCTCCTTACGGTCAGCGAAAAGGCGGGGCTTAGGGCGGACGCGCCGTTTACCTGCACCTCGAAGGGGCCCAGCTCGATTCTGCCGGGGTTCCTGGCCAAAAAGCGGTACTGCAGGGCGGTCCAGTGGCGGGTCTCCTGATCCGGCGAGTCCGGTTGAATTACGCGGGGTTCAATGCGGAGCTGATCCAGACTGAGGCCCTGGGGCAGGGGCGGCGGACGGACCTCGATATCTTCCGGCGAAGGGTGATCCACCAGCAGGGTTATGGTCCACGACGATCCCGCCGTGATGGACGCGGGAGAGGCCTCGCCCGTAACCCCGGGGGTGGTCTGGGCAAAGGCGGCCGGCCCAAAACAGGCGGCCCGGAAGCCCAGGAGAATCGCCAGGAGCCCGCCGCGTACACGCGGAATGCGCTTTTCCGGAAACCGGGTTTTATGCGTGAAGCAGAGCAAACTGCGTAAGCAGTCCCAATAACCGGGATTTTTTGCGGTATTAAGCACAAAAAATCCGCACGTGCGACAGGCTGCTAGTAATCCGGGCCTGCGGAGGAGGACGGTTCTTCCGTCCAGTCCCTGCTTTTCCATTGGTTTTGTTCCTTCAGGTTAAGATACCGGAACAGAGCGCCGAGGCGGGAACCGGTCCCCTCTCCTTCCTCTTTGTCCGGAGCTTTGCCGCCCCGTTCTTCCTGGTTCCGTTCCCGGGAAAGGGAGAGCAGGGATATTTCCAGGTTCCGCTTCGCCTCGAACCGGCTGCCGTTAATTTCCAGGGCGTTCCGAAAGGCTCCGGCGGCGCCCTCAAAATCCCCTTCCAAAAACAGAACTAGTCCCCGGTTGTAATGTACCCGGTAGCCGAGTTCCCCGGCCTCTCCGGCGGGCAGGGCCTCGTAAGTTTCCAGAGCGGCGTCATAACGGCCCTGGGCGGCGGGTATTTCATCCAGAGAGGTGTAGACGGTCCCCAGACCGTACTGGGCGTAGGGAAAGGCTTCCGGGTAATCCAGGGCCCGGATATAGGCCTCTATCGCCTCATTGTAACGGCCCTGGGTGTGGTAAAAATTCCCCTCCATCACCAAAAGTTTACCTTGTATGGGGGCGCAGGACTGGTACAGCGGGAAAAGCAGCACAAGCAAAACCAGCGGCCGAACCAGGGACCGCCGGGCAAAGCGGCGCATACAGAGTTTTGAAAGGGCCAGGGCAGCCAGGGCGGCGCAGAGAAAGAGCCGCCAGCGGGGCCGGTTCTCCTGGCGCCAGGAACTTCCCTCCTGTTCGGAAGCGAGGGATTCGAAGTAGTCCGCCAGCCGCCCGCCCGCCAGGGGATCGGCGCCGTCAACATAGACGCCCCCGGTTAATTCCGCCGCTTCCTCCAGGGCCTGCCGCCGCAGTTGGCTTATGACCGCGTCTGCCGCTGGTCCTTCCCCGGCCGGCGGTAGTTCCTTCTCAACCGGCACGGGGCCCCCCGTTACGGTACCAAGTCCCGCCGCGGCGATGCTGATGTCCAGGTCCCGGGCCCGCCGGGCCGCGGCGGCAAGGGAACCGGAAAGGGCCTCCCCATCGCTCAACAGGACGATTACGCGGCGTCCGGGAAAATCGTCCAGAAAGGCAGAGGACGCGGCATCGATGAGGGATTCCAGGTTGGTCCCGGCGCCGGTGTAGACCGCTCCATCCAGGCTTTCCAGCAGGTTCTGGATCACCGGCCGGTCCTCGGTCAGGGGGATCGCCAGGGTCCCCCGGCCGCGGCCAAGGGCAACGCCCAGCCGGAACCCCGGCAGTTCCGCCAGTTCCCGGCCAATGGCCGCCGCCCGTTCCAGGCGGCTTGAATCCAGGTCCCGAACCTCCATGCTGTGGGACATGTCCAGCGCGAGTACCACATCCAGGCCCCGGCGGTACTCGCTGAGCCGCCGCAGCCCCCAATGGGGACCGGCAAGGGCGAACACAAGGGAGGCGCAAAAAACCCAGAACAGAAAACGGGAAAGCCGGTATCTAAAGGCGAAAGGCGCCATGAGACGCGAGTATTTCCGGTCCCGGATCACCCGGATCAGGGCAAAAAGGAACAGTGGAACCAGAAGCAAAAGAACTTGGGGATGGTCCAGCCCAAAGGCGCCGTCCGTTCCCGGCGGTCCGGAATTCCGGCCAAAGTCCAGCAGGGAATTCAAACCAGGGCTCCCAGGAAAAAGCGCCGCGCAAGGCGGACCAGGACGATAAGGGCAAATCCCCCGGCAAGCGGGACAGCAACAAGGGAACGCCGGCGGACCAGGATACTAAAACGGCTCACCGTCAGTTCCTCCCCGGAAATCCGGGAAAAGGCGGCGGCCAGGGTGTCCGCCGAGGGAGCGGAAATGTAAATTCCCCCGCCGGCCTCACTGAGCGAGCGGAGACTTTCCTCGTTAAAGCGGGAATCGAATATCCCCGTCCGCCGCATCCGGGTAAAAGGGTCAACGTAGTCTATGGGTATCTCCCCGCCGCTGCCCACCCCGATAACCCAGAGGGAAATGCCGGAATCCGCCAGCAGGGCCGCCGCAGTTTGAGGGTTCAGCGCTCCAGCGTTATTTTCCCCGTCGGTGATAAGGATGACCACACGGCGGGAAGCCTGGGAATTCCGCAGATGCCGGGCCGCCACCGCCAGTCCCATTCCCAGAGCGGTCCCGTCCCCCAGTTCCGCCACCCGGAGCCGGTCCAGCCGTTCCGCAAGGGTTCGCCGGTCCAGCGTGGGGGGAACCAGCAGGGCGGCATCGTAACCCAGCGCCGCCAGGCCGATGGCGTCCGAGGGCCGCCGTTCCGCGAAATCCCGGACAAGGTTCCGGGCGGCATCAAAACGGCTTTGGCCGTCCATATCGATTCCGGCCATGCTGGGGCTAAGATCCAGAACAAAAAGGATATCCGCCCCGCGGCTAAGCCACACGGTCTGGTTTATTCTGCGTTCCGGGCCCGCGGCGGCGAGAAAAAGCAAACATACCCCTGCCAGTTCCACAACGGCCAGGAACTTAATGACCAGGTCCCATTTGAAAGGCGGTTGAAAGGGAATACCCCCCGGAGCCCCCAGGGGCAGGAACAGGACAAAGACGCTCCGCAGCCGCCGGGAGAGGAACAAAACCAGGGGAATACACAGAACGCCTGCTACAAGGAACTGGGGAAACTCAAAGCCAATATTCACAAGTCCTCCATCCTGCGGCGAAACAGGGCGAAAGAGGCGCGGAGCCCCCCGGCCCGGAGCCCTGCGTCCATAGCGCCAAGGATAATATCCAGCCGGTCAATCAGTGCGGCGACTTCCACCGGTCCCGCCGGTTCCCCGCTGTACCGGAGCCGGTCAAGGAGACGGAAAAAATTCCCCAGCGCCGGGGGGGAACTGAGAATCGCCCAGGGGGGTGTGGCCGAATCCTCAGGGGAGGGCGGAAACAGGGGAGGGAGGGAAAAGAACTCCGCCGCGGTCATGGCCCGGCAATTCCAGCCTCCGGGAAGAGTTCCGGGGGACGGGGGAACGTCATTAGGCTGCCGGGACAACTTCCCCGGACCAAAAAAATACCCCAGAAAAATCCGGAATTCGGCGGAAAGTTCCCGCAGTACCTTCTGGCAGGAACCGGCACTCAACTGTTCCCGCAGCCGCCTTCCCGCGCGGCCCATCAGCCGCACCAGCCGTCTGCGGCGGTGGTTTTCCAGAAAAGCCGCCATGCGGGGCCGGCCCCACACACCCAGGCCCAGGCTGATCAACAGGACCAGAACGATCAGGGAGGCGGTTCCGTAGATTAGAAAGGCTGTACCGGGTACCGCCAGGGGAGGCGCGGGGCCGGAAAGGACCAGCACGGCCCCGCCCTGCCGCGAAAAACCGTCCCCCGGATCGTCTTCCAGGATCGAGGCCACATCTACTTCGCAGGATTCAAGGTTAAGGCCCGGCATCTGGGGCAGGTTTAGCGGGGGAATGGGGATCCGGCCCGGCGCGAAGGCGGTAAAGTCGATAACAAGCCACTCAAGGTTTCGCAGCCGCCTGAGTTCCAGCCGGTGAAGTTTCAGGTCCTGGCCCTGGGGGAGCCTGCCGGGATCGTCAATGACAAAGAGGGGAACTTCCTCAAAACCCGGCCCCGGATTCAGGATCAGGCGGCCCCGGTCCCCCACAAACACGCGCTGGGGAATCTGGGTTGGCCCCTCGCCCGGCCGGGGCAGTTCCTGGGCGTCCGGCGTTTCGGCGGCAAGAATCAGGACCAGCAGCAGCGTGCAAGCGGCCGGCGGCCTGTTTAGGGGCCGGAGCCTCACAGAATCCCTCTTGGGGATGGCCGCCGCCGCACCCGGTGAATTGACTTGCGGCCGCTGAAAAAGCGGTTTAGGGCCGCGGGACCGTCCTCCCCGGCGGCCAAAAACAGACAGGCCGCTCCGGCGCGGCGGCACAGGGCCTCCACAAATTCCCGCCGTTCCTGGTGCCAGCGGGACCAGTCTTTGCGGAAGGCCGGAAGGCCGGAGGTTCCGTAAAAACGCTGGCCCGTTTCCGGGTCTTCCAGCGGAACAAGGCCAAGATCGGGAAAATCCCGGTCCTGGGGATTTCCGGTTCCAATGGCGATAAGATCGTGCCGTATCGCCAGGTCCTCAAATTCCTGTTCCCAGGCGGAGGCGAAAAAATCGGTCAACACTACCACCATGCCGCGCCGCCTCAAAATCCGCCCCGCGCCCCGCAGGGCGGCCCCTAAATTGCTGTCCCGAATTTGGATGCCGAGCCCTCCGGCCGCCTGCCCGGTTATCGCTCCGGACCTTCCCGCCCCGCGCCCGCCGTTCATATCTACCGCGGCGCCCAGGATCCTCATAATATGCCGCCGCCCCTTCCGGGGGGGGAAGACCTGTACAATGTCCTGGTCAAAAAAAAGGGCCCCCACCCGCTGTCCCGCCTTTTCGGCGGAAAAGGCGATAAGAGCCGCCGCCAAAACCCCCTGATCGTAGGCGCTTGTCTCCTCCGCGCCCGCGGGCCACAGGGAAGTAAACATGGAGGGGGAAGCATCCAGAATGATAAAAACCGAAAATTCCCGTTCCTCCCGGAACATTTTTACGTAGGGTTCGCCCAGACGGGCGCTGACATTCCAGTCGATAAAGCGGGCGTCGTCCCCGGTTTGGTAGTGCCGGGCCTCGTCAAATTCTATGCCCTGCCCCTTAAAAACCGAACGGAAACTCCCGGCAAGAAGCTCTTCCGAAAGGCCTCCGGCGCTGAGGGGAAAGGCGGTAATCCTGCGCAGCAGTTCCCATCGATCCATGATGAATTTGGGCTAGGGCAGGGGAACGAAGGACAAAAGCCGGGAAATCACCATGTCGGCGTCCAGACCGTCGGCTTCCGCCTCGTAGGAAAGAACAATCCGGTGGCGCAGGACCGGATAGGCGGCAGCCTTAACATCCTCGGGACTGACATAGGACCGGCCCTCAAAAAGGGCGAGGATCCGGGCAATCCGGTGCAGGGCGATGGTCCCCCGGGGGGAAGCGCCAAAGGCGATGTAGCGGTAAACACCTTCCTGACCGGGGGCATAACGGGAAAGGGAATGACGGGACCCGCTCTGGGCCCCCGCGGGGGAATCCCGCACAAAAGCGCCGCTTGCCGTAGAAACGGCCGCCGGGGGCCGCGTGGCGGTTACCACAGCCACCATGTAGCGTTCAAGCCCCTGGTCCACCCGGACAAGCTCCGCCGCGGACCTTAAAAACCCCAGGGCTTCCCGGTCCAAAACCGGGGCAAGCGCGGGGGAACGGCCGTTTTCTCCGCCGGACAGGGGGGCGGCCTGCCGCATAACGCGGATCTCATCCTCCGGGCTGGGGTAGCCAAGAAGGACCTTCAACAAAAAACGGTCAAGTTCCGCTTCCGGCAGGGCATAAGTACCTTCGTGTTCAATGGGATTCTGGGTGGCAAGAACAAAAAACGGTTCCGGCAGCCGGTGGCTCTGGTCCCCAATGGTTACCTGCCCTTCCTGCATGGCCTCCAGCAGGGCGGACTGTACCTTGGCCGGGGCCCGGTTAATTTCGTCAGCCAGGATAACGTTGGCAAAGACCGGCCCCCGGCGGACCGAAAAAACGCCGGTCCCCTGTTCCCAGATCAGCGTACCTATAAGGTCCGCGGGCAAAAGGTCCGGGGTAAACTGTATCCTTTTGAATACAAGCCCCGTTATTTCCGCCAGGCTTTTCACGGCCGTAGTCTTGGCAAGCCCCGGTACGCCCTCCAGCAGGATATGCCCCCCGGCAACCATGGCGGCCAAAAGACCGTTGATCATGTCGGTCTGGCCCACAATCCGCTTCGCCAGTTCCCGCCGGCAGCTTTCCACCAGGTCCACCGCGCGTTCCGGGGATTTTCCGGCGGCGAATTCCCGGACATTTTCCGTTGTCTGTCTATCAGCGTTCCGCCAGTTATCACTCTCCGGCCCGGTTTGTTCGCCGTCCCTTTGCCAGGAATTCATAAACCATTTTACTCCCTGATACTGTTGACTAAGTAAGGGCATTCCATAAAGATGGACCCTTATGACAAGTCCCGCAGAAGAACTCAACGAAGCGCTGGAGGGTACTCCTGTGTCCCGGCTTCTATCCAGCCTGGGACGCCGCTTTTATTTTCCACGGGGCATCATTGCTCAATCGGCGGAGGCAAAACAATCAGCCCATTTCGCCAACGGAACCATCGGCATGGCCTTCAAAGACGGCCGGCCCCTTATTTTATCGGCCATTGCGGACTGTATGCCCACCCTGAATCCGGAAGAATCGGTGGTCTACGCGCCCACCGCCGGGGTAGAAGACGCCCGCCTGATCTGGAAAGACATGATCATCAAAAAAAACCCCTCGATCAACGCGGAGCGTATTTCCCTGCCGGCGGTAGTGCCGGGTCTTACCGCGGGCCTTTCCTATACCGCGGATATGTTCTTCGACGAAGGGGACCGGCTCCTGGTCAGCGATCCCTGCTGGGATAACTACGGCCTTATTTTTCATACCCGCCGGGGGGCGGAAGTCCGGGAAATTCCTTTTTTCGGCGCGGGAAACGGACTCAACCTGGAGGCCATTCAAAAGGCGGTACGAAAAGAGGCGAAAACCGGCGTGGTGCGGATACTGCTGAACTTTCCCAACAACCCTTCCGGCTATTCCCCCACCATAGGGGAAGAAGAAGCCTTGGTGGAAATACTGCGGGAGGCGGCGGACAGCGGGGCCGACGTGCTGGTGATCTGCGATGACGCCTACTTTGGCCTTTTTTACGAGGACGATATCAGCAAAGAATCCCCGTTTGTCCGCTTTTCTTCCCTCCACGACAGAATTCTGGCCGTCAAGATAGACGGCCCCATCAAAGAAGATTATATCTGGGGCTTCCGCATGGGCTTTGTTACCTACGCCTGCCGCGCCCTGGGCCCTTCCCACTACAACGCCCTTATCCGCAAACTCATGGGGGCCATCCGTTCCTCCGTGTCCTGCGCCAACACCCCCGCCCAGCACATCATGCTAAGAGCTATGGAGGACGAACGGACGCCGCGCGAAAAAGAAGACTTTCTTAACACTCTTAAAAAACGCTACAAAAAGGTGCGGTCTTTTATCCGCGCCAATTCCCCGCATCCTGTCCTTAAACCCCTGCCTTTTAACTCGGGGTACTTTATGTGCTTCCGCTGCGAGGGCCTGAGCGCGGAAAAACTGCGGCGGGAACTCCTTTACGATCAGGGCATCGGCGCTATCTCCCTGGAAGACCGCTACCTGCGAATCGCCTTCGCGGGAATTGACGAGGACAAAATCGAAAAGGTCTACCGCGTTATCTACGACACTGCCGCGAAACTGGCCCGCTGACAGTTTGCCGCGCTTTGCGCATAAAAACCTGCAAGCGCAGCAGGCCGCTAAGCCTGCGGCGGGACTTACCAGACCAGCATGCGGCCCACGTCAAGCAATTCGGGCATTTGCCGGTAAAGGGGCATGCGCCCCCGTGAATTCTGTTTGTCCAGTTCCGCGAGGGTCTGGTACAGTTCGTTAAGAAGGTCGGCGAACACCTTAATGTTGGGGCCAAAATTATTTATCGCCATGTCCCGGAACACCTTCCGGCTTTCCGGTTCTTCTTCTTTCAGCCGGTTTTTCAACACGGGCAGCAAATCATGGCGTACCATAGACACAAAACGGGCGGCGGCGGAAATTTGCCGGTACAGATCGTCCAGTTCGAAGCCCAGATTTCGCGCCTGTTTATGGGTAAGCATCTCTATCTGCGTCCAATCCTGCGGGTCCAGGGGAAGCTGAAGCAGGGCCGGGCGGATATAGGAATTCGCCACATTGGCCTGGTAGTGATTTCCGATTTGCTCCAACAGCCTCATCACCTGAGCGGTACCAACCGTCTGTCCGGGTCCTTCCTCCGGGAAAAACGAGGGCATACCATAAGCATAACTGCCGGAAAATATATTGCAAGTTAAATCAGGATTTGCGGAGGGCCGCTGGCTTGCTGCGCTTCGGTGCAAATTGCATATTTCAAGAAAGTCTGACCATAATGTGCCTACGTTATGGTCAGACACTATTTATGCTCCGCCGGCCGCCAAAGAAACATATCCGCTGTCCCGCGGATACCGGACAACCGTGATTTTTGTGGTTTTTTAAGCGGTAAAACCATAAAAACCGTAAAAAAACACAAATACTGCGCCGGGCTGTTAAGCGTCATCCTGTGCATTTTTATGTCCTGCGCCGCGGACGGCGAAACCGGGGCGGTTCTGTGGACCGATCAAACCGAATTCGCCATTTACGCGGATCACTTCAACTCCATGCAGGACCGTTACAAAGTGGAGGTCCGTTACTTCGATTCCCCTGCCCAAAAACTTGCCCAGGACCTTGAATACCCCGACATAGTTGTTGGGAACTGGCTTAAAAGCGCCTCCACCAGAACCCTGCTTAAACCCCTGGACAAGCTGTTCAGGGATAAATCCCTGAACCAGGACCATTTTTACCCCGGGCTGCTTGACCTGGGAAAGATAGAAAACCGCCAGTACCTGCTGCCGGTTTCTTTCAATATCCCCGCCCTGGTCTTTGTCAGGGGCAATGGATCCCTCATCTCCAATCCCTTTACCATCGGCCTTGAGGAAATAAAAACCCTGGGCAGAAACTACAACCAGGAAAACGGCGGCTATACCCGGATGGGCTTTTCCCCCGCGTGGAACGACGAATTCCTGTTTGTTACCGCCAAACTCTTTGGCGCCGGCTTTAAGGAAGCGGTTCCCCTGGCCTGGGACGCCCAGGCCCTGGAACAGGCCATGACCTACAGCCAGCAGTGGATCAAAGAGGCAAACACAAGCATTCAGCAAGTTGAGGATTTTATCTTCAAGTATTTTTACGATCCCCCCGCGCAGCGGCTTATCTCCGGTCATATTCTTTTTACCTACATGGAAAGCGCCGAACTGTTCACCATGACCCAGGAACGCCGCGCCGCCCTGGATTTCCGCTGGATCGCCGAGAATAATACCATCCCCCTTAACGAAGACACCGTGTACTATGGAATCTGCGAAAAGGGAAAGGCAAGAAAAGCGGCGGAGGCGTTTACCTGCTGGTTTTTTCAGCCGGAAACCCAGACGCTGCTTTTGGAATCCGCGCGGAACCAGCGCATAACCGAAATATCCTTCGGCATTGGCGGCGGTTTTTCCGCCCTCCGTGATGTAACCGAGCAGGTTTTCCCCCGGTTCTATCCCATTCTGCTGGGACATATTCCCCCGGAAGATCACCTGGCCCCCCCCAACGTACTGCCCCGGAACTGGCCGGCTTTAAAAGAAAAAGTGATCCTGCCCTATATGCACGACCGGGTCCGCCATGACACCAGGGAAGAAATTCTGCCCCTGGAACAGCGTATCAACAACTGGATACGGCTTAACCGGGAATGAAAGGCAGAAGTTTTTTCACAACCCGGTAAGTATCGAAGATACCCCGCCGAACCTTTCGGTTCGAGCTTTGCGGCGGGGTTCTTCATTTTTTTTTTCAAATTCCGATAAGAAATATGAGGAGAAGCACAATGAACCGGGGAATTTTATCCGCCACCGTCATGCCCAGTATTGGCTACGCCATGAGCGCCGGCCGTTCCGCTCTGGGAGGCAGAATGTCCCTGCCCGTGGCCCCCGCGCTGTACATTTATTCCCATTTCCGCCATGTTTCCGGCGTTCCCGCCCCGGAGGGCACCCAGGGAATCACGATCAGCAAGCTTAAGATTCTGGATACCCTTATTGAACAGCTTAGCCGGATTAAAAACCAGGGAACGGCGAATTCCCGCGGCGCGGAAACAATGTCCGATGAACAGATTGACGCCCTTATCGACCAGTACGAGCAGCAGATCCGTTCCAGTCAGGCCGCGTCCCAAGCCGTCTCTTTTGGCGCCATGCCCCAGGGCGGGCTTATGTTTAACCTGGTAGCGTAAAAATCGCGCCGCGCCGGCGGCTTAACCGGAGGGCGCGCAGGAACACTAAGTCTGCAAGCCTCCCGCAAGCGCAGCGGGTTTCTGGCTTTTCTTTTTTGACTTTACCAGCGTTTTTATTTTTTTTAGGGTTTCTGCCGAAAGCAGGTGTTCCATTTTGCAGGCGTCCTTTTCCGCGGTTTCCGGATCTACCCCCACAATATCCATAAGAAAGCTGGTTAAAAGGCTGTGGCGGTCCCGAATCTCCTGGGCCTGGACAATTCCTTTTTGGGTAAGGCTTACCGTGCGGTACCGTTCATGATCCAAAAGTCCCCGCGCTTCCAGGATTCTAAGGGCGGTAAGCACCGAAGGCTTACTAACCCCAAGGCGGGCGGCAATATCGGTTACCCGCACTTCCCCCTCATCCGATAGAAAGCTGACCATTTCAAGATAATCTTCCAGGGACTGAGTCATTATAAAATAGTGAGGGAAAAGCGGGGGCTTGTCAACAATTATGTTTCATACGAAAACGTAACGATGGATCAAAACGCCGCCTTTGAAAACTACTACCGGGCGATTTACGGCAGCCGCTGGGCGTCTCTGCGGGAAAGCCTGCTGGCCCCCGTTCCGGGCGCGGCCTTTGATGAGGGCC
Organism: Treponema sp.; assembly: GCA_031277045.1. The sequence continues at coordinate 22,053 of JAISLX010000156.1, forward strand.
TTGTTAAAGCCTATACGCTGGATTACGCCTCTGTGCTGGCGGCCCGGTCCCTTAGACTGCCATGCCCCTGTACGGAAGGGCCGCCGGCGGAGATTCTTGACGCCTGCGCCGCCCCGGGGGGCAAGGCCCTGGTCATCGCGGGCCGCCTGCGGGAAGGTCAGCGGCTACTGGCTAACGAATTTTCTACCGCGCGCCGGCGGCGGCTCCTGGCGGCGCTGGACGAGCATCTTGACACGGGCAAGCGGGAACGGGTGCGGGTTTCCGGGTTTAACGCCGCTGCCCTGGGAAGGCGGAGAGACGAATGGGGCCGTTTTGGCGGCATCCTGCTGGATGTCCCCTGTTCCTCGGAACGGCACGTTCTGGGCAGCGCACGGGAACTATCCCGCTGGACGGAAGCCCGGCCCCGTTTTCTCGCGGGGCGGCAGTGGGCCCTGCTTTCCGCGGCCTTCCTGCTCCTAAAACCCGGCGGCTCCCTGGTTTACGCCACTTGCGCCCTTGACCCCGGGGAAAATGACGGCGTGGCCGGACGGCTTCTGGAAAAATACGGGGCCCGGCCCGACAAAAACGGGGACGCGGAGACCGCCGGAACAAGCGCCGTATTCCTGGACAGGCCGGATTTTGCCGAGGGGGAAGCTACTGTTTACGGCAGGATTATCCTGCCGGACAGATGCGGGGGCATGGGCCCCATGTACGTGGCCCGGTTCAGGAAGGCCGTTTGACAATGGCACTGCCTGCCGCCGCGCGGGACGACATTTTAATCCGCGCGGGGGCGGTAATCCGCCTGTGTTTCCCCGGCCCGCCGCGCCAGGGCCCGCCCAAGCCGTTCCAGCGCCGCCTGAAGTACCGGGGCAGGACAGGCCAGATTGATCCGCTCATAGCCCCGGCCTTCCTCGCCAAAGACATATCCCTCGTTCAGGAACATCTGGGCCTTGTGGACCATAAAATTTTCCAGTTCCCGGTAGTCCATGCCCAGGCCGCGGCAGTCCCACCATTGAAGGTAAGTTCCCTCCAGGGGGAATACGTTTATGCCGGGGATTTCGCGGGCCATAAATTCCTCAACAATTTTTCTGTTGCCGTCAATAACCGTGATAAGTTCATCCAGCCAGGGTCCGCAGCGGGTATAGGCGATCTCGCAGGCACGGTAACCCAGAATATTCAGCGTGGGGCGGCTCATGCTATGGCCAATTTCCTCCAGATATTTTTGCCGCAGTTCCTGGCCGGGAATAATAATGTTGGACGAACACATGCCCGCCAGGTTAAAGCTTTTGCTGGGGGCAGTGCAGACAATAGTGTTCCGCGCGTACTCCTCCCCCAGCGCGGCAAAAACGGTGTGGCGGAAACCGGGCATGACAAGGTCAAAATGAATTTCGTCAGACACGATCTTTACGCCGTGCCGCAGGCATATATCGCCCAGCTTTCTTAATTCGTCTTTTTCCCAAACCCGGCCCACGGGGTTGTGGGGACTGGATAAAAGGAGAAGCTTGTTGTCCGGGTCCGCCGCTTTCGCCTCCAGATCGTCAAAGTCAATTTCGTAGCGGCCGTTTTTGATAAGCAGTTTATTGGCAACGATCCTGCGCTTGTTCCGCTCTATGGCCGCGAAAAACGGATGGTACACCGGGGGCATGATAATAACCCCCCCGCCGGGATCGGTAAAAGATTTAACGCAGTTGTAAAGCGCCGTCACTACCCCGTTGGAACTGACAAGCCACTCGTCCCTGATGTCCCAGGAATGGCGGCTTTTCATCCAAAAACGCACCGCTTCGTAATACGCTTCGGTGGGACTCGTGTAGCCCAAAACAAGGTTATCCAGATAGTCTTTAAGTCCCCCGGTAATTTCCGGGGCCATTTTAAATTCCATGTCCGCCACGGAAAAGGGAACAATATCCCGGTCCACGGCGGGGTTTCTTTTTTTCATTCCGTCCCATTTGTCAGACCCGGCGCCGGACCGGTCAATTTTTGTTGTAAAATCGTACATGCCGTCCTCCGGGGAAACTGTAAATGATGAGGGGGAAAAAAGATACGCCGCCTGAGCCTGCGCTCCGCGATCATTCCCGGTAGTATTCGATGTTCCACAAAAAAAGGCCCTGCCCCGGCAGGGTGGGTCCGGCCAGGCGGTGATCGCCGTTTTCCAGGGCGCGCAGAAGGTCCTGCGGCGGCAGGTTCCGTTCCTCAAAAAAAAGCAGGGTTCCCAGGACGGAACGGACCATCTTCCACAAAAAGGCGTTGGCGGCAATCTCAAAGATCAGCGTATCGCCGTGGACAAAGAACAGGCAGCGGGAGATATGGCGGAACCGGGACTCGCTTGAATCCCGGGGGCTGGCAAAAAGAGAACAGTCCCGTTCCCCCAAAAGCAGGCGGCCGTAATCGTTGAGCCGCGCAATCCGGGGTCGGCGGCGGAGATGCAGGGCGTAGCGCAGTTCGTGGGGCAGGGCGGGCCGGCCGCAGATAAGGTTGTAGCGGTAGGTCCGGGAACGGGCGTCAAAGCGGGCGTGGAAATTCCGGCGGGTTTCACGGGCGTCCAGGACCCGCAGATCCCGGGGGAGGAGGCTGTTCAAGGCGGGAACAAAGCGTCCCGCCGGAATACTCCCGATGGAGGTATAAAAATTCGCCACCTGCCCGGCGGCGTGAACCCCCGCGTCAGTGCGGCCGGAACCGGTAAGGGGGACCGCCGTCCGGTGTATCTTTCCCAGCGCGGTCTCAAGAACCCCCTGGACCGTCCGTCCGGAGAAACCGCCGCCAGCCGCGCTGCTCGCCGCGTCCGGCAGTACACTGTCCGCCGCGCCGGGCCCGCCGCTCTGCCGCTGCCAGCCGGAAAAATCCGTGCCGTCGTAGGCGATAAGGAGTCTGATATTGCGCCCCCCGGGGGGCTCACTCATCACTTTCGTTAAGTTCCTTGTTGATGGCGTCGTAGACCTGCCGGGCGTGATCCAGAAGGGGGCCCGGCTTGTCCCGGGAAGATTTTCCCATGCCGAAGATCTTGGCAATGGTTCTGCGGGCGTCTTCCAGGGAAGCCCGGCGCTGCCCGGGATCGCTGGGGCCGAATTTGTAGCGCAGGTAGGCGCAGAGGTACAGGACCCCCTCGTAGGCGTAATTTTTATCCGTATCCGGGCCGAACACATTCATCGCCGAAAGAGTTTCCGTGCCGTCCTGTTCCAGCCGGATTGCCTCGTTGTACAAAAACTGCGCTTTCCGCCGGAAAAGCAGAGCCAGCCAGTCGTAGTGCTGCCGGGGATTCTTTTTGTCCAGGTCATCAAAAAGCCAGGCCGCCCGCAGGGCCGCCAGTCCCTGTTTGACGGTAGGGCTGAATTCTCTGCCGTAGTATTGGTAACAGCGCATTACAAGGTACTGGGAAACCGCCCCCTCCGCCAGGCGGCGGGGGGATGAAAAATCCAGAGACGGGCAGAGGTGCGCGGCGTCTTTCTTGCGGCTTTCCTGGTCGCCCCTGGCCGCCTGCGCTCCGTCATCGTTCAACTCCTCAAAATCCTGATCCATAGCGGCGAACCAGCATTCGGGACACACTGTGGCCTGGTAAACAAGCGGAAAAATTTCCCCGTATTTAACGCTGGGTTCGTAGATCCGGTGAAGTTCCACCGTCATGGGGCCGGCGATAAGTCTGCCGCCCCCGGAAAGGAGTTCTTCTTTGCGGAATTTTGCCCCGCAGACCGGACATTCATATTCTTTTTTGGATAAAAACGATACTTTTAGCTCTTTTTCTTCCGCGGCCATTTGCCACATTCCTCCAGTACCACCATAGCGATGGCGTTATCCCGTTCATGGGTAAGGGAAATATGAATCCGCCGGGCGCCGCTTTTTTCCAGAGCCCTCCGGGCGGTACCAAATACCCGCACTTCCGGCCGTCCGTTAAAACAATTCACCACCATGATGTCTTTTAGCACGATGCCCGCCAGCCCCGTCCCCAGGGCCTTGCCAAAGGCTTCTTTGGCGGCGAAACGCGCCGCCAGCGAAAGGTCCGCGCCGGCGCCTTTTCCCAGGACGGCGGAAAGCTCGTCGGAATGAAAGTAACGTTCCAAAAGCCCCGGAACAGTGTGCCAGCGCGCCATGCGCTGTACATGGACCACGTCCACCCCTATTCCGACAATCACCGCCCCTCCGTTTCCGGCGCCGCTGGAAACGGCGCCGCCGCATCCGGCGAAGTAACGGTAATGCCAAGCTCCCCGGGGTCCGTGCGGATTAGGCTGAGGGAGGGGGGAAGCGCGGCCACAACCGGCAGCGTGTAACGGCCCGCCCCGGTAACGGCGGAACAATCCACCGTAAGAAAAGAGGGAGGGGGGGAAAAGGCATCCAAATTCCCCCGGCTCCCCTCCAGACGGACAGTCCCGGTCTTAAAATCCGGTTCCGCCCGCAGGCCGGGGTCCAGGTTCAGCAGCGTGATGGGAATGTTCCCAAAATTCCGCACGTCAACCCGGGAATGGATAAAGCCTTTAAATTCGGTCGTGCCGCTGCCGCGAATCGTAAGCAGGGGGTCCCGGTTCAGGATGGGTACAGTAACCGAAAAATCGGCGTTCTGGCCGTTAAGATCGATAACATCAGTGTAGAGTTCCAGCACGTTAGCCAAAAGGCCGCTGGGGCCTTCCAGGATCACATGGGCGGGCGAAAGGGTGTGGGACACCAGATCAAAACCGGGTTCCGGGCTTCCCTCGATATTCGCCGTCAGCGGAACATATTTATTCTGCTTGTAGTCCAGTTCAATGTTCAGCGTCACGGGGTTCACGGAAATTTCCAGGGGTTCTACCCCCAGGGCGGTACCTTTTTTGCGGATTTTGATGGGAATGTGGTACATTCCCGGCGATTCGTAATCGCCAAGATCGATGTACGCCTCTATGTCATCGTCCTGTATAGGCTGAATGTTGTTCGCGTCCCCCCGCAGGGTTACGCGGATCATCCGGGTATAGGGGCTGGACGGGCACAGGTGGGAGGACATCTCCATGATAAGCGGGGTGGAAAAAAACCGGGTTTCCAGCGTGTTCATACGGTGGATCATGAAGATCGCCAGGGCCAGGGCAATGGAAAGGACCTTGGGTACCCAATTTTCCGCCACGGCCCGGAGTATCCGTTTAGGGTTTAGCGAAAACATCGCCCCCCTCCCTGGAGGAAAACGGGTTTTGAGCAAGATCCGTCCCGGAACCGGGCTTTAATTCCCCCAGATGAGACCCGGCAAAAGCTTCCCGCCGGGAACCCCGGTCCAGGAATTCTTTTAACTTGCGGGTAACTTCCAGCGTGGAAAGATCGTAGTAGATCTTGGAGTCAACGGCCAGGGAAATGGCTCCGGTCTCCTCGGAAACCACCAGAATTACCGCGTCAGACTGTTCGGACATGCCCAAGGCCGCCCGGTGCCGCGTCCCGAAACTTTTGCGTATCCCCTGTTGCTCCGAAAGGGGGAGAAAGCAGCCTGCGGCGGCGATACGGCCGCTCTGGATGATCATCGCCCCGTCGTGGAGGGGTCCGTCAAATTCAAAAACCGCCACGATGAGCGGGGAGGATATGTCGGCGTTCATCCGCGTGCCCGTATCGATAGTGTTTCTGATATTGATCTTCCGCGAAAAAACGATCAGGGCCCCCCGCCGTTTCTGGGAGAGTATCTCCGCCGCGGTTATTACCGCCTCAAACTGGCCTATGCGGGGCTTGGTATCGGGCCTGAAAATATCGCCCTGGCCCAGGCGCATGAAGATCTTCCTGAGTTCGGGCTGGAACACAATGGCGGCCACGATGAGAAGTCCGGGGGCCAGAATCTGGAGGATCCACTGCAGCGTGGTAAGACGAAAGAGGAAGGCCACGCCGTAAACCAGGGCAAGAAGGCCCGCTCCCTTGACCAACTGCATGGCCTGGGTTTTAACCAGAAAATCGTAGGTGTTGTAGAGGAGAAACGCCAGAATTCCCACATCCAGAATGGGCCTGACAAGATCGTACACGTAGATAAAACGCTGAAACCAGTCCACTTTTTACTTGTTGATCCTTTCCACGTAACGGTTAAGGGAAATACCGGATAAAGCATAATCCGCAATTCCCTCTCCGTCCAGCCGATTCGCCTTGAGCAGTTCCCGCCGGGTTCCCAGGCCGGTAAAGTTCCCCTCCGCGGCCAGGGCCAGAACCTTACCCCGGCAGTCCCGCTTCCGGGCCAGGGCCAGGGCGTACTCGCCAAAGCCGCCTTCCCGCATGCCTTCTTCCACGAACACCGTCAAAGCGTAGCGGTCCATAATCGCCGCCAGATAATCTTCGTCCACGGGCTTCAGGAAGCGCAGATTGTAACAATCCGCGTCAAAACCGGCATAGTCCAGAAGGATTGCGGCCTGTAAAACCTCGTGGTAGAGCCCGCCGGTAAAGGCCAGACAAATATCCCCCCCGGCCATTCCGCCGCGGACCCAGACCCCCCTGCCTTCGATAAGGGGCCGGGAAAAGGCGGGTATCTCCGCGGGCGAAAAATCCTTGGGATAGCGGATGGCGACAGGCCCTCCCGGGGAAACCGCGAGGGCCCAGTTCAACATCAGGTCAAGTTCCGATACACAGGCGGGGCAGAGAATCCTTATACTGGGCACCGGACGGAGAAGGCTGATATCGAAAATCCCCTGGTGGGTTTCCCCGTCCTCGCCCACAAAGCCGGAACGATCCAGCGCCAGAATCAGCGGCAGCCGCTGTAACGCCGCGTCATGGATCACCTGGTCTACCCCGCGCTGGATAAACGTGGAGTAAATCGCCACCACGGGTTTAAGGGACCGGATCGCCAGGGCGCTGGCAAAGGTTAGGGCGTGTTCTTCCGCGATACCCGCGTCAAAAAACCGGTCCGGAAAGGCGTCCTTAAAAGCCGAAAGACCGGTCCCCCTTTCCATAGCCGCCGTTACGGCGACGACCCGGGGATCCCGCTCCGCCGCTTTGAGCAGAGATCGGCCAAAGGCTTCGGTAAAGCTTGGCGCGCTCCCCGGAACCGGAAAGACCGAAGCGCCCGGCGCGGAGACCCCGTGGTAGGTCTCCGGGTCCTCCTCCGCGTCCCCGTAGTCCTTGCCCTTCCGGGTGATTACGTGGATCACCACGGGCCGGCCCAGTTTCCTCACATCCCGGAAGACCTGGAGCAGGGAGGAGATATTGTGCCCTTCGATGGGTCCCACATACTCAAAGCCCAGATCGACAAAAAAATTGTCCGTGTAAAAGACCGCCTTTACCGCCCGTTTCAACCGGAGTATCCCCGCGTAGAGTCCCTCCCCCACCAGCGGGAGGCCCCGAACCGCGGCGTCAAAAGTCCGGCGGAAAAGCTGATACTTGGCTTTCATCGACAGGCGGCTCAAGTATTTTGAAAGCCCCCCCACATTGGGACTAATCGACATTTTGTTGTCGTTCAAAATCACTACCAGCGGAAGCCCCAACTGGCCGGCGTGGGACAGGGCCTCGTAAGCCATACCCCCGGTCAAAGCCCCGTCGCCGATTACCGCCACCGCCATGCCCCCTATCCCCATGATCCGCCCCCCCGCGAGGAACCCCAGGGCCGCCGAGACAGAGGTGGAGGCGTGGCCGGTATTAAAGGAATCGTGGGGACTTTCATCACGGCGGGGAAACCCCGCCAGCCCCCCCATGCGGCGCAGGGTGGAAAACAAGGCAAAACGGCCGGTAAGAAGCTTGTGGGCATAGCACTGGTGCCCCACGTCCCAGACAATTTTGTCCCGGGGCGAGTTGAATACCGCGTGCAGGGCGATGGTCAGTTCCACCACCCCCAGATTGGAAGCCAAGTGGCCCCCGTTTTTTTTAACAGTGGTTATGATACATTCCCGAATCTCCGCCGCCAGGCGGGAAAGTTCCGGAACCGTAAGCGATTTTAGGTCCCCGGGTCCCTGGATCCGGGGCAGCAGAGGATCGGATTCCAGCATCTGAAAAAGCCTCAACCAAAAAAAGAAGCCGCCTTTGAAGAACCCCGCCTTTGATCCCGCAGCCACGCGGAACCCGATCCCCAAAAACGGCTGTAAAGCCAATCCCCCGTTTGGGAATCAGCCCGGGCGCCCGGCACAGGACACCGCAGCCTCGACCGTCCGGCCGGATACACGGCGGACAGCCGGGCCTTACTTCTTCTTATGTCTATTTTTCCGAAGCTTTTTTTTGCGCTTGTGGGTTGCGATTTTGCGCAGCTTGCGTTTTCTTCCGCAGGGCACTTCAGGGTCTCCTTGGTAAAAATATATCCATTTCCCCGGATTCCTCCGGGGCAGGCAGGAAAGTTTATCCAGTCTAAGGCAGCAGCGGGAAAAGGTCAAGGTGCGCGCCGCCTCGTATCAGGGCAACAGCGCTTACCCGCCGAATACACCCCGAGAAGGAAATCAGGAACAAGGCCCGCCCTGAGCAATTGACGTTTACCTGTCAATTGCCCGAAGCCGTGAGAGCGCTGTCTTCCCAAGAACTTGTCCAAAACTAACCGAGTCTTGGAACAAGCTCTATGTTTAAGTTTTTTGGCGAGTTGTCTTTCCGCGCCCGGTATCCGTCTTCCCTGAAATTCACGTCAAGTATCCAATGCGGACCGTTCTCTATTCCCCGCTCCCCTGAATGGTCTTCCCGTCTATCGGCACCTGCCGCCTTCCGGTTTCGCCGGCCCCTCCCGGTCATTTTTGCAGAAGCGCATCAACGCACCGGGATTCAGCCGCTCAAACAGCCGGCGAAACGTGCCCCCGTCCGGTATCCTATGGGGAAGCTCCGGAAATTGCCGGAACCACTCCTCCCGATCCCGTTCCATCTCTTCCATCTCGTCAAACCCTTCCCCACGGGTTATGAATTGAACATAGTCCAATGACCAGCCAGTCTATCAGCTTATGCCGGAAATATCCCCATTGCCGCCCTGGATCCGGCGTCTCCCCCGGATGCTCTTTCATCTGCCTGACCGCTTCTTCTGATAGTTCCATCCTTCCCACAGGGTTTCTTTGGCCGTTATTCTATCACGAAAAAGTAAGCGCTGTTGCCCTGGCATCATGTTGTTTTGAAGCGGCTGTTGTTCAGAAACTGCGGTTTCTGAACAACTCTATTCTTGACGGACAGGAAAAACAGACCAATAATGGGAAACAGGGAGGTCTGCTATCAATTTTTTTGTTTTCCGTTCTGTAAGGGGAAAAACCGTGTTATACTTTACTGTGGTGCTGGCGCTGTCCACGGTAATAACAGGCGGGGCCTGTTACTTTTTCTTTTCCATGAGCTACCGGTCTTCCCTGGAGCGGCAAAACCATATTAGCCTTACCGCGTTATCCAACCAACTGGATCAGCAGGTATACCGCCATGTTAAGCAGCAATTTATCGAACTCATCGAAAACAGGATACTGTACCAGTACATCAGTTCTTTTTTTATCGATCCGGTCTCCCAAAGGAATGTAAAGATTAAAAATGCTGTTAATGAATTAAAGAGTCTGGTAACTTTCAGCGGCGGTGTTATTGAGGCAGTGGATATTTATGAACCCGGACACCGGATAAGCATATCTTCCCTGACGGGTTTTACCGATCTTACCCAGGAACCTGCCCGGGAAGACCGGCTGCTCTGGGAAGAAGCCATACAAAACCGGAACGCCGTCAACTGGTGGGATCTGCGGAGAATCAATTTCCATCAGGAGGAGCGGCCTCTGTATTTCGGCATTGTGCCAAACAGCAGCGCTGCGGATACCAGGAGATTTATCGCTTTTTCACTGAACCCGGCAGTCTTTAACGCGTATCTTTCGGTACAGGAGACGGAGAATATGCGTCTCTACCTTTTTTCCAATGACCTGCAGTTTTTGTACGGCGACCCGGCGGAACTTGAGAGCTCTCTTTCCGAAAAACAACTGGGAGCCATAATCCGTTCTGGTCCGGGGGGGTATCAGTTTGCCTCAAATACCCCTGGTTTTATCGTTTCCTATGTTCATCTGACAGAGGCTCCCATGACCCTGGTCTCGATAATCTCCACCAGGGTTTTTCGGGAGGGGATGAACGAGATAATGTCTTTTATTCTCCTTATCAGCCTGGGGGTGCTGCTTGCGGGGCTTGCCGCATCGGGATTTTTTTCCCGGCGCCTTTACTTACCCCTTAAACAACTTGTGGCTTCCGTCGGGGAACCCCGCCAGGGCGGGGGCCGGGAATTGTACCGGAATGAGTATTCCTATCTGAACCATGCCATAGCAAAACTTTCCCAAAAAGCTTCCGAATACGAGAAGACTTTCAATGACTATCTTGCGATCATGCGTTACGGTTTTTTACAGTCCCTTTTCAACCGGCAGTTGACGGATCCGGTAGAAATTTTTGCCAAGGCAGAGTTTTTGAATATCAATATCCCCGGGCCGGCTTACCGGATTCTGCGGCTTTACCTGAGCCGGACGGAAAAATCTTCGGCGCCGAAGGATATTCTGACCTACAACATTCTTGCCTTTATAGAATCATTAAGCGGGGCCGGCGGACCGGGGCTTTATGGTATCAAGAACACCGATATGTCCCTCCTTGTTTTGTGCAGCCTCTCTGAAAGCGCTTCGCTTGACGAGGCTGCGGAGGAAATAAACCGCTACTGCCGGGAACGGTTTGCCATACCGGCCCAGCTCTGTATCAGCGGCGATTACCGGAACCTGCCGGATATTTACCGGGGCATCGAAGAGGTCGAGGCGATGGAACCCTATCTTTTCTTCTGCCCCGGCCGGTTCTGCATCAACGCCGGCGATATTCCGGCCCTCGCCGTACCCCGGGAACTGCCTCCCCCGGAGGCCGGTGATTTTGAAAGGATACTTAATACCCGCAGCCTCGCCGAAACCGAAAGACTGCTGGACCGTTTCCGGTTTGCCTGCGTGAGCCTTGAGTATACCGCCGATTCCTGCCGCCGCTACAGTTTGATTCTTCTGCAGGATCTTTCCCGTTATATAAGAAACCACAGGCTGGAACGGTTCCGGGAGGCCGGCGCCCTCAAACCGGAGAAAGCCGAAAATATTGATATATTCTGCGCCCGCTTGTATGACGCTATAAGAGAACTTTTTGAACTAGCAGCCAGCCGGAACAAGACCGCGTTGCTTACATCGAACCTGCTGATCTATATCGATAATCACTATCGGGAACCCATTTCCCTGGACATGGCGGCGGATCATTTCGGCCTGGGCGCAAATTATCTGGGCAAGCTAATAAAGGAGGAAACCGGCGAGACCTTTCCGGAGTATCTTAACAAGATACGGCTGGACGCCGCCGTCCCTATGCTTCGGGATTCTTCCCTGAGCATAGAGGCGGTGGCGTTAAAGTCAGGGTTTAGCAGCGCCGGATATTTTATCAAACGTTTCAAGCGGCGTTACGGGATGACCCCCCAGGCCTTCAGGCTTCAGGAAAAAGCCGGGGGATAGAGCTTTTCCGAATTTTGCCATTATTTCTTAAAATTACCATCTCTTTTTTCTGAATCGTCCAATAATTCCTTAAAATTTTTATTGCTGCCCTGCAAATTTCGTGGTTTCATAAAATTACAAAAATCACAAAGGAGAATTTGTTTGGAAGGCGGGAAAGTTTCTTTACGTTACAGAGGGCGGACGCAGGCAAAAGGCCCTCTGCACAATATGGCTGCATTGTACTGGAAACACCGGTATTTGGTTTTCCTTTTTTTGCCTGCGGTTATCTATTACGCTGTCTTTTGCTACGCCCCTCTCTACGGGGTACAAATAGCTTTTAAAAATTTTATCTTTCGCCTGGGCGTCATGAAAAGTCCGTGGGTGGGACTCGACAATTTCCAGCGTCTTTTCAGCATGGGAAGTTTCAGACAGGTATTCATGAACACGGTGATCATCAGCAGTCTCAAGCTTTTCTTTGGTTTTCCTGCACCCATCATCTTCGCCCTCCTGCTCAATGAAATGCGGGCTCTCCGGTTTAAGAAGGCCGTTCAGACTATCAGTTATCTCCCCCATTTTGTTTCCTGGGTCATCCTGGGGGGGCTTTTTATACAGTTCCTCTCTCCTTCTACCGGGCCCATCAATATTGTACTGAAAAGCATAGGATTTAAACCTATTTACTTTTTGGCAGATAAAAACTGGTTTCGTCCGGTACTCGTCCTTACCTCAATATGGAAAGGGATAGGATGGGGTTCCATCATCTATCTGGCATCCCTCTCGGGTATTGACCCAGGGCTTTACGAGGCGGCCGACATTGATGGGGCTGGCCGCTTCCGCAAGATTATAAGTATCACCTTACCGTCCCTGATCCCGGTGATAACGATTATGTTTATTTTCTCTGTAGGCAGCATTGTGAAGGATGATTTTGATCAGATTTTTAATCTTTACAATCCGGCGGTTTACAGTGTGGGAGATGTACTGGGGACTTACACTTACCGGGTAGGGTTGGTGGATATGCAGTATAGTTTTTCTACTGCTGTGGGACTGTTTACCAATGTTATCTCTTTTGTATTAATCGTTATTACTAATTGGATAACAAAACGGGTTAACGAGTATGGTTTATGGTGAGGTAAAAAATGATCAAAACAGCCTTTTCTAACAGGGTATTTCTCTTTTTCCTTTATCTGTTTATGGTTTTAGTTTGTTTTATGATGGTTTATCCTTTCCTTTACCTTGTTTCTTCTTCTTTGGGAGGGTCCGTAACTATGGGACTCTCACTCATACCCAAAAACCCTAATCTTTCCTCTTATGTCCGGGTTTTTAAGAACCCCCATATCTACACAGGCTTCCGGAATACCCTATTCCGGGTTATTTTGGGTACCTCATTGACAATGCTTGCCACCATCATGACCGCTTATCCCCTTTCAAAAAAATACTTTCCTAATCGCAGTTTCTGGACCAGTCTTCTGATTTTTACCATGTTTTTTTCAGGCGGGCTTATTCCCAACTATCTTATGGTCCGATCCCTGGGAATCTATAACACCGTCTGGTCCATGGTCCTCCCGGGACTTATCAGTACCTATAATATGATCATCATGCGGAATTTTTTTATGAATATTCCGGGAGAACTGGAAGAATCAGCCCGGATAGACGGCGCTAATGACTTCCTTATTCTGGCCCGGATCATTGTGCCTGTTTCCGGCCCCATCATCGCCACGGTAGCGCTCTGGACCATGGTGAGCCATTGGAATGCGTGGTTCGATTGCATGATTTATATTTCCACAACGAGTAAACAGGTGCTGCAGCTCATGCTGCGCCGTATTGTACTGGAAGGCACCATGCAGCTTATGGAACTGAACACGACAACGACAGATATGGGATTGACGAATCCTGATTCGGTCAAGGCCGCCACAATAATGGTAGCGACTATGCCCATTCTTATGGTGTATCCCTTTTTACAGAAGTACTTTGTAAAAGGTGTTTTGATCGGTTCCCTTAAGGGATGAACGGACAAAGAGACGGTATAGTCTCTGTTCTTCACAATATTTTCATAGGAGGCTCGATATGAGCAAAAAGCAGTTTGAGGTTTTGGTATTTTGTTTTACCTTAACGGCAGGGATCTTAAGCGCCGGAGGCGCTCAGTCTTCAGACGGAGGATCAAGTTCAGCAAACTCCGAAAATCCCATGGCTATTACTATGGCGACCATGACATATCGTCCTCTGGAAGAACACGCCAAGATGATTGAGATGTGGAACAAAATGTTTAACGTGGACATTCAAGTGTGGCCCATGGAGGCGGCAAATTATGCAGAGATGCTGAATCTTCGGTTTGCGGCCAACGAGATTCCCGATTTCTTTCTCCAAAACCTGTCCAGTCTGAATCGGTATTATGAACAGCAGGTTTTGGCCGAAATTCCCGAAGATCTTATTAAGCAGTACCTCCCGATCCCGTACCGGGAGTATGAGGAACAGTATCCGGGTTTCCTGAATCTTACCAAAAAAAACGGCAAAATTTATGGTATTCTTGCCGAGATGGACACACCCTACCGGACGCCTATCGTTTACCGGGGAGACTGGATCAAAAACGTTGGGAAATCAGGCGCTCCCAAGACCCTTGCGGAATTTGAAGAACTCATCTATCTCTTTACCAAAAACGATCCGGATAAAAACGGAAGAAAGGATACTTACGGTCTTTCGAGTACGGCAATGATGCCGGTTTACGGCGCCTTTGGGTATGTCCGGAGTCAATGGGTCGAAAAGAACGGCCAACTCGTGTATAGTTCCATACAGCCTGAGATGAAAGAAGCCCTAAGCCTCCTGGCCAAGTGGTATAAAGACGGGGTTATCGATCCGGAGTTTATCACCGGCGAAAACAAGGGAGGTTACTGGGCGGTATCCCACGCCTTTACCGAAGGACGCATCGGCGTTTCTTCCCATGCGAGTTTCTACCATTGGGATGCCCCGGATCCGAACAGGGCCAATATCAACGAAATGGCGGCCACGAATCCTGAAGGCGCTGCAAGCACCTTCTTTGGCGCTCCTTTTTCCGGCCCTGCGGGCAAAAAAGGGGTGTCCATGAGGATGCCCATGACAGAGGCGACCTTATTCTTCGGAACCCAGCTTGAAAAAGATCGCAGCAAGATGATCAAGATATTACAGATGCAGAATTACTTCGTCGAGAACGCGGATAATTACATCACCGCTTTCTACGGCGTCAGGGGCGTTGATTGGGATTATGATGCCAATAACTCCATCAAGCAGACCAATGAGGATCAGCTTTACTGTTGGGCCGTTGGAGGAGGATTAATTTCCAGAAAATTTGTAACCCCTTCGGGTGAGGCTGCCAGGAACTCTTCCTATGCCAAGTTCTGTCCCGCCAACGGGTTCTACACCGACGGCTACCAGAATCAACTCATTGTTCCCCTGCCTTCGTCCGGAATTTATCAGACAGAAATTAACAAGATAGAAGATGAAACCTACATCGCTATCATCAGCGGTGAGCGGCCAGTAAGTTATTTTGATACCTTTGTTGCCCAATGGAAAGCCAAAGGCGGTGATGTTCTGACAAAAGAAGCCAACGACTGGTGGAAAACGGTTAAATAAAAAGTAACAGCTTTGTTATAATGACCATAGCAGAGACTTATTCGGGAACCAACAACGAACCGAAGGTTAACGAACCGAAGGTTCGAGTTCTCGAATAAGCCCAATATTTATCCGTACAGTTTTGGAAAAGGATTCGAACATGCCAAATAAACCTTTAACCGCGATCATTGTTGGCGCAGGGCACCGGGCTTTTACCTATGCCGATTACGCGCTGAAAAACCCGGACAAGCTGCACATTACCGGCGTGGCTGACATGAATCCCCTCCGGAGGGCAATGGCCGCACGGCGTTTTGGCTTCGGTGAAGACCGGTGTTTTGAAACCGCGGCGGATCTCGCAAAACAGCCCCGGCTGGCGGATGCCGTCATCAACGGTACCATGGATCATCAGCATGTGGAGACGGCCTTACCGCTTTTGGCACGGGGTTATGATATGCTCCTGGAAAAACCCTTCGCCACCAACGAAGAGGAAATGTGGCAATTAAAGGATGCGGTGGCAAAGTACGGCGTTAAAGTTATGATTTGTCATGTATTGCGCTATGCGCCTTTTTACGCGGCTATCCGTCAAAAGATTATCGACGGCGTCGTGGGGGATATTATCAACATCCAGGTGAATGAACTTGTCAGCTACCATCACATGGCTGTCGGTTACGTCCGGGGAAAATGGAACAATCGGGAAAAGTGTCATTCCACCATGCTTCTGGCAAAATCCTGTCATGATATGGATATCCTCATGTGGATGAAAAGCGGTGTAAAGCCGGTACGGGTTGCCAGTTTTGGCAGTAATTTCCAGTTCACGCCCTCCCGGTGTCCGCCAAAGGCCGGCAAGCGCTGCCTGGTCGATTGTCCTATAGAAGCGGACTGCCTCTATTCGGCCAGGAAACATTACATCGATAATCCGGATCGCTGGGCCTTTTATGTGTGGGATAGTCTTGAACATATCGAAAACCCCACAATTGAACAAAAGATAGAATCCCTGAAAAACGATAATCCCTACGGGCGCTGCGTGTGGAGATGCGACAACAACGTGGTGGATCATCAGTCGGTGGTTCTGGAATTTGAGGATGGCGCTACCGGTACGCTGAACATGATTGGCGGCTCATCCCGGCCGGGAAGGAATATCCATATTATCGGTACTATCGGAGAAATAGCGGGTGATATGGAAGAAGAAAAATTTACTATCCGTAAAATCGATCCCTGCCCGGGCCATGAATACGCAGAAGAAACGATTGATCTGAATATAAAGGGCGATACCACCGGGGCCTTCGGCGGTCATGGCGGAGGAGACGAACGCCTGGCAGCGGATTTTGTACGCTATATACAGGGTGAAAATCCCTCCATATCGTGTACTGTGCTGGACGATTCAATCAACGGGCATCTTGCCGTCTTCCGGGCGGATATGGCGCGGGAGCGGCAGGAAACGATGTCCATGGAGCGCTGATATTTTTCTAAGCAGGGGGTAAACAATGATTACCGGGGGGATAAAACATCGTACCTGTTATAGAATGAATCTGGAATTAATATCTCATGTTACGCAGAGAGCAGATGTAGTCCGAATATAACACTATATTTAGCCTATTTTTGCCCCTTTTTGGTCGTTTTCGCGATATTTTTATACCAAAATACTTGTCTTGATGTGTATTTTCACCTTGATTCTGTATATGGTG
>JAISLX010000174.1 GCA_031277045.1 Treponema sp.
ACGGGCAGGCCGTAGGCCCGGACGGTCTTGATGTACTCCTTGCCCAGGACTTCCAGCATGGAGGAGCGGGTATAGCGGGCAATCGAACACATGGGG
This sequence comes from Treponema sp., assembly GCA_031277045.1. Next base: position 97 of record JAISLX010000174.1, read on the forward strand.
GTAAGCCCCAGGGTAAAGCAGGGCAGCACGTAGCTGATAGCCCCCCGGTTTAGGCCCGTCGTGGGGAATATCTTGAAGACCCCGCCTGCAAAACAGACCAGCAGCACCGTGGCGGACACAAAGCTGGGAAAAGCAATCCCCGCGGTGGTGATAATCTGCAGCAGGCTGTCCTGCCAGCGCCCCCTGGTGTAGGCCGCCAGGCAGCCCAGCCCTACCCCGGCGACCAGGGCCCAGATGAGGGAAATGACCCCTATCCGCGCTGAAACTGGAAACATCTCTTTGATAATGGTCGCCACAGGCCGGTTTTTCTGCATTTTGAGGGAAACCCCCATATCCCCCCGGAGGAGGGATGCGATATAGTTCCGCATCTGCACCGGCAGGGGCTTGTCCAGGCCGTATTTGGCCTCCAGTTCGGCCAGTACCCTGGGGGAAATCGCCTTTTCCCCCAGGAACGGCCCGCCCGGAACCGTGTTCATCAGAATATAGGTCAGACAGATGACAAAAAAAACAGTTACCAGGGATAGAAGTACCCGTTTAAGGATATACGCGGCCATCTGCTCCTCCTTTTTCAAGTCCTCTGATATGTGATTATACAGTGATTGACACGGGAAAGCCAATCCCGGAATCCGCCGGGGCCAGCGCGGGATATACGAAAAGCGGCTTCCCTAAATTTTTCCCAAAATCCGCCTGGTTTTGGAAAAGCCTCATGCGCTCAAAAATATTTTCAAAAACAGTTGACATTCTTTTGTTAGCTCGATATAACTATACTGTGAGATGAAACTAACAGAAGTGAAAGTTGACGGCGGGGGAATTATCGCCCGTCCGGCAATGACAGTTTGACGAAGTGTTACGAACCTGGAAAACGGCCGGCAGGCGCGGCCTAATGCGCCTGGTACCCCGGAATTTGCCGCTACCTCTCTCGGCGGATTCAATATCCAAGGCTGTTGAATTGTACCCATAATTTAGCAGCCCCTCCATTCATTACCGGGGGAGTTTGCGCGTTGCGCGGCTTCCCTGGTTTTTTTTCAATACGCGCTTCCGGAAGACAGGCCGGACAAACGCCGGTACGACGCCGGTCCTAAAAAAGGCGGGGACGGGATTGCGGCGTTTTAACGTTCCCCTAAAATCCGCCCGAAAGACCAGGCGGTAAAAGACGCTTACATACAGCCTAACCCCATCACCCGCGCCTACTGGATGATCTTTGACATCGACAGCGGGGAAAGCTGCTATTGGCCGGATGAATGGCACATTCCCACGCCGAACATGGAAGCCCGGAACCCGGCGAATAATCATCAACACGTATTCTACATGATCGATCCGGCCGTCTACACGCTGCGCCAGGCCAGGCGCAAGCCCCTTGAATTAGCGGCGGACGTAGACAAGGGACTTACCAGGCTACTCAACGCCGATTCGGGATATGGGAAACTCATCTCAAAAAACCCGCTATCGGACAGATGGACCGTTTATATATGGCATGAAAAAGCCTGGGGCCTTATTGAATTACTAGATTACATACCCGACACAATTAAATCCTGGAAACCCAAACCTAAAGAGGTGATCGGCCTTGGCCGCAACTGTACGGTTTTCGATGAAGCAAGAATTTACGCCTATGCCGAATGGAAGCGGTTAAAGTTTGATGACCAGTCCCGCCTAATGGAAGCCGTTTTTAATTTTTCCATGAATATAAACTTGTCCTTTAATATCCCCATGCTTGATAAGGAAGTGTCATGTATAGCCCGGAGTATCAGCAAGTGGACGGCCCGGCACATGACCGCCGCCGGTCTTCGGGAATGGCACCGGGAACAGAACCGGAAATCGGTCATTGTCCGGAGAGCCAGGGCAGACAGCCGGGCGGAGGAACTCAAAATTTATTATGACAGCCATCCCGGAATATCCCGGAAAGAGTTAGCCGGTATTTTCGACGTTTCAGAAAAGACGATCCAGCGGCTGAAAATCTTCCGTGGGAGCTAAAGGGACATTTACTATATCAGGTTTATAGCGGAACGAGCCGTTATATGTAACGGGGCGGGTTTTTGTTGCTTTTTGGGTCTTATGTTTTTAGTATCGGGGTTTAACCCAGGTGGGTTTAGAGGGTTTTGTTGTGGTTCAAAATTTTATAAATAAAAGTGAAATTTTTTATATCCGGGGTTGTGTGGACAATATAAAAGGGACATTTACTATATCAGTGTGTTAAACCTGTAATTTTATATGGGTTTGTAGTTTATGTGCCGGTGTATGGGAGTATGAAAAGATGGATAGGACGGCAGCGGATCGACAGGCGGCTTTTCGTAAGCGTATGAAGGCCAGGGGCTACCGGCTTATGCAGGTTTGGGTAGACGTTGAGGGGTTTCCTGGAAAGGTGGCGCAGCGGGGCGGGGCCAGGAAGCCGGAGATGACGTTAGACCAGTTACAAGAAGTGTTGGTCCGTGTAACCCAGGGCGCCGATGAAGATTTTACTCTCCGTCTTTACGGAGAGTTGGCGGCCTTTGCCAAGGGTGTTAGGGAAGTGTGGGACTTGTTCCGGATGAACCGTGATTTGTTCCGGCAGGAAGAAGAAAAGAATAAAAGAAGCGTCCCGGAGTTATTTCCAGATTAAGTTTTAGTTTGATCAGGCATGTTCTCGTGAAGGAACTTGTCCCGGATATGGAATTGCGCAAGGAATTGAAGCGATATCCTTTTACCCGACGCTGGGCAAAAGGATATCGGGAACATTTTGAAATTCAATAGGGTTTCCAAATATTCCCGGTAAAGCCCGGTTTTTTGCGGCGTTCTCAGACTAGGGCCACAAAAAACGCCCAAATTCATAAGCAAACCCGCAGTTTGAATGGTATACGGTAATAGTAGGAAAAATAATAGACTTGTGAGATAACCAGCCGGGTTATCGAACAAGTCCAATCAGTAACGCATAGACTGAGAGGTGCCTTTTAATATTTTTACGCAGTAGTTCATTGTCCGTATGAGTACGCATGTCTCTTCCTTATCGTAAATAGCTGTTAGCTTGGGCGCTCTGTATCCCCTCTTGTTCCCAGCGAAGACCGCCAAGTTTGTCAAAGTCCG
>JAISLX010000180.1 GCA_031277045.1 Treponema sp.
GGACAGACAAAAATTACAGACAACTATATAGAATAACAGATGACAAACAGATGGATTTATTCTCAGAATAAGTAACAACAAGATACCCCGCCGCTCTGCGGCGGGGAGGTTCATTTTACCTATTCATCAGCTTTTTTTGCCAATTCTTCAACAGTCATATTTTCAAACAAATTTTCTTGCCATTTGGTGTAATCAAATGGCTCTCGTTGAATTAACATGATAAAACGCTCGGCCTCTACCATGCCTAAATGTTTTGATAATATTTCCATGCCTTCATTCTTTATTAACGTGTCTGTTCTCATTTTTATTCCTCCGGTTGTTTGATAAATGTTATTGGATCCAGTATAACGATACTATCAATGGTTTTATTGGACTTGTTCGATAACCCGGTTGGTTATCTCACAAGTCTGCCAAAAATCCGTGTTTTTTGGGAGACTTGAAGCCAACCTTTGGTTCGAGCTCTGCGGCGGGGTTCTTCATTTTTGTATGATTTTTATGCTTTTTACCAATTTAGCGCACATTGCACATGCCTTGGCTTAAGCGCCTGCGGCGCTTAAGGTCGCGTAATTGCACAAACAGCGGTGTCCGTACCGCCCGTCCCCGGCGCGGGATATTGTAGTGCAACGACAGTACCTATAAAATGAACTACCCCGCCTTGAAACGCGGGGTTTTTCCTTCACCGTTAGCAGAACAGCTTAAAAAAAAGGGGCGGCAATGGAAGCGAAAGTGGGGATGATCAGCCGCTTGTGCGCGGAGGTACGGCTCCCCCGGATGCTCAGGGTACGGCAGTTTTTTGACCGGGACCATATTGATGCGGAAGATATTCCTCTGGCCGTGGCTGCCCAACTGTCCCGTCCGGAGCTTGGGGACCCGGTGCGGCCCGGCAAACGGTACGCCATTACCTGCGGCAGCCGGGGGGTGGCCAACGTGGCCCGTATCACCGCCGCTATTGCCGCTTTTGTCAGATCGCGGGGGGCGTATCCTTTTGTGGTTCCCGCTATGGGGAGCCACGGCGGCGCCACCGCCAGAGGGCAAAAGGCCCTGCTTGCCGCCTACGGCGTTACCGAAGAATCCCTGGGCTGTCCTATCGTTTCCTCCATGGAAACCGTGCCGGCAGGTGAAACCGGACCGGGTCCGGGGGGTAAACGCTACGGCGTGCGGATCGACAAAAACGCCGCCGGTTCCGACGGCATTATCGTGGCGGGGCGGATCAAGCCCCACACCGATTTTCGCGGCCCCTACGAAAGCGGACTTATGAAGATGATGGCCATTGGCCTGGGCAAGCGGGAGGGGGCGGAGATCTGCCACCAGAACGGTTTTGGCTGTATGGCGGAGATGGTTCCCCTCTTCGGCAAAACCATCATCAAACACGCCCCGGTAATCATGGGTTTTGGGATTTTGGAAAACGCTTACGGTCAAACCTGGAAATTCGCGGCCCTGCGGCCTGGTGAGATTGAGACAGAGGAGCCTGTCCTTCTTGAAGAGGCTCGTTCCCATCTGCCGCGTATCCCTTTCGACAGCGCCGATGTGCTGGTGGTTGACCGGATCGGCAAGGATATTTCCGGGGACGGCATGGACCCCAACATCACAGGCGCCAGTCCCTGTTCCCCCTGGGTTACCGGGGGCCTTAGGGCAAACCGTACCGTCGTGCTGGACCTGACCGAAGAAACCCACGGCGCCGCCCTGGGAATCGGGGCCGCCCACGCCACTACCCGGCGGCTGTTCAACAAAGTGGATTTTGAGGCTACCTACGTGAACGCCGTTACCAGCCGGGGCATCGACTTTGCGCGGATTCCCTGTATCCTGGAAAACGACCGGGAGGCGGTGCAGTTTGCGCTGCGGACCTGCATCGGCGGCGATCCCGCCCGCCCCCGGATCGTCCGCATCGCCGACAGCCTCCATACCGAAACGCTGTGGATATCCGAGGCCATGAAAGAGGATGCCGGGGCCAGAGGGCTGGAAATCCTAAGCGGTCCGGAGGACTGGCCATTCGACAGAAACGGCAACCTGCTGCCGGGAGCCTGTTCCGGGCCGGGAAAATCCGGCGCGGGAACGATTTAATCCGGCAGGGCCCCGTTTTTAGTCCCCCCAGCACTTCCGCATCAACGCCGCGCAGCGGCCCTGCAGACGCGCCAGAAGATCCGCCGCTCCCGAATCCCCGCAGATGTAATCTTTCATAAGGCGGCCTTCCTCATAGCAAAGCTCGTCATGCAGGGGGAAGTATTCCTCCAGCAGAAAGAGGGCGAACATCACGTAACGGTGGAGGCCGTAGAGCCGGGCTTTGGGCTCGCCGCGGTACTGTTCAAGGGCAGCCACGCGGCCCTGCCGTATGGCCGCGAAGATCGAATCCTGTTCGCAGGTTTCCGAAAACACCAGAGTCTTGGCAAGCTGGAACCACTCGGCGTTCACGGTCCCGTGGGAATCGCTGTTCCCCAGGGGCGGCAGAAAAACGCCTTGGGCCCGCATTTCCTGCCACAGGCTTACCTGAGGCTGGTTTTCTTCCAGGGTCTGGCCCCCGATAATCTCAAAGGCGTCAAATAACTTTGACGTGATCATGAAGCGGGCCATAGCCTCCCTGATATGGTAGCTGCGGTCGTGTATCCAGTGGGGATGGACCATGACTGCCAGGCCGCCGGCCCGGTGTATCTCCCGGCACACCCAGTAACAGGAGGCAAACTCCTCACGGTTAATGCCTTCGGGAATATCCAGTTCCTGTGAAAGGCGCAGAATCTCTTTCCGGTACGTGCCGGGATCGTTTTGGATAAGTGTGTTGACGCTCCACTTGCCGCCGCAATGTAGGTAATGGATATGGTTTCCGGGCGGGTGCACTTCCTCACCGGTAAAGAGCCCAATGTCGATGGGGACGCCTTTGTAGGCTTCGATCATTTCCAGGGAAGGTTCGTAACGCTCGTGGTCGGTCAGGGCGAGAAAGTCGAAACCCCCTTTGCGGTAGTTGGCCGCCACAATGGCGGGGGCTTCCCTGCCGTCCGAACGGAAACTGTGGACGTGCATATCCCCCCGCCAGGGCCGCAGGACAAACAGGTCCTCGTCCGCCGCGTAAAGCCGCAGTTCAACGGGCAGGGCGCGCACACCCTGGTCCCCCTTTTCTTCGACAAAAACCGCGTACTGGCCCTCGCCGCCAAAAAAGCTCCGAAAGATCAGGGCGCCGCCCGCCGCGGGCCGCAGGTCATACGAAGGGTACACATGCCGTTCCTCGTTTCTGGCAGTTTCGTTCATGGGAATTACAGTAACCGTATAACTATGGCCCTCCAAAAACCGGGCGTGGTCCCCCAGCGGGCGGATCGTTATTTCGGTTTCCCTGTTCGAGCGGATTACCCTGGGATATACATCGTAGTTGGCAAGCGCGGTTTTCATCTGGCCGTCCTCTGTTTTTTTGTTGGCCTGCCGCGCGTCAACGCGGTAAACCATCATGTTCCAGAATAACGATTATCCGGCTGCCGGACAACGCGCGCTCTGGACCCGCCTTTGAATTACCGGTAAAATAAACATGTGAATATCATCGGGTCCGGCAAAACCGGACATGCGGACAAGCCCTTGTCGTATACGATTAAACAAGTCTCGGAAAAAACATCTCTGCCCCCCCACGTACTGCGGTACTACGAAAGCGAAGGGCTCCTTCCCGGCGTCGCCCGCAGCCGTAACGGGGTACGCCGTTATTCGGAAAGCGATCTTGAAGGGCTGGCCCTTGTCTGCTGTCTTAAAAACACGGGAATGACTATCAAACAAATAAAGAATTTTGTGGAACTCAGCATGGAAGGTGAAGGAACCCTTAAACGGCGATGTGAACTGCTGCGGGAGCATAAACAGCATGTGGAAGCCCAGATTTGTGAAATGCGCCGGCATCTGGAAAAGGTAACCGGGAAGATCGATTATTTTACCCGGCAGTACGAAAAATATACGGGGACCCCTTAAAATGGATTTATCCCTTATCGGTTATGATCCCGCGGGGGCGTGGATCAGAAACGCGGAAACCGTAGACGGGCTGCTGCTCCACAGGAATCCTGCGGGACTTACCTGGATCAACATGAGCGGCCTTGACAATATTGCCGAGGTAAACCGCCTTGCGGAATTTTTCCATATCCACCCCCTGACGGTGGAGGATATTCTGGACACCAATCACCGTCCCAAAGTAGAGGAATTTGACGATTACTTGTTTGTCGTTCTGAAATCTATCGGGGCAGGGAAAGACCGGAAAGACGGAGAACTGGACTTTGAACAGATTGCCGTGGTGATTACCGAAAACACGGTCATCAGTTTTCAGGAAAAGCCCGGCGACTATTTTGACGGAATCAGAAAGCGAATCCTCAACAACGCCGGAAGAATTCGCCGCATGGGAACCGTTTACCTTGCGTGGGCCATCATGGACGCGGTGGTGGACAGGTACGTTATTTTTCTGGATACCATCGGCGACGGCATCGAGGAATTTGAGGAACGGGCTATGGACGAAAAGGACCAGAATATTATTCCCGATATTCAAAAACTAAAACAAAATCTGCTGCGAATTAGGCGGGTGGTCTGGCCCCTGCGGGAGAATATTCAGATCATGGGGCGTCTGGATTCCGGGTGGATCCCGGTGGAAATGACCCCCTTCTTCAAGGATCTTCATGACAACGTGATTCAGGCGGTGGACAGCGTGGAAACCTGCCGGGAACTTATCGCCGGGATTATCGAGGTGAACCTTTCCGCCGTGTCGAACCGGATGAACAACGTTATGAAGGTGCTTACCATCATTTCCACAATTTTTATCCCCCTCACGTTTATTGTTGGGGTGTACGGGATGAATTTTAAATACATGCCGGAACTTGAGTTTTCCCTGGCATACCCCATTACCTGGGGCGTGATGATTCTTATTGCCCTGGGAATGCTGATATTTTTTAAGATCCGCCGCTGGCTGTAGCGCGGAAAGCGGCCCCACGGGAACATTATGATCTACCCTGTAAACGAAGAATCCCTGCGGCTTGCGGCGGCGGCCATTCGCGGGGGGGGGCTTGCCGCTTTTCCCACGGAAACAGTTTACGGCCTGGGCGGGGACGCCTTTAATCCCCGCGCCCTGGCGAAAATCTTTCAGGTTAAAGGCCGGCCCCGCTTTGATCCGCTGATTGTTCATATCGCCTGCCTTGAAGCCCTGGAAGACGTGGCGGATCTTTCCGCCCTTGATCCGGGGACGCGGGAACAGGCAGCCCGGCTTGCGGCGGAATTCTGGCCCGGCCCTCTGACCCTGGTTCTGCCCAAACGGGAACCGGTCCCGGATCTTGCCACCAGCGGACTTGCCACCGTGGCGGTCCGTTTTCCCTCTCATCCCGCCGCGCGGGAACTCATCCGGCTTTCCACCGGCGCTGTGGCGGCCCCCAGCGCCAACCGGTTCGGCCGCCTTTCCCCCACCAGGGCGGAGCATGTGGCCGAACAGTTGGGAGACAGCCTGGAGATTATTCTGGACGGCGGACCCGCCGCCGTGGGGGTGGAGTCCACAGTCCTGGACATGTGCGCCGCCCGCCCCCGAATTTTGCGGCCCGGCGGTCTTTCCCGTTCGCGGCTGGAGGACGTTCTGGGCCCCCTGCCCGGCCCCGGGGAAGGCCCGGCCCCTCCGCCGGAACTGTCCCCTGGCGAACTGCGTTCACCAGGTGAACTACGTTCGCCAGGACTCCTCACAAGCCATTACGCGCCCCGGACCCCGTTGTGTCTTCATGAGCGGCGGGAGATGATCGCCCTGCCATACCGGGAAGACGCAGCCTATCTTTTTTTCAGCCGGTCTTCCCGTGAATCGTGGACCGCCGCCCCGGCGGCACCGCAAAATTCCCTGGAAGTTCTGTCGGACGCGGGGGACAGCCTGGAGGCGGCGGCCAATCTTTTTGACGCCCTTCACCGGCTGGACAGGCTTGACCTCCGCCGTATCCACGCCGAAGCAGCCCCCCCGGAGGTTTTGGGGGAGGCCATCAACGACCGCCTTAACCGTGCGGCGGCGGGGAAATAAACCTCCTCGCCCTTTTGTCGCAATACGCAACGCCCTGGACGTAATAGGCGGCGGCCGGCGTTCCGCAGCCGGACAAAACTATCAGGTCCAACGCCGCCGTCAGTCCATTAAACCATTTTTTCTTTTTCATCGTTCTCTCTCGTGCTTTCGTAGCAAATTCTTTCTTGGTTATGTGTTGGATTTCGTAAAACCTTTTTCCAGGTGTTCTATGCATTGCAGGTTTTATTGCACATAACGTTTTGGCGACCCGAATTTTTAGGGCTGGCAAACTGTGAGTGTAGTAAGCTGTGGGAATGTTCCCTAGGCACTGTTAGCAAATGAGTATTTTAAGGAAGGCGACCAGGATAAATCCGAGGAAGTTTATATCGGATTTTTCATACCTAACCGTAAGCCGACGGTTCTCTTTCAGTTTCCCGAA
>JAISLX010000113.1 GCA_031277045.1 Treponema sp.
GGAACTTGCCGACAGACACGGCGGTCTCGTCGCTCACCTCCCCGGACATCTGGAAATTAAGCTCCTGGTAGATAACCGACAGATTCCGGCGGTCCGCCACTTCAACCCCGCTCTCCGCCAGCGCTCCCCCCAGTTCGTCCATAATATAGCCGGACACGTTATCGTGTTCCGAATCAAAGGCCACGATTGCCACGCGGGTTCCCTCCGGAAGTGCCGAGGCAAGCTCCGCCGCCGACTGCTCAATCGCTTCTTCCAGGGAAAGAAGATCCGCGCTATCGCCCATACTGGCGCAGGAAACCAGCGCCGCGCACAGGGCGATCCAGGCTATACAGAGCCGTTTTTTCATCGTTTCATTCCTCATGGTATGTAATGAGTAAGGAGTAATTATTAATGAGTAATGGAAGATTGATGTGAGGAAACGGAGCGGCCTCTACAGAGCGCCGCCCGATTACTCCCCACTCGTCTTTCATTCCTCATCACTCATCATTTCATTACTCATTTCTCATTACTAATTTCTCATTAGTTATGGGATAAGCGCGCTCACCATCGGGCCCCAGGGGCCTTTCTTGCCGCCGTTCTCCACCTGCACGGCGAAGTACGCTGTCTTTCCGCTGTCGCCGTAATCAAACTCGATTACATCCTTTTTCCGCGTGGTGTAGAACGATTTGCGGAGTTCTTCGGGTTCCGAGGGGGGCGTTTCGCCGGGGGCGATGACGCTGTACCATATACGGTAGCCTTTGTTGGCCGGGTCGGAGGGGCTTCCGGTAACATAGACCATTTTGACGCCCAGCTCGTGCCTTGCTATCCGGCATAGCCGGATAGCTTGGGAGTTTTGCCTACGGCAAAACTCCAGCCAGTAATTGCATGGAGTTTGCGGCTTGCCGCAAACTCCGAGGCAAAAAGCCTACGGCTTTTTGCCAGGTCTCTATCGTTACCTGGGACGCGGGCTCGCCGCTGGGGGTCTGGACCGGATCGTGCTTTTTAAGGCCCAGCGCGGCGAGATCCGCCTCCGTAAGCGGCGGCGAAAGGAAGTAGCGGCGCTTGATGTCCCGCATCTTATCCGTCATGGCCGTAAACGCCTCCCGGCACTGCGCCGTAACCACGGGCGTGCGGGTCGTCTCGTTCTTCGCCGCCGCCAGCGCCGTGTCCGCCGCGCCCGTCAGCGCGGTAAAGTCCGTGATGACGGCGGCAGGTATGCCCCACGCCTCCGCGTTGGCCGTCATTACAGGCAGCCAATCCTTCGCCATAGAGAGCTGGCCGTCTCTGGTATGAGGCAGCCAGTCCGTTGAATTAGACATTTGCTTTCTCCTTGTAGTGATTTATTTGTTTTGGGGCGGAATTGCCCCAGGGTACACTGAAATTCGCGGCGTATTCGCCGGAATATGGGACGTATCTGCCAGAATATGCGGCGTATCTGCCTGAATACGGAACGTATTCGCCAGAATACGGAACGTATCTGCCTGAATACGCGCCGTATTCGCCAGAATACGGAACGTATCTGCCTGAATATGCGGTGTATCTGCCTGAATACGGGACGTATCTGCCTGAATATGCGGCGTATTCGCCTGAATACGAGGAAGCCGGGCAGCCGTTCCGTCTACCGGGATATATAAAGGGGGCGTTATTTTGCGAAAAAAGGGTAAAAAAAGAGGAGTTTAGGCTGTCAGGGGCTTGACAAAGCCCGGGAGGCGCCCATAATTGCCTGCCTGCCTGCCTGCCTGCCTGCCTGCCTGCCGCGAAGTCCGCGCTCAGGGCTGGTATAGCGCTCATAACAGTATGATTCTACCTAAACGCGAAAAATAACGCAACGGGGGAGGGAAAGCCTCAGAGTTGTTCAGTTTCGCGGCTCCGGCTGCCGCGGCGGGTACTGTTAAAAAACAGAGATTTTTAGTAGAGTATAAAAGACGAGGAGAAGTATGGCCCGGGAACTGATAGCCCCGACAAAGAGTAACCTTATCCGTGTTAAGGAACGGCTTGTTACCGCGGAGGAGGGGTATGACCTCCTGGAACAGAAGCGGGAGCTTCTGGTAATGGAACTGATGCAGCAGGTGGAGCAGGTAAAACTGCTGGAACGGGACATGGACGCCCGGGTCGCCTCGGCGTATCCGGCGCTGAAGCGGATGCTTATCGCCGTGGGGCGGGAGCGGGCGGACCGGCTTTCCCGGGACATTCACTACCGTTTCGAACTGGAAGAAAAGCGGGTGAGCGCCGCCGGGATGACGCTGCCGGGGCTGAATATCCGTATGCCGAATGCCGAATTGAAGTATTCCCCGGCGAATTCATTTGCCGAATGTGATGAAACCGTGTTAGAATTTTTCCAGTTGCTTAAAATCTGTACTGAACTCGCGGCGGTACGAACCATCGCGTGGCGGCTTGCCCGGGAGCTGCGGAAGACTCAGCGGCGGGTAAACGCACTTGAAAAGATGGTTATTCCCGGCGCCAGGGAAACCAGGGCCTATATCGAGGCGGCTCTGGAAGAACGGGAGCGGGATTCGTTTTTTACCAGCAAATTGTTAAAGAGGAAGGCCGGCGCCGAATGATAAAGCCTATTATTTCCCATGTTATTGCCGCAATTAGCGGCTCGGATGCGTCGATTCTGGCGGCTAAATACGCCATTGTCATGTCCAAGACATACCGCTGCAAGATGACCGCGGTGTACGTGGTGGATACCGCCACGATCCGGCAGCTTACGCTGAGCAAGATCTTTATCCAGGAAGAAAGCCAGGACTACGAAAAAAGTCTGGAGCTTAATGGAGAACGTTACCTGTCCTTTGTGGAGGAACTGGCCCAGGCCAAGGGAGTTAAAATAGAGCGGGAGATCCGCCGGGGGACGGTGTCTACGGAGATCCTCACGGCGGCGGAGGATAAAAAGGCGGATCTTATTATCCTGGGGGGCTGGGAGAAAGACCGGAACACCCGGGATATTATCGGACACAGCCACCGGGAGATCATGACAAGCGCCAAGTGTTCGGTACTGCTGGTTAAAGAACCGGGGATCGACCAAATTTACAAGCAGGCGTAAGGCGGGCAAAAATTTATGAGAATCGCGATTGTAAGCGTGCCGCGGGAGCGGGGAGGAATTCCCCCCCATGTCAGCGCCCTGGTCAAAGGCATGGAGTCCATGGGACACCGGGTTGACGTGATAAACGCCTGGACCGAAGACGGTATGAGGCTGCCCGGTTACGAGTACATCACCGTTGTGGCGCAGTCTACCGGTTTTTTTTCCGGCAAACTTCCCGACGCCCTGCCAAAGATCCTGAGCGCGGGAAGCGGCCTTGGGGGTAAACGCGGCGCCGCCTTTGTAATAAAATCGGGCCTTTTTACCGGCCGTACCCTTTTCAACATCATGAAGGCCATGGAAAAAGAAGGCATGCGGGTTAATTGGAGCGATATCCTTCTAAATCCGCCCCACGCGGAAGCTTTGGGCAAGCGCATCGGGGCTTAGCGCTTTGCCGCGCTTCACGCACAGGGCCCCCAAAAACCGGTTTTCAGCCGGTTTTTTACCCTGCAAACTGCCGAAACAGCCCGGCAGCCAGGGTTTTTATGGTTTTTTTCAGCAGAAAAGCCATAAAAACCCGCAGGCGCGGCAGGCTGCCAACCCCCCCGTATCCGGCCTTTTCCCATGACCAACCACTACAACATCCTGTCCGTTAGGGAAAACGCTTCTACCCAGGAAATTAAAAGGGCTTTTCGGGACAAAGCCAAACGGCTGCACCCCGATATCGCGGGAAAAGAGGCGGAAGAGGAGATGCGCAAGCTTCTGGCCGCCTACGAGGTACTTTCCGACCGGGACCGGCGTTACGAGTACGACCGGGCCTACAACCGTTTTATCAAAAAAGTCGATTTTAATTACCGTTCCTGGCTGCGGGAACATGCCGATGATCCCGCCAGCCGGGCCAAGCTGGTTTTTTTTGAGCTGCTCCACCTGGAAGAGGACGCGGCCATCGCCGTGTGGGACCGTTCCGGGGCCTTGGACTTTCCGATGGACCAATATTTGGACCGGGAAGACTGGATGGACTGCGTGTACCTGCTGGCGGAGGAACTGGATAAACGGGACCGGTGTTACGAGGCTTTTGAACTCCTGGTCATGCTGGTGCGGGAAGAACGGCGGCAGCCCTACTTCAAGCACTTTATGGACGATATTACCGGTTTTCTCAAAGAACTGGTGCGGCTGCGGCTGCGGCCCAGAGTAGGGGACGAACTGTGGATCGACTGCATGGAGACCCTGCTGGAACTTGGGTTCCCCCCCCGGGACGAGGCCCGCTGGCTGCGTTCCATGGCGGAAACCCTTCTCAAAATGGGGGACGAAACCGCCGCCCAGTCCGTTATCAGGGAAGCCCTGCGCCGGGATCCGGGGCTTCCCAACGCCGGCCGGCTTCGGGAAAAATTACGGATATGACGAACCACCATGATTCGCGTTAAAAACGACCGGCAAATCGACGGGATCCGCCGGTCCTGCAAACTCCTTTCCGCGATGTACCGGGAACTAATACCCCTGGTAAAGCCCGGTGTCCAGACCATAGACCTGGACCGCTGGGTCCGGGACTGGGTCAAAAAGGCCGGGGGCCGGCCCGCGTTCCTGGGTTACGGCTCCCGGAAAAACCCCTTCCCGGCCGCCCTCTGCGTCTCCATCAACAACGAGGTTATCCACGGCATCCCCGGCAAACGGAAAATCCGGGAGGGGGATCTGGTTTCCCTGGACTGCGGCATCGATCTGGAAGGCTATATCAGCGATCAGGCGGTAACGCTGGAGGCGGGAAAGGTGGCCCCGGAGGTTCACGCCCTGAACACGGTAACCAGGGAATGCCTTTACAAAGGTATCGCCTCCGCCCGGGCCGGGGACCGGCTGCTCCAGATTGCCCGGGCCGTCAGCGGCCACGCCAAACCGGGAAACTACGGGGTAGTGCGCCAGTTTTGCGGCCACGGGGTGGGGCTGGAACTACACGAGGACCCCCAGGTTCCCAACTACCCCCACGGCCCCAACCCCCGGCTTTCAGGCGGCATGGTGATCGCCATAGAGCCCATGATCAACCTGGGCACGGGGGATGTGGAAGTACATGATGACGGCTGGACCGTGGTTACCGGGGATAACAAGCCGTCCGCCCATTGGGAACATACGGTGGCGATTTTTGGGGATCACACCGAAATTCTGACCGAAGACATTTCCCCAAAACCCTAACGCCAGGCAGGTTTCCGGACAGGCCCATTCAAACGCGGTTTGGGTCCCTGAATCGTTCTTGTGTAACTTTCAGCGGGATTTTATTATTATGTATTGAGTATGTATGAAAACTAACTACGAAAACCGGGGCCCGTGTTACGATAAATCTAAATCATGGAGAGTACAGCGATGAATTTTACGCGAAACCTATCGTCCAAAAATCTTTTTGTGTTCAATCTGGTACTGGTGGGAGTTATTTTCGGCTTTTCCCTTGCCTTCCTTTCGTTTTCCTGTTCCACTCCCCGGACTTCACGAACCGCTTTGGCGGAGGAAAGTCCGGTCGTTATCCCGCAAAGCGCCCTGGAAACAGCCGAGGGACTCCAAACCGCGTTCCGTTCCATAGCGAAAAAGGTGCTGCCTTCGGTGGTGGAAATTAAAACCGTATCGGTCAGGCGGCAGCAGCTTCCCAACTACCCCGGCATCCCCTGGGAATTTTTCTTTGGCCCCCAGGAGGGAAATCCCGATTCCCAGGGCCAGGAACGGGAATTCCGTTCCCAGGGTATGGGTTCGGGGATTGTGGTCCGCCGCGACCAGGATACTTATTATGTCCTTACCAACAACCATGTGGTAGAGGGGGCCTCGGAAATTTCCCTGGTGGACATGAACGGTACGGAATACCCGGCAAAACTGATAGGCACGGACGACCGCAAGGACCTGGCCGTGGTGTCGGTGTCCATTAAATCCGGCAACAGCCTCCCGCTGGCGGCACTGGGGGATTCGGATACCGTGGAGGTAGGGGACTGGGCTATCGCCGTGGGGAACCCCCTTGGCTTTATGTCGTCGGTAACGATGGGGATAGTCAGCGCTGTGGGCCGGACCGGGGGCCCAGCGGGGAACATCAACGACTTTATCCAGACGGATACCTCCATTAACCAGGGGAACTCCGGGGGCGCCCTGGTGAACATCCGGGGAGAGGTAATCGGCATTAACACGTGGATCGCCAGCAACAATTCAGGCGGCTCGGTGGGGCTGGGGTTTGCCATTCCCATTAACAACGCCAAACGGGTCATTGACGACATTATCAGTTCCGGCAGCGCCACGTATGGCTGGCTGGGGGTTTCGCTGGTCGATCCGGACCGGGAATTCCTGGCGGCCCTGTCGGCGGACGGGAAGCGGGGGGCCTTGGCCTCCCAGGTCTTTATCAACTCTCCGGCGGATAAGGGCGGCATCAGGCCCGGCGATTTTATTACCCACGTGGACAGCAAGGAAACCCGGGATTCTACCGCCCTGTCCCGAATGGTAGGGGACCTGCGCGCCGGGGACCGGGCCGTCTTTACGGTGATCCGCGGCGGCCAGACCCAGGATATCCAGGTCCGCATAGAAAAACGAACCAATGAGGTGGCGGCCGACAGCAAGAACCTCTGGCCCGGGGTTATACCCTACCCCCTCAACGACGAGAGCCGCAGCGCCTTTAATCTGGATAAAAGCGCCCAGGGTCTGGTCGCGTCCCAGGTACTGGCGGACAGCCCGGCGGACGTTATCGGCCTTAAGCGGGGGGATCTGATCACCGGAATCAACGGCGAGACGGTGCGGAACCTTCAGGATTTCTACCGCATCCTTCGGAACAACACATCCCAGGAACTGTGGTTCAGTTTTGTCCGGAGCGGCTCGTCCCTGGAAACCCTCAAGTTCAGGCGCTAGGCCCGCCTTACCCCGCGGTACAGTTCGGCCCGGCTTATCTCCACCCAAACGGGCCGGCCGTGGGGGCAGCGGGGGACGGGTAAGGCCAGGGCCGCCTCCGCCAGGGCCGCGGCGCTTGCCTCGTCCAGATAGTCCCTGTCCTTTACCGCCCGGTGGCAGGAGAGCGTGGCGGCCCAGCGTTCCGCCATGTTTTCCCCGGCGTTTTGCAGTTCCCGCAGAGCCTCCACGGTTTCACTGTCGGAAAGCCGCCAGCCTTCGGGCAGGGCGGTGATCTGCCAGCGGCCGTTTCCCGCCTCCTCGATAACGATTCCCAGTTTTACAAGTTCGTCCCGCTTTGCGGCAAGGAAAAGGTCTTCCCCGTGGTCCCGCGAATCGAAGTAGATGGGAACCAGCAGTTCCTGTTTTACGATGGGGGCGGCAAGGAAGCGGTCGTAAAGTATCCGCTCGTGAGCGGCGTGCTGATCGATGACAAGGAGCCGGTCTTCGGTTTCCACCAGGAGGAACAGTTCGAACAGCCGCCCGATAAAGCGGAGTTTCGCTGCCTCGTAGCGGGGACCGGCCTCCGCCGCCGCGCCGCTATACTCCGCCGGGTTGCCGGCGTATTCCCCCGCGCCGTCAGCGCCTGTCTCCGCGCCGGAGTTCCCCCGGCCCGGCAGGGGGGCAAAGTCCGGGCGCCTGTCCAGCAGAGCCTCCATGGCAAGACGCCGGGTTGCAAGGCCGGCATCGTCCGTTGCGGAGTAAGCGCCGAATATCCCCGCATGGCCGTCCCCCGGAACATACGGGGCGGCGCTTTCCCCCGCGCCGGAAGGGGTTTGGGGAAACAGGGACCGGCCGGGAGCGAAGATTTTGGGAGGGACGGTCCGCGAAAAGTTCCGCAGCGCCGTGGTTATCGCGTGGTGCAGGGCGCCGGGGTCCAGAAAACGGGCTTCCCGCTTGGCGGGGTGGATGTTGAAGTCCGCCAGGGCGGGATCGATTTCGATGTAGACTGCCCCTACCGGGTGTACCCCGTTGGGAAACCAGCCCTGAACCCCGTATTCAAAGGCCTGGAGGAGACTGTAGTCCTGAATACGCCGGTGGTTGGCAAAAACGAACTGCTGCCGCCGGTCGTTCCGGTAGAGATCAGGCCCCCCCGCCACGATAGTTACGCGGAAACCCTCGCCCAGGGCGTGAATTTCGTGGAGGAATTCGGTCCGCGAAAACGCTTTTACGCCGGGACTGTCCGCCAGGAAGGCGGTAAAGCGGTCTTTGAGGCTTTCGGTCCGGGGAAAGATCACCTTGAGCGCCCCTTCCTGGCTCAGGCGGAACTCGATTTCCGGAAAAGCCAGGGCCTTGTCGGTAAAGGCCTGGCGGCAAAGCATCGCCTCGCTGCCCTCGCGCTTCAAAAAGCGTTTCCGGGCGGGGATGGCGTCAAACAGACCCAGCGCCCGGACGCTGGCGCCCCGGTTACGCCTGGCCGGTTCCAGGCGGGGCGGTCTGCCGGCGGGCCCCGCCTGAAGTTTCCAGGCTTCGCGGCCATCAACGCTACTGACAATTTCCAGGGCCGCCACCGCCGCCGCGGCCGCCAGGGCCTCCCCCCGGAAACCCAAGGTTTCCGCCGACGCCAGGTCGTCCAGGCGGCGGATCTTGCTGGTGGCGTGGGTCAGGGTACAGAGTTCCAGATTTTCCCGGTCCATGCCCTCCCCGTCATCGCAGACCTCCACCCGGCGGCAGCCGCCCCCGTCGACAAATACCTCGATCCGCGCCGCGCCGCTGTCAATGGCGTTATCCAGAAATTCCCGTACCAGCGCGGCGGGCCGGTCCACCACTTCCCCCGCGGCGATCTTCCGGGCTTCTTCCGGGGGAAGCACCGCGATTCGGCGGTGCCCACGGTCCGGGCCGGGGCCGCCGGCCCCCGGGTTTTCGATGGCGGGCCGCTTTTCTACGGCGGGCTGCTGGGTGTCCATCGAACCTAGTCTTCCTGGTCAAAAAGTTCCAGTTCGGGGTTTTCGTCTTTTGGGGCCTCCGCGCTGTTCATCAGTATTTCTATCCGGCTTTCAACTTTTTCAAGGTCCTTTTCCAGGGCTTTGGCGATTCTGATCCCCTCCTCAAAGGCACGCAGGGCCTCGTCCAGCGGCATGTCGCTTTGCCGTATTTTCTCCCCCAGGGTTTCCAGCCGTTCCAGCCGTTCCTCAAAGCTCTTTATTCCCGTTTCCTTTCTGGGAGTTTTTTCCGTTGTCTTGGTTTTCATGGTTCCTCCTCCGCCACCGCGCCGATAAGCCCCTCCAGGGGCCGGATGCTCAGCCTGTCCCCCGCCCGCACTTCCGCGGCCCGGCGTACCACCTTTCCCGTGCGGCGGTTTACCGTAACCGAAAAGCCCCGTTCCAAAATCGCCAGGGGGCTGGCCGCCTCCACGCCCCGGAGGGCAAGCCGGAGCCGGTCTCCCAGGACCGCCGCCTTATCTTGCAGGGCGGACAGGAGTTCTTCTTTCGCGTCATCGAACCGCAGAAGCCGGGGCTGCAAAATGCTCCGAAAGCGGTACTCCAGATCCTCAAGGCTAAAGGGCTTTGCCAGAAGCCGTATCCGCTCGATCCTCGTTTCGATGATCCTGCCCATATCTTCCACTTTTTCCCGGACGGCCAGCAGCGCGGTCTCCCGGTTTTCGCTTACCAGTTCCGCCGCCGCCGACGGGGTCGGCGCCCGCAGGTCCGCCGCGTAATCGCACAGGGCCCAGTCAATCTCGTGCCCTACGGCGCTTACCACGGGGATCGCGGACGATGCCACCGCCCGGACTACCCGTTCCTCGGAAAAGGGGAGCAGATCCTCCAGGGAGCCGCCCCCCCGGCCCACGATAAGCACGTCCGCCAGGTTCCAGCGGTTGGCCTGCTCGATTCGCGCCGCGATTCCCTCCGCGGCCCCGGCGCCCTGGACCAGGGTGGGCAGGATAATGACGCGCAGCCCCGCGGCCCGGCGCCCCAAAATGTTCAGGATGTCCCGTACCGCCGCCCCGGTGGGGGAACTGACCACACCCACGGTTCCGGGAAACCGGGGGACCGGCCGCTTGCGCTCGGCGTCAAAAAGCCCCTCGGCGGCAAGTTTCCGCTTTCGCTGTTCCAGCGTCGCCAGAATATCCCCGGCACCCGCCAGTGTCATTTCATCGCAGATAATCTGGTAGTTTCCCCGCTGGGGATAGACCGAGATATTTCCCCGCACCCGTACCAGCATGCCGTCCCGGGGTTCAAAATTCACCGCCCGCAGCCGCCCCCGGAACATTACCGCCTGGATCACCGCGCCGCTGTCTTTCAGGGTAAAGTAGAGGTGTCCTGACGAGGCGGGCCGGTAGTTGGAGATTTCCCCTTCCACCAGCAGTCTGGGAAAAGCCGATTCCAGAGTCCCCCGGATAAGGCTCGTAAGCTCCGAAACCGTGTATGTTCGTTCCTCCGCCATGAATTGAGCATAGCAGAGAGGGGGGGTAAACGTTAGTCCTTTGGGGCCGGGCGCGTTTTCGGCGCTTTTCCGCATGTTTTCAGGAAGAGGAAACAAAGATGAAAAGAAGCTGACAGCGACTAACTTTCGTCCGGGGATAAATACCGGCGGGCCAGGGGATCTTCCGGCTCCAATTCCAAAACGGTACGGAAAAACCCGGCGGCCTCCCGCTTGTTCCCGCCGCGCATGGCAAGTACGCCCAGGTTGGAAATAAGTTTTATGTTCTCCCCGTCCCGCCGCAGGGCGGTTTCCAGGTGCCGCCGCGCGCCGGAATAATCGTTCATCTCCATAAGGCAGATGGCCAGTTCATTACGGGTATCGCTGTTATCTCCGCCCAGTTCCAGGGCCTTTTCCAGCGAGGAACGGGCGTCGGCCCAGCGTTCCAAACGGCGGAGAGCCCAGCCCAGGAGGAACCAGCCGTTCCAGGCCCCGGGCTTCCGCTCCAGAAAACGCCGGATACTTTCCATCCCTTCCCGCTCCCGGCCCCGGCGGATATGCTCCCAGGCGTTCCGGAAATCCTCGTCTTCAAGCCCCTGCTCCTCAATCTCCCGGACCAGGGCCAGGGCGTTTTCCCTTTTTTCCGCGTCCAGGGCATAGCCCCCCGCCCCGTCCTGCTGATCTTCCAGGAAACTGTAAGCCCGGAGACAAAGCAGGGCCCGGCTATAGTCCCGGCGTTTCAGAAAAAAATGACCGGCGTTGAACAGTGTGCCGGGAACAGGGTTTTCCGCGAGAGCCTCGCCATAGGCGGTTTCGGCGGCCAGGTACTCCCCTTCCGCCGCGGTTTCCTGCCCCGCCCTTTCCAGGGCGTCCGCCCGTTCCTCAAGAATCATGGCCCGGTTCAGCAGTACCGAGGGAGAACCGGGGTAAAGCCCTTTAAGGGCGGTTAAAATCTCCAGGGCCAGGGCAAAATCCCCGTTTCGGGCTTTTAGGATCGCCGCCTCTGTCAATTCGGGTAAAATTCCGGGCCGCAAGGCCAGAATCAGGGAACGGTAGTAATCCCGCCAGAGGGGGTTCCCCCCGGCTGTCAGATCCGGCGACTCTTCCTGGGCGCCGGAAAGCAATCGCAGCATCCCGGAAAGGATCATCTCCGGGCTAAGCTTTTCGGGGTTCAGGCTTTTTTCCCCGGGGGGCAGTTCCACGGGGATAGGGATCGCGGGATCAAACACAAAGGCCGGGGCCGCCGGAACTTCGGGTTCCGCGTGCCGGGCGGGGGCGGCCTCACCGCCCTCGTCATCGTCGTCACGGTCATCGCAATCATCATTGTGATGTTCATGATCATGGTGAGGAGCGGTCCGTAACCGGATACGTTCCAAAAGTTCCCCGGAAAGGCGGATAAACACAACAGGACCGGGACCCCCCGGATCCCCGGTTTCAGGACCGCGGGAGGGAAACATCAGGACGTACCATCCGCGGCGGGGGACGTAACGGCGGATTCTTCCGGGCTTTTTTCCGGTTCCGTCCCGTCATTGGCGGAAAAATGGTTCGCCCCGGCGGCTTCGGAGACCCCGGCGGGAGCTGTCTCCGGAACCTTGCCGGCGGCCTCCCCTTCCCCGGCCGGCCGGGCAGTAGTGAAGTACTCGTTTATCCGCACTCTGTAGCCCATAGGTATTTGTCCTTCGTCAAAAACCAGGTTCAGGACCGCCATGTCCTTGCGAAAGGCCACGGTTTCCGCCTGGGTGAATTTTCCCTTTACAAGAAAACTTTCCCTGGGATCGTCAAAATCGATCCGCAGGGCCGCTTCCTTCTCCAAAAGGAACTTAACTACCCCCTGAATGATAATCCGGGCGCCCCCAAACGAAATATCCCGCAAAATGCAGCGCCGGGGCACTCCCTGGATAAAGACCGCGCACTCGCTGGAGCGCAGGCTCAGCTTCCGCAGAGTTTCCGCCGTGATCAAAACCCGTTCGCCCTTGCGCCGTGTGGAATTGATGTTGGCGTCCAGCAAGCGGCCCATAATCTCAATCAGATCATCCGAAGGCCGCTGGGTAAACTGAATGGTGAAAAGCCCCACGTCACCGGAACCCTTGTGCGGGCTGTAGCCCAGGGAACGGGCGGACACAAAGAAAGCTACCTGCTCCCCCTGGAAAGGGTCCATAAAGCAAAAACGCAGGCTGACCATGTTGTTGGCCTGCCGCAGCCTGGGGATAAGCCCGGATTTGACGTTAACCGCTATTTTTGCTCCCTGAAACGAGGAAGAATAAATCACGCAGGGCCACACATCGCTGACACATTTTAAGTAAATTTGTTTGGATTGAAGTCCGGTAACCTGGATAATCTCCTTCGTGTAAACTACTTCAATCTCCCGATAGCGTTCATACAGGGCGGCTATCTTTTGGCTCGTTAGAACACCCATCGGTTATATTATACAAGGCAATAGTCCAAAGATCAATGAATCGCGTTATCTCACCGTCAATTTTATTGGTGAAACTACCCGCCGTGTTTTTCGTGTTTTCCCCGCCTTTTTCCTGCTCCAGGCATTGTTCCGCCGGATATATCAGTGTAATTTTTCCAAAAACTGAAGTTTTGGGGAAAGCCTCTGGTAATTGTCAACACTGTTTCATATATCCCGGCCGGAATCCGTAAGAGGGCGTTTTAGGAATTTGCATATTTTTATGAAATATTGTAGTATTTTTAATCTAAGGAAGCTGTTCCAAAAACTGAAGTTTTGGGACAGCCTCTTTTGTATAATCTACGGATAAACCGCAGATTATACCATTTGGCCCATCTGGAAACCGGTGTCCAAGAGGCAGCCGGAATGAAGATGTTTATTCTACCCCCCCCCCCCCCCCCCCACGCGGATTGTCCAAAAACCAGAAACAGCGGTTTTTCCGCATGGTTATGCGGTAACCGGGCAAAATTCGGACCTTTTTCATATAAATATACAAATTTCCCGCGTTTTCCGCCGGGCCGAAAGCCGGGGGCGGCTGTGCCTAACGGGGACCTGTGATGCGTAGCCCCCTGGAGAAGATCCGCGTGAACGCGGGGCTGTACCTGCTTATCGCCCCGGCGGTGGTCCTGCTGGCCCTGTTTACCTACAAGCCGATGTACGGCATTATCATCGCCTTTAAGGACTACACCTTTACCGGCGGGATCCTGGGCAGTCCCTGGGTGGGCTTTAAGCACTTCCGCACCTTCTTTAACTCCTACATGTTCAGTTCCACGCTGAAAAACACGATCCTTATTTCCCTGTACAGCCTCGCGGCGGGCTTCCCCATCCCCATACTGCTGGCCCTGGGCATCAACCAGATGAAGACGGGGCCCTTCCGCAAAACTTTCCAGGTGTCCATCTACCTGCCCTACTTTATCTCCACGGTGGTCATGGTGGGGATTATCATTCTGATGCTGTCCCCCACGGCGGGGCTTACGGGCATCCTGTACAGGTTTCTGGGGAAGGAGCCCCCCGTCCTGATGGGGGAACCCGGCCTGTTTATCCACATTTACGTGTGGTCCGGCATCTGGCAGGGGGCGGGCTGGGGCAGCATCGTATACCTGGCGGCGCTGGCGGGGGTGGACCCGGAACTGTACGAGGCGGCGACGGTGGACGGGGCGGCCCGCCTGCAAAAGATATGGTTTATCGACATCCCCATGCTTATGCCCACGGTAGTGGTCCTGCTGATCCTGAACGCCGGGAGCATCCTGGGTGTTGGCTTTGAGAAGATCTACCTGATGCAGAACGCCCGGAACCTGGCACACAGCGAGGTTATCTCCACCTACGTGTACAAGATGGGGCTTATCAACGCCCAGTACAGTTTTTCCGCGGCGGTAAGCCTTTTTAACACCGTTATAAACTTTATCGTGCTGATCGCGGTAAACCGGATTGCCCGGCGGGTCAGCGACAACAGTCTGTGGTAGGGGGAAGCATGAAGCAAAAAACGACCGGGGCCGATCTGGTTTTTATGACCGTTCTCTACGCGCTGGCGATCCTTATCCTTATCGTTGTGCTGTACCCGATGTGGTTCATCGTGATCGCGTCGTTCAGCGACCCGGTAGCAGTGAACACGGGGAAAGTATTGCTGCTGCCGGCCATGTTCACGCTTGACGGTTACAAGACGCTGCTGGAAACAGACTACATCATGGCCGGCTACCGGAACACGGTACTGTACACCGTAGTGGGGACCCTTATCGCGCTGGCGGTAAACCTGCCGGCGGCCTACGCGCTGTCCCGAAAGGATTTTTACGGCAGAAAGTTCTTCAACATCTATTTTATCTTTACGATGTTTTTTTCTGGCGGCCTTATTCCGACCTACCTGACAATCCAGCAGTTCCACCTGTTGAATACGTTTACGATCATGGTACTTCCGTTTTCAGTAGCGGTGTACCACATTCTGGTGGCCCGGACCTTTTTCCAGAACAGCCTGCCCCTGGGGCTGTTTGACGCGGCCCGGATCGACGGCTGCGGCAACCTGCGGTTTTTCTTTATCATCGCGTTGCCCCTTTCCAAGGCGGTTATCGCGGTTATCGCGCTGTGGACGGCGGTGGGGCACTGGAACTCGTACTTTAACGCGCTTATCTACCTGCGGGACCAGACGCGGATGCCCCTGCAGATCATTTTACGGGACATTCTGATCATGAACCAGAATATGGCCACCCTGATACGGGGGGAGGCGTCGATACAGGCGCAGAAGACCGCGTCCCTTATCAAGTATGCGTCTATCGTGGTGTCCGCGGCGCCCATCATGTGCCTGTACCCCTTTATCCAGAAGCATTTTAACCAGGGGGTACTGGTGGGCACGTTCAAGGGGTAATTCCGCCGGAAGCGAAAACTTCCGGTTATAACCCGGCGTTGCCGGTAGGAATAATGTTTTTTAGAGGGAGAAGAAATGAAAAAAAGAAACGCTTTTATTTTCGTCCTGTTCCTGGCGGGAGCGCTGCTGTTTGCCGGCGCCCGCCAGCAGCAGACTGCGGCAACGGGGGGGCTTCCGGCGGGGTTTAATGCCGCCGGGCTGCCCATTGTCAGCAGCCCTGTCACCATCAACGTGTTGCAGGTACGTTACCGGTTCCACGGATCCGGCAACGTGTACAACAGTTTCTTTTCCCAGTTGGAACGGGACACCAATGTCTTTGTGAACTGGGAAACACGTTACACCACGGATTTCAACGAGCAGCGGGGCTTGATGCTGGCGTCAGGCGATCTGCCAGAATCTATCTGGGGATCTACGGGCTGGACCGCCACCAACGGATCCGCCAAAGAACTCATAGAACAAAACAAGGCCCAGTTTCTGCCGCTGGACAACCTGATCGACAAATACATGCCGAACCTCAAGGCCATTATGGCCCAGGACTCGACGGTAAGGCGGGCTATTACCTACTCCGACGGGAAGATCTACAGCCTTCCCGGCAAGCTGCCCCTGCGGCCCCTGGCGAATACGGGGATATTTATCAACAAAACCTGGCTGGACAAGCTGGGCCTTGGGATACCCCAGACCACGGCGGAGCTGGCCAGCACACTGAAAGCGTTTAAGACCCGGGACCCCAACGGTAACGGTATCGCCGACGAAATCCCCTGGTACACCATCTGGGGCGTCCCCACGGATTTCAAATACGAACTCACCACCCCTTACGGGGCCTGGATCGACTGGCTGGTAGACAACGGCAAGGTGTTCCACACCGCGATAACCGATCAGTTCCGCCAGGGCCTTGAGTGGGCCATCGACTTGTACAAGGCCGGGGTATTCCCCTCCGAGTTCTTCACGATGAGTGCCGACCAGTTTTACGCCACCGGATCGGACACCAGCGTGCAGCGTTTCGGTTTCCTCTACGACTGGGTCGCCGACGCCACGATTGGCGGCAATTCTAAAGATTTTGTCGCCATGCCGCCGGTCCAGGCGCCTGACGGCAAGCGCTACGCCGCTCCGCTGAACGAAGGGATACTCCCGGCTCAGTTTATGATCACGACCAAGTGCAAGAACCCCGAAATTGTCGCCCGCTGGGTGGATCAGTTCTACACCCCGGACGCCACGTTCCAGAAGACCTTTGGACCCTTTAACGTTACGACCCGGAAAGAGGCGGACGGCACCTATGTGGAGCTTCCGCTGTCGGAGACATCCTCCATGTACAACAGTATCGGCGGGCTTGACGCCCGCAAGTGGATAGTGGGTTCCGGTGACTGCGGCCCCGGTTACTGGCCCGACGGGCTAAAGACCAGGTCCGACGATCCCAAGATAAACCTTGACCCGCTTTACATACCCTACCTGGACCCCCGCGCCCAGCCGGCCGGTTTGATGAGCCTCCCCACCGCCGAACTGTCGGCGGAACTGGCGGCCATTGATGTTCCGATCAAGAACTACATTGTCTCTACCACGTCGGAATGGATCGCGCGGGGCGCGATTACCAATTGGGACGGCTATGTCGCGCAGCTCAAGGCTATGGGCATTGACCGCTATATAGCTATCCGGCAGATGCAGTACGACGCCACCGTCAATTTTAAGTAGCAGGTTTCCCAAAAGCGCCCGGATTTTGAAAAAAAGCTGCCAATTTGTTTTGCGCGGCCCCGGTCTGTCTGACCGGGGCCGCGTTTTATTCGAGGAGGCTCGAATACTCAAGAACCCGCCTTTCAGCGGGGGAACCTTTGGGGCGGGGTTCTTCCTTGTCCCTTTCCGCCTTTGATCTTAAAATAAACCTATGCGTATTGTGGTTGTCGGGGCCGGACGGGTTGGGTTTTCGCTGTGCCAGCGGCTTGTGCGGGAAAACCACGACGTGTCCCTGATCGAGTCCAGCGAGGAACGCGCCCGGCACGCGGCAAACCGGATCGACTGCCGGGTAATCAACAACGAAGGTAACAGTATCCGTGTTTTGGAAGAAGCGGATATAAACAGGGCGGACGCCCTGGTGTGCGTAACAAATTCCGACGAACTTAACATGATCATCTGCGGCCTGGCGGCCCCCCGCTGTCCCCGGCTTATCAAAATTGCCAGAGTACGAAACAGTGAATACGCGCGTTTCCACCGGGTGGAACAGCGGGGCGGCGGAGCGAAGTCCGGGACTCCTGAAAAACCGGCGGCGGTACTGGGGATTGACCACTTTATCCACCCCGATGTGGAGGCCGCCCGCTGGGTACTCAACGCCGTTGACCGGGGGGCCGTGGGAGATGTGCTGGCCTTTCCGGAGACCCCCTATGAACTGGGTTCCGTGGATATTGCCCCGGAAAGTCCCCTGGACGGTCTTTCCCTTGGCGATTACCGGAAGGTGTATCCGGGGGAAAGCCTGGTAACGCTGGTAGAGCGGGGGGGCGGAACCTTTCTCCCCAGCGGAGCCGCGACACTTGCCGCGGGAGACCGGATCCACGTCCTTGCCAGGGGCGAAGAAATGGAGGCCCTGTTTAAGCTTGCCGGCGGCGGCGGGGCCGCGCTGCGCAGAATTGGTATTGTGGGGGGGGGACAGGTCGGCGCCCTTGTCGCCGAAGGACTCCTGTACCCGCAGCGGCAGGACGATGACCTGGCGGAACCTTTTAATATCCCCGTCCGGGGGAAGGGTTTTTTTTCTTTTTTCAAGACTCTGCGTCCCAAAAACCAGCGCAGAATTATTATCATCGAACAGGATTACAAACTGTGCAAAGAACTGTCCGCCCGCTTTCCCGAAGCCCTGGTGCTGAACGAGGATATTTCCGATGAAAGTTTTGTGGCGGAGGAACGAATAAACGATCTGGACCTGATCATCACCGCCACGGGGCATCAGGAGCTTAACATCATTACCGCGGTGTACCTAAAATCGCGGGGGGTGGGCCGGGCCATCGCGCTGGCATCCGGTACGGGTTACGGTATTATCGCCCGGCAGCTTGGGGTTAACGTCGTGGTTCCCCTGGCGCAGGTGGTGGTGGATTCGATCCTCTCCCGGCTGGGGGGAACCGCCGTCAGGGGAATTCACCGGATCGGAGACGGGGATACCGGCATTTACGAGATAGAAATTGCCCCGGAAGCGCCGGCGGCGGAAAAACCTGTTACGGATTTTCATATCAGTTCCGGGGGCCTTGTGATGCTGGCAAACCGCGCCGGGGATTCTTTTATTCCCCGCGGGGACTATGTATTCAAGGTTCAGGACCGGGTAATTATCATCGCCAAGCGCGGCAGCGAAAAGGAAATAGAAAAATTCTTCGCCGTGAATCTATGAATATCCGCAGCACAACCGGCAATTCACGCCCCGGCACCGGCGGGGGGCTCCGCCTGCTGTCTCTGTTTACGGTTCTCCTCTCCCTGACTATGGCTATTCCCCTTGGTGCAGCGGCGCTGCTGCGGGAGACGGAGATGATCCGCGCCTTCGCCGTTTCGATAGCGGTTCCCATGTCCCTGGCCCTGCCGGTTCTGCTTGCCGTCACGCGAAAACAGCGGATCCGTTTTTCCGCCGCCGATGGTTTCCTGCTGGTTTTTTTTATCTGGATTATCGCCTGCCTGCTGGGAAGCCTTCCCTTTTTATGTTCCCGGATCATGCCCCGCCCCGCCGATGCCTTTTTTGAAAGTGTGTCCGGCTTCAGTACCACCGGAGTTTCGCTGTTTGCCGATGTGGAAGTCCTGCCCCGGTCCCTGCTTCTGTGGCGGGCCATGAGCCACTGGCTGGGCGGCATCGGAATTGTGATGCTTACCGTGGCCCTGTTTCCCCTTATGGGAATTGGGGGCTTCCAGTTGGTAAAGGCCGAAACTTCCGGGCCGGAAAAGGAAAAAATTACCCCAAAGATCACCGCCACCGCGAAAATCCTCTGCTTTCTCTACCTGGGCCTTACGGCGCTGCTGGCGGCGCTGCTGGCGCTTGGGGGCATGGATTGGCTTGACGCGGCGATCCACGCATTTTCCACAATTGCCACCGGAGGTTTCAGTTCGCGTAACAACAGTATCGCTGCGTTTTCCTCACCGTTTATCGAATGGGTCTGCGTCATTTTTATGACCGTGTCGGGCTGCAACTTTACCCTGCTCTACCAGCTTTTGCGGGGCAGAATCCGGGACGCGTTTCACAACAGCGAAGGCCGCGCCTATCTGGGCCTTGTGGTACTTTCGTCCCTTGCGGCCGCTCTTTCGCTGTGTTCCGCGGGGGAAGAATTTCCTGCCGCCGTCCGCCGGGGGTTTTTCCACTGCTCGTCAATAATAACATCCTGCGGCTTCACAATCGCCGATCACAACCTGTGGCCCCCGCTGGCCCAGGGGATACTTTTTCTGCTGATGTTTGTGGGCGGCTGTTCGGGATCCACCGCCGGGGGAATCAAGGTGGTGCGCTGGGTCGTGCTTTTTAAGCAGGCAATGAACGAGGCCAGGCGGCTGATCTACCCCCGCGGGGTGTTCAACATCAGGCTCAACCACAAAGTAGGCAGAAAAGATGTGGTCTACGGGGTGGCAGGTTTTATCTTCCTCTACTTTGCCATGGCCGCCGCCGGCTTCCTCCTGACCGCCGCCGCCGGACTTGCGCCCTGGGACTCGCTGAACGCGGCCCTGATATGCGTAGGCAACATTGGCCTGGGCCTGGGAAACCTGACCAGCGGCGCGGTCCTTGCAGCCTGCCCCGATTACGTAAAATGGGGGCTTAGCCTTTTGATGATCGCCGGACGGCTGGAAATCTGGACCTTCTTTGTGCTGTTTACGCGGGAATACTGGCGGCGGTAAAACAGGCCGCTGTCCCTTCACCGCCCTCGCAGACCTCCGGTCCGCCGCTTCACAAATCTTGCCGCCATGTTCCGCAATCGCTTCCCGTGATTCGCTGCATCTTCCGGGGTAAGGTGCACTCGGAAAGCATCAACTGTTGTGTCATGGCCCCAAACGCAAAAAGGCCGTTCCGGTCAAGCCGGAACGGCGCCTTTCCGAAAACGGCCTCTCCGGTTTACTGGAGAAGCTGAAGAACAGACTGGCCTCTCTGGTTGGCCTGGGCCAGCATTGCGGTACCGGACTGATTGAGGATCTGGTTCTTAGTGTACCAGACCATCTCATTCGCCATGTTGGTATCGCGGATGCGGGACTCGGAAGCCTGTAGATTTTCGGCTCCTACATCCAGGCCGCGGACCACGTGTTCCAGGCGGTTCTGGTAGGCGCCAAGATCAGCTCTTTGTTTGTTGATGATCTTGATCGCCTCATCGAGGGTTCCAATGGCGCGGTTGGCGTTGTCCGGATCGGACATCGAAAGGATTGTTTCATCACCGATATTCCGGATACCAAGGCCCTTTGCGGTCATGGTACCGATATACACCTGCTCCCGCTGGTCCATATTGGCGCCGATATGAAACCACATGGACGCGGTAACCACATTGTCCCCGCTAAGCCGCGCGAAACGGCCCGTGAGCAGGTTCATCCCGTTGAACTGGGCGTGCGACGCAATCCGGTCTACTTCGTCGATAAGGGCTGAAACTTCAATTTGGATGAACACCCGGTCCTCGTCGGTGTAGATGCCGTGCGATGACTGTATCGCCAATTCACGGAGACGCTGGATAATATCTTCGCTTTCCTGGAGATAACCTTCCGTAGTTTGAATGAACGAAATACCGTTCTGGGCGTTGGTGGACGCCTGATTCAAACCGCGGATCTGGCTGCGCATTTTTTCGGAAACAGCGAGCCCCGAAGCATCGTCCGCCGCACGGTTGATGCGCAGACCGCTGGACAATTTCTCCATGTTTTTATCCAGATAATTCTGGGTAACTTTAAGAGATCTGTCTGCGAACATCGCGCTCAAGTTGTGATTAATAATCATATACTCACTCCCTTGGCATTTTCAGCGCGTGCCGTCCCTTGACGGCCTCGCCGCTGCGGCATCCCTGCCGGGGCAAAGCGTAAAAACGCTTCGCTGTGCGCCAGGAATTTTCCCGCTGGGAAAACCCCGGAACCCTCAACCCTTTCGTTTCCGGAAGGAAGAGGGAAGAATTTCAGCCTAAAGACTGAAATTCCCTCTCCGAAAAACGCCAGGAGGCCCAACGGGCACATAGCATGTTTCGGTTTCATACTAAATATCGGAGTTTGGGATTTTGACTTTAGCTAAAATAACAGACAGGCGGACACAGGCCAGGACCCGGGCGTATAGCCCGCGGAAAATTGACGGGGCAAAAGGAGCAGAGGCGGGGCGGCCCCGCCTTACATTCTGAACTCGCTGCCCAGATACACTTCCCGCACCATTTCGTTGTTCAGAATTTCTTCCCGGCCGCCGCGGGCGGCGATAGAACCGTCAGCAATAATAAAAGCTTCTGTGGTAATTTCCAGGGTATCCCGGACATTGTGATCGGTAATCAATACCCCAATGCCCTTTTCCGCAAGGCTGCGGATGATCCGCTTAATCTCGTAGACCGCGATAGGGTCAATTCCCGCGAACGGTTCGTCCAAAAGCAGGAATTTTGGTTCTGTCGCCAGGGCGCGGGCAATCTCGGTACGCCGCCGCTCGCCGCCGGAAAGCGTAAAACCGTACTGCCTGCGGAGCCTCGAGATGCCGAATTCTTCCAGCAGGGATTCCAGCCGTTCTTTTTTTTGGCGCTTGTTTATATCCCGGCGGGTTTCCAAAATGGCCCAGATGTTTTGTTCCACAGTAAGTTTGCGGAAAATTGACGCCTCCTGCGGAAGGTAGGCAATTCCCCGGCGGGCCCTGACGTACATGGGTTTAGAGGTAATATCGGCCTGATCCAGGCACACTGTTCCGGCGTTTGGCCGGTAGAAACCCACGATCATATAAAAAATAGTGGTTTTGCCTGCCCCGTTGGGACCCAGCAGGCCCGCTACTTCACCGTTGCACATGGAAAAATTAACGCCCCGGACTACTTCTTTCCGGCCAAATTTTTTATGAAGGTTGTTGACCGCGAGAATATGTTCGCCCCGGTGGGACGCGGGGGTGTCTTTGGGCGGCGCCAGATGTTCCGAAAAGGAGGGAGGGCCGGCGGAACCTCCGCTTCCTGATACGCTCGCCTGAGCGCGCAAAAGCTCAGCCCGCGCGAGAAGGCCCGTGCTGCCGCCCCGCGCCTTGCCGGCAGCGCTTTGCGAATTGGGAAGCGGGCCTTTCGGCAGGGCAGCGGGCAACGTATCACTGGCCACGGCTAATTATCATCCCTCTATGGAACCGGAAACGGTCCCTTCCATCGTAACATCATTCGTGTCCAGATCTACCCGGATACGGTCCGCCCTGAATTCATCGTCCTTTTTAAAAACAACAGGAAAGCCCGAAAGATCCAAAAGTTTTTCCTGCCGCCGGTATATTCCATAATCGGAACGGCACACCATGTCATCCTTAAAAAGCCGGACCCCAATCTGAAAGATCACTACTTCCGCCTGCTCATCGTACTCGATAAAACGGCCCCTGGTAACAATTTCGTTTTTGCGGTCTTCCAGCGTTGAACTGCCCTCCAGCCGGGCAATTTTCAGTTTCCGGTCATAGCGGAGCCGGTCAGTCGTGAAGGAGATTTGCTTTTCCTCGTCCAATCCGGTAACGCCGCCGGAACAGTCAATGAACTGGTTGTCGTCACCCTGTATTTCGATTCTGGCGGCCCGCAGCAGGAGGCTGTCGGACATAACTTCGGCATTCCCCGCCAGGACGGTAATCTCCCGGCCCGCCGCCCGGCTGCCGGTCATCCGGTCCGCCTTAAACGTGAACGTGTCGGCGCCGGTTATTCCCGCGGCGCAGAACAGCGCGGACAGAAAAACCCCCAGGAACAGGCTTTTCACCGCCGGGACTCCGCGCCGTCTTCTTCCGCGTCATCCTCGTGGACATACACGCCTCCGATGGACCCGGAGAATTCCCAGGAGCGGCTTCTGGTGTTGGCCTTAAAACCACGGCCCTGAAAACTGGTCCCATCGTCGCGGAAGATTCTTACCGTGTTCGCCGGATCTGAGCTTAGCTGGCGTTCCTTGTCATGCCAGAAGATACTTTCGGTTTCAATAGTGATATTTTCGGAATCTACCGAAAGGCTTAGTCCGCCTGAAATGCCGACGTTTCCCGAATCAAGTTCCACACGGGCGGCGGCGGCCCGGCCGCTTGAATCGATTCTTTCCTCGTGACCGGTGAATTGCTCAAACGAAAAATTACGCAGTTCCATACGCTGTTCTTTCTCGTACCGTTCCGCCCGCTCCGCCCGAAAACGGACCTGGGGTTCCCCTTTCCGCATGCGGACGTACTCTACGTCATTCATCACAATATCGGGAAGGCTCGAATCTTCGCTGTCACCTTCGCCGTAATCAAAAGAACAGCCGGCAATAACAAAGCAGAGCACAAAAAGGCCGGGGAAAAAAAACATGGGTGGAAAAGACCGTGTCCTGTTCATTACGAGTGTTCTGTGACGCGCTCGGCGGGAATTTTAAGGATCCCCCCGGTCAGCAGCATCCGCGCCTTGGCGGCGGCGACAAAGTTCCGGAACAGGGGACTGACCTGGGTCGGTTTGGACTTGAACTCCGGGTGAAACTGTACCCCTACTCCCCAGGGATGATCCGGCCACTCCACACATTCCACAAGACCCCTGTCCGGGGTAAAAGCGGCCAGTTTTAAGCCAGTTCCGGCCATCTCCTCCCGGTACTTATTGGAAAACTCGTAGCGGTGCCGGTGCCGTTCCCATATTTCCGCGGTCCCATAGGCGGCGTAAATCCGGCTTTCCGGTTCCGCCACTGTCTTGCTGGCCCCCAGCCGCATGGTTCCGCCGTAGTCCTTTACGTTTACCTGTTCCGCCAAAAGGCTGATCACCGGGTGTTTGGTATCCTCGTCGAATTCGTTTGAATCCGCGTCTTCCCAGCCCAGCACGTTCCGGCCCCATTCGATGACCATGACCTGCATCCCCAGGCAGATGCCGAAATAGGGCACCTTATTTTCCCTGGCCCAGGCCGCGGCCCTTACCATGCCGTTGATGCCCCGCTGGCCAAAACCGCCGGGCACCAGCACGCCGTGGACCGGCCCCTCCGCGGCGTCCCCCAGGACCGCCCCCAGATCTATGTTTTCCTCCAGCCGGGAGGAATCCACCTTGACCAGTTCCACTTCCACCTCGTTTTCCATGCCCGCGTGGAACAGGGCTTCGTAAACGGACTTGTAGGCGTCGTGGAGTTCCATGTACTTGCCGGCAATCCCGATGCGTACCTTGCCCCGGCGGGACCGGAATTTTTCCATCATGGAAATCCAGGGGACCAGGTTCGCGTGCCGGCTTTCCACCCCCATTTTCCGCAGCACCACCTGGTCCAGCTTTTGGGCGTGGAAGATCAGGGGTATCTCGTAGATGGTGGTATCCACATCGTAGGAACTAACGACTGAATCGAATTCCACGTTGGTAAAGAGGGCGATTTTTCTGCGGGTCGCCTCGTCCAGCAGTACCGGGGCCCGGCAGATAAGAACATCCGGCTGAATTCCCATTTCCTGCATCGCCTTGACCGAATGCTGGGTCGGCTTGGTTTTTAGTTCCCCCCCGGCAACCGCGGGAACCAAGGTAAGGTGGACAGATATGGCGCTGCCCTTGCCGTACTCGTGAATAAGCTGGCGGGCGGCTTCCAGAAAGGGAACGGATTCGATATCCCCCACCGTGCCGCCAATCTCCACAATCACCACATCCACATCCGGGTCTTCCCTGGCCAGGCCCTGGATACGGCTTTTGATCTCGTCGGTGATGTGGGGAATAACCTGGACGCAGCGGCCCAAGAAGCGGCCTTCCCGTTCCTTGTTGATAACCTCTTTGTAAATCTGCCCGGTGGTCATCGAGTTGGCCCGGGACAGAGGACTGCGGGTAAAACGGGCATAGTTCCCCAGATCCAGGTCTGTTTCCGCCCCGTCATCGGTTACATAGACCTCGCCGTGCTGGTAGGGACTCATGGTGCCGGCATCCACGTTGATGTAGGGATCGCACTTGATCATCCGCACATTAAGGCCCCGCGCTTCCAGCAGCGCCCCCAGGGAAGAAGCGGCCACCCCTTTCCCCAAGCCGGACAACACCCCGCCAGAGACAAAAATCAGCTTATCCATGTGTAGACATTATTCCCCGCCTCCCGCTTTGCGTCAATGACTTGCGCCGGGGCCGGCGCGAAACGCGGCAAACTTCCGGCGGCGCGTACGCGGGCGGAAAACCTGGAAAAATTGCCGGGACATTGAAGCGGCGCATTGACAGGGCTAAGCGCGGGATTCTACTATG
This sequence comes from Treponema sp., assembly GCA_031277045.1. The sequence goes on from JAISLX010000113.1 coordinate 25,365, forward strand.
AAAGTATGGCGGATGCGGTGTTCTTTAGTGATGCTGACTTTGAGTTGTACAAAGCGCTTATTTACAAAGAAAGCGGTATAACCTTTACCGCGACCAACCGGTCAATTCTGGAAAGCCGGCTTAAAGAACAGCTTCGCGGACTGGGGATCGATTCGGTTAAAGCTCACTATATAAGAATTTCCACAAACAAAGAAGAACTTAAAAGTTTTCTGGACAGCATAACCACCAACCTTACCCGTTTTTTCCGCAATCAAGCCCATTTTGACGCGCTGGAACACTACGTAATTCCGGAATTGATGAAGATCAAACAGGGGAGTAACATCATCAAAATATGGAGCGCCGGCTGTTCCACCGGGGAAGAACCCTATACCATCGCCATGCTTTTAAGCGAGATACTGCCCCCCTCCTGGCGTTACGAGATTTTGGCCAGCGATATCAGCCTAAAGTGCCTTATGACCGCCAAAGAAGGTTTTTACGCCGATTCCCGGATTGTGGGAATCCCCGACGCCTACCTTAAAAAATACTTTGACAAAGTTGACGGGGGGTATAAAGTCCGCGCCGGTCTGATGTCCAAAATACGTTTTGACTACCACAATTTAGCCAACGATTCGGGGCAGCGGAACCTGGACCTGGTGTTCTGCAGGAACGTAATTATATATTTTGACGAAACCGCCCAGGCCGCGGTCATTAACCGATTTTGGGAATCTATGGCCAATAAATCCTTTTTGTTTATCGGCCATTCGGAATCTCTTTTTGGCATGAAGACTAAATTTGATTTTGTAAAAACCGAATGGGCAACGTTTTACCGGAAATCCCTGTAAGGCGCCCGGATGCGCGCCGCAAGGACAAGGAGCAATGAGTGGCCGATGATATATCAGTTCTAATCGTGGACGATTCCGCGTTGATGCGTAATTTGATAGGCAAAATGGTGGAAGCGACACCGGGTCTGGTGATTGCCGACAAGGCTATGAACGGGCGTTTTGCCCTGCACAAGATACCCCGCGTAAATCCCGATGTGATCGTTCTGGACCTGGAAATGCCGGAGATGAACGGGATCGAGTTCCTGCGGGAACGGAAAAAACTGGGCATCGAAATTCCCGTGATTATCCTTTCTTCGATTGCCGCCAAGGGCGCGGCAATTACGATGGAAGCCCTGTCCCTGGGGGCCAGTGATTTTATCCAGAAGCCTTCGGGGTCAATTTCCGAGGATATTCACACCGTCAAAGACAACCTGGTTGGGCTGCTGTTGAGCTACGGCGGCCAGTACCGCAGAAACCACGGAAAGGGAATTGCGGCCGCCGGTGAAACCAAAACAACAGCCGCGGGGAGTACAAACAAAAGCATGGTTAATATTTCCTCTCTGGAATTCAACGCCGCTCCCGCTGTCCCCGCCAGTCCCCCCGTGCCGCTGCGCAAACCCGCCAAAACCGAAATTGTGGCAATTGGCATTTCCACCGGAGGGCCGGATGCCCTGCGCGTGGTTTTTTCCAGTCTGGACGAGGATCTTCACGTACCCATCGTGGTGGTCCAGCACATGCCTGCCGGCTTTACCAATGAGTTTGCCAAAAGCCTGGACAGGATCTGTCCCCTGGACGTAAAAGAGGCGGAAGATGGGGATCCGCTTATCCCCGGCCGCATCCTTATTGCCCAGGGCAACAAACACCTGGAGGTGGGCCGCAATGGTTCGGCGGCGGTGGCCCGTCTTTCGGACGCCCCCCTGGTAAGCGGACACCGGCCCAGCGCCGATGTGCTTTTCGCCTCCGTGGCCCTGACTTTTCAGAATCACGCACTGGGGGTCATTATGACCGGCATGGGACGGGACGGCGCGGCTCAATTGGGGACTATCTGCAAAGAGGGGGGGCTTACGCTGGGCCAGGATGAAGCCAGCGCGGTAGTTTACGGCATGCCCCGTGTCGCCTACGAACTGGGCCATGTGCAGGAACAGGTACCCCTGCACAAGATGGCCCGCCGTATCTGCGACATCGCCAAAACCAGCCGTTAGCGGTTTGCCGCGCGCGGCCGCTTGTCTTGGTTTATTTTGATGATAGTTGGCATAGATATTGGCAGTACCACCACCAAAACCGTGTCCGTGGAAAGGGGCGTCTTAACGCGGAAGATAAAAACGCGGGCCCAGGACGCGGTTACCTCCGCCGCCGGCGCGCTGGGGAAACTGCTCATCGAAAACGATATTGAAATTTCGTCTATCGCGGGAATCGCCATTACCGGCGCAGGGGCTTCCAAAATAAAAAACGACATATTCGGCATCCCCACGCGGAAGGTTGACGAGATCAAAGCTATCGGCACGGGGGGGCTTTTCCTGGCCCGGGTCCGGAACCCCGCCGCGGATCCAATCGTCATTACCAACGCGGGTACCGGTACGGCGATTATCCGGGCGGGAAAAGACGGAATTACCCACCTGGGGGGCTCCGGCGTGGGCGGGGGTACCATCTACGGGCTGGCAAAAAAACTGCTGCCCACCGCCGATTTTAGCGGCATCATGGAACTGGCGCAGGGCGGGAAACTGGAGCAGGTAGACCTGCTTCTGGAAGACATTACCGATACGGAGATCAGCTTTTTGGGCCGCCAGGCCACCGCCGCCAACTTTGGCAAGATGCTGGACAGCGCCGGGAATTCCGACATCGCCCTGGCGATTCTCAACATGGTCTACCAGGTTATCGGCATGATCTCCGTCTTCGCCGCCCGCAGCGCCGGCGTGGACCGGGTTGTTATTACCGGGAACGGCAGCAACAACCCCGTGGGAAAACAGATACTGGAAGCGATAAGCGGCATGTACGGGATTGGTTTTGAATACCCCCAGGACGCGGAATACACCACCGCCGTGGGGGCCGCGTTAAGCTGGTCAAACCCCGCGGACGGGGCCTGAACCGTCCGCTATACCTTTCCCTTGAGGAACTCACGGCTCATGGCAAGGCTTTCAAACGGGTCAACAAGAAAATTCGCGTCCTGTTCGATTACCGCGTAGGCAATACCCTGGGCCTTGCACAGGGGGATAATCTCGTCCCAGTCGATGTTCCCCTGCCCAATTTCCGCGAACTGACGGACCTGGTTCACCACCCGGAAATCCTTAAAGTGGATGGTTCTGATCCGGCCCTTGAGTTTTTTGATGTAGGCGGCGGGATTGGCGCCCCCCGCCTGAACCCAGAAGGTATCCAGAATAAAATCGAGTTCGGGACATTCGGCGCTTAGGCGATCCAGCGTCGTAACGCCGTTCCACCTCTGCAATTCCAGATCGTGATTGTGGTAGCTGAACATAAGGCCCGCGTCCCGCACCTGGGCGATAATTTCGTTGGCCTTTTTAATAAACCGGGTCCAGCCTTCGTACGTGTTGGGAAACACATCGCCGGGCCGCATGCCCAGGCCAATCTGACGGCAGCCAAGTTCTTTATGTTCCGCGATTACGTTTTTTAATTCCCCCTTGTCCGCAAGCCGGGCCCAGGGCACATGGGTTACGCAGACATCCAGGCCAAGTTCCTTAACCCAGCCCGCCAGCAGGCCGGGATCACAGGGACCAAAACCTGAAATTTGGATAACCTCAAAACCCATAGTCTTAATTTTCCGCAGGGTGGCTTCGATATCTTCCGGGGTTTTTGTGTATTCCCGAACGTTGTAAAGTTGGGCGCCTATTTTCATGGCTGCTCCTTTTTGATTTTTAAGGCCGCGGTTTCAAAATTTGACATTTTGAAACCGCCTCGATAGTGTATCAAACAGATGAACATAGAGCAAGAAAAACGGAAGGTCCTGTTTGGCGCCACAGACCGTTCGGACCGGCTTACTTTGGCTTCCACGTTTGACCTTTTCCAGGAAGCCGCCATCAATCACGCGGAAGCCCTGGGGGTTGGCCGGGACGTTATGGTCAAAACCGGCCACATCTGGGTGCTTTCCCGGCTTTCGGCCGTGTGGGACCGGCGTCCCGCATGGCGGGAGGAACTTACCGTCCGCAGCTGGCCCCGCGGCTGGGAAAAACTGTTTGCCCTGCGCGATTACGATATTCGGGACAGGGAAGACCGCGCCGTGGTACGAGGGCGGAGCTGCTGGATTATCCTGGATATGGAAAAACGCCGGCCTTTACGGCCCCAGGCGCTGATAGAAACCCTTCCCCTGAACGATGGAATAGACGCCATGCGCGGAATTCCCGTATCCCTGGAAAGCCGCGGCAATTCGCGGCTGTCGGGGGAACGGACGGCGCGTTACTCCGACATTGATTACAACGGCCACGTAAACAACACCCGGTATATCCAGTGGATTCAGGACCTTATGGACAGCGCCCTGCTTGAGCAATGCGAACGGGCCAGCCTGGATATTAACTACCTGGGGGAAGTGCAGCCCGGCGAAACAGTAGAACTGTGGACCGCCGAATTCCCCCCGGAAGGCTGGGACTGGGCCGCCGCTTTTGAGGGCCGCCGCCGGGGCAACAGCCCGGACGCCGGCCCTGCCCAAGGTTCACCAGCCTTCCGCTGCGAGCTGCGCCTGTCGCGTTCACCCGCCCGCTGATACTGTCCGGAAAAGAGAATAGCTTGGATTTGTTCGGCAACAACTGAAGTTTCTAAATGAGCCTCCGCGGAGCAAGCTCCGCGGTATCTTAAGCGATGCCTGATTCGGAACGGAGGCTCGTTCGAATAGGAAGTTTATTATACCGTCTGGTTTAATACCAAATTTTTGAAAGCGTTGCC
>JAISLX010000119.1 GCA_031277045.1 Treponema sp.
AAATGTATCAGGTTTTACCCCGTACAGCCGCTTAAATGATTCAACCTTGACGTCAGGCGCCTTTTTCCCTTTTCCCATGTCTCGATTATATCACTTTATGCGGTTAGCGAATAAGTCTATTATAGTTTTTCACTTCTTTTTTCTACTGCTTTGACCGCCGCAGAGCGGCGGGGTATTAGACCATAAATTTCAAAAATAAAACTCTTTGATATAAAAACAATAGGCCGCTTCATATAACAGGACTGTTTACACGCCCCGGCACAGCCGGGGACGCCGCCGGTAAGCGGCTCGGGCTACGTTTTGGCTAGATCGGCCATTGCACTACGCTTCATTCCCACGCCAAAACTCCGCCACATTTTTGCAACCCTGGTCGCGTACCTTCGGTACGATGCCGCACAAGCTCTTATCCGGGCTGCAAAAAACATCGTATAAGATTGGCTTTATATCTTGTACCAAATTTATCATATGAACCTCCAATCCAGGCATCACCGTTAGCGGCAGATTGGATCACGATGCAATACAACTACCTATCCAGGCGCCGATCAGAGTTGAACTGATGCATAGCGGTTTTGCAGACCGCCGCCTTACCACTTGGCTACGGCGCCACGACGCTGCCAACAGCGTCTGTTTTTACCCTAACACAAAAGAATGGGGGCTGTCCAGAGGGAAATAGCCCGCCCAGAGCCGGTGCATATAAAAATCAAGGCCGTTTTACACCTTCATACCGGTATTTCACCTTCTACGCACGTTCAACCGTTGCCCAAAGGCAGGGCCAGCGCATACGGCCCTGACGGCCCGCCGGGTTTTAATTTTTCCCCTTGTCGTAGGGCTGGCCGGAGGCGCGGGGGGCGTAGTCTTTGCCGCTGAAAATTACGAGGGTGGCCAAGGTAATAAAGTAGGGCAGGATGCTGAAAACCTCCGAGGGCAGGAATTTAAGGCTCTGGATATTGACGATGTAAACGGCCAGGGCGGAAGCGGCGCCGAAGAGCAGGGAGGAGCCCAGGATGCCCAGGGGCAGCCAGCGGCCAAAGGAAACCGCCGCCAGTGCGATAAAACCCTTGCCGTTGATGGTGTTGGAGGCGAATTCCGTGGTCTGGGTAAGAACCAGACAGCCCCCGGCAAGGCCCGCCAGGGCCCCGGAAATAAGGACGGCGATGTAACGGATCTTGATTACGTCTACCCCGGCGCTGGCAAGGGCCTGGGGATGTTCGCCGCAGGCCCGCAGCCGCAAGCCCCAGGGCCGCCGGTACAAGACGAACCAGGAAACCAGGAGAATGGCAAGGCTTATCCAGATGGTGGGATAGAAGTTGAAAACAGGACGCATGCCCATCATAAAAGCCCGGGTCCGTTTCTGCTGGAAGAAAATCTGGCAGAAGAAAATCGTGATTCCGTTGGCCAGCAGGTTGATCCCTGTGCCGGAGATAACCTGATCCGCCCGCAGGGTGATGCTGGCGTAGGCGTGGATCAGGGAAAACACAGCCCCCAGAAGGGCGCCGGCCAGGAGGGCCAGGGGAATGGAAAGGGGGGAACCTTCCAGGAATACGTGGACGGTGGCGGTGGTCATGGCCCCTATCATCATAAGTCCTTCCAGGGCGATGTTTACCACCCCGGACCGTTCGCAGATCATCCCCCCCGTGGCGGCGATAAGGATGGGGGCGGTGATCATGAAGATCGAGGGAAGGATGGCAAAGAAAAGACGGAAAGATTCAGCCATTGGAGACCTCCGCCTTCCTGGCCCGTTCTTTCATCTGCCATTCGACGAGGAGTTTGACCCCCGCCCGGAGGGAGATAAAGACCACGATGATCCCCAGAATGATAGAGGCGATCTCGTCGGGGATCTGCCGCGACTGCATAAGAGGCTGGGCTTGTTTGAGCATGCCGAAAAGGAGCCCTGCCAGGGCGGTGCCCCAGGCGCCGGAATTCCCCACCAGGGCCACGGCGATACCGTCAAAGCCGTAGCCGTCCTGGACCGAAAGAACCCGGCCCGCGGAGAAGCTTCCCAGGGAAACAATGGCCCCCGCCAGCCCTGCGAAGGCCCCGGAGATTGCCATAGCGCTGGTGATGGTGAGGTTTACCCTGATGCCCCCGTAGCGGGCGGCCTCTTTGTTAAAACCCGTGGCCCGCAGGCTGTAGCCCATCCGGGTCCTGCCCATGATGACCCAGTACAGAAAAACCGCCGCGATGGTGAACCAGATCCCGTAATTAAGCCGGGAATTGTTGGTAAGCCGCTCCATAAGGGGGCTGGAAAGCCGGGCGCTAAGGGGGAAGTTCGGGGTTTTGAAGGTGTTGGACCCGGGAATCCACATGGTAAAAATTCGGGAAAGGTAGAGGGCGATGTAGTTCATCATGATGGTAGCCACCACCTCGGAAACCTTGAACCGCGCCTTGAAAAAGCCCACAACGCCCCCCCACAGGGCCGCCGCCGCGACAGCCGCCAGAACAGCCAGAAACCAGTGGAGTACCGGGACACGGGGGCCGTAAAGGGCCACAAACTGGGCGGCGGTAATCCCGATGGCGTACTGGCCCTCGGCGCCGATGTTGAACAGGCCGGTCCGGGCAGCAAAGCCCATGGAAAGGCCGCAGAGGATAAGGGGCATGGAGGTAACGAGCCACTCCCCCACGTAGCGAAGGTTGTGGGTCCCCTGCCGCAGATCCCAGCCGGTCAGGACCTGGAGTATCGCCTGGTACATCCCCGCGGGATTCCTGCCCACCAGGAGGATGAGGAAAGTTGCCACCAGAAAACCCAGCAGGACCACCGCTGCCGAAACCAGCCCGCTGCTGGTGGTAAAAGCTTCCAGGACCCTGCCGCCGAATTTAGCCGGCGAATCAGGGCCGCCCGGCAGGGCCGGCCCGTGTGAAAAGGCGCGGGGCCTTTTTGTAGTGGATTCAGGCATGTACGGCCTCCTGGTCCGTCTCTTGTACGCCCCCCATCATGGCGCCGACACGGCGCTCGTCCGCTTCCGCCGCGGGAAGGATTCCCACGATCTGCCCCTTGGACAGGGCGGCGACGCGGTCGCAGAGCCCCAGGATCTCGTCCAGCTCAAACGAGATGAGCAGCACCGCCCGGCCTTTGTCCCGTTCCGCCAGAATCCGCGTGTGGATATACTCAATGGCCCCCACGTCCAGCCCGCGGGTGGGCTGGGACACGATGAGCAGTTCCGGGGAAAGGCTCAGTTCCCGGGCAATAATGGCCTTCTGCTGGTTCCCGCCGGAAAGATCGCCGGTGCGGGTCAGGGGGCCTTTTTCGGCCCGGATATCAAACTGATCAATAAGGTTTTGGGCAAACGGGGGCTTGTGGTACCCTTTGAGCATCAGGTTTTCGTACAGGTAAAAGTCCAGCACCAGGCCGTACCTCTGCCTGTCGTCGGGCACGTAGGCGATTCCCATTTTGATGCGATCCCTGACGCTTGTGCGGGTAATGTCCCTGCCCTTGAACAAAACGCGGCCGGACTTGACAGGGAGAAGACCATAAACGGCGGAGGCCAGTTCCGGCTGTCCGTTGCCGTCCACCCCGGCCACGCCGACCACTTCCCCGGCCCGCACATCCAGCGAAAGGCCGTTCACCGCCGCCGTCCCCTGGGGACCGGTTACCACCAGGTCCTCGATTTTAAGAACCGTCTCCCCTGGCCGCGCCGGGGCCTTTTCGAGCTTGAAGTTTACCGCCCTGCCCACCATCAACTCCGCCAGTTCCCGCTCGTTCACGTCCGTCACATTGACGGTGGCTATGAACTTTCCCCGCCGCAGCACGGTACAGCGAGCCGCCGCCGCCTTTATTTCTTTGAGCTTGTGTGTGATAAAAACGATGGTCTTCCCCTCCGCTTTGAGGCGGCGGAATATGGCCAAAAGTTCGTCGATTTCCTGGGGGGTAAGCACCGCGGTAGGCTCGTCAAAGATCAGGATTTCCGCGTCCCGGTAGAGGATTTTGAGAATTTCTACCCGCTGCTGCATCCCCACGGTAATATCCTCGATTTTTGAACGGGGGTCCACCGCCAGGCCGTAGACTTCGGAAAGTTCCCGTACCCGTTTTTCCGCAGACGGGAGATCCAGGTTTCCCAAGGGGCTCCGGGGCTCAAGGCCCAGGACGATGTTTTCGGTTACCGTAAAATTGGGGATCAGCTTAAAGTGCTGGTGAACCATGCCTATTTTGAGCGCGGCGGCGTCGTTGGGGTTCCTGATTCGCAGTTCCTGTCCCCGGACCCTGATGATTCCCCTGTCCGGCTCGTAGAGGCCGAAGAGAATGGACATAAGGGTGGACTTTCCCGCGCCGTTTTCCCCCAGCAGCGCGTGAATTTCCGCCTGTTCCACGGTAAAATTCACCTGGTTGTTGGCTACCACGCCGGGAAAGATTTTGGTGATGCCCAGCATTTCAATGGCGGGGACAGGCACCGGGGCCTCCTTAAACTTTCAAGAAGGGAAACGCGGATTTCCTGACGATACCCGCGTTTCTCGCTGTTTTTCAGCGGGGGTTGTCCGGAAACTTGAGGTTTCCGGGCAACTGTAAACCACCGAGTCTCCCGCGAAACCCGGCTGGTTTGCCGGGGCTTAGTCGTCTATCGCGTGAAGATCCTGGGGAAAGCCGGGGAGTTGTTTGGCCTGCGCGTGGGTGGCGGCAATTTTGATCTGCCCGGAGATGATTTTTGCCTTGATATTCTCAAGTTCCACCTTGATGCCCGCGGTCAGCGCCGGGTTGGTGGCGGCATAGCCTACCCCGTCGGATTTAAGATCGAAGGTGATAACCTCCCCCTTGAACGTGCCGTTCTTTACCGCGTTCAGGCCGTACACCAGGCTGGTTTCCACCTTCTTGATCATGGAAGTAAGGACGGCGGAATCGGCGGCGGTGTAGAGGCCGTCCTCGTACTGGTCCGAATCCACCCCGATAGCCCACACGTTCTTTCCCGCCTCACGGTACTGCTTGGCCTGGGCTATGGTCCCGTTCCCGCTGCCTCCGGCGGCGGAATATATGGCGTATACCCCTGAATCGTACCAGTTCATAGCCTGGGTTTTCGCAAGGGCGGGGTTACCCCAGTCGTTTACGTAATAATCCACGATTTTCGCGTTGGGCAGCACCGAGAGGACCCCCTGGACATAACCTACCTCGAACTTGGTGATGGTGGCGCCGGGGACGCCGCCTATAAAGCCAAATTGAGGGCTGGCTATGCCGTCGGCCTTGGCTTTAAGGGCCGCCGCCACCCCCACGAGGTAAGACCCCTCATGTTCAGCATACATCGCCTGCATGACGTTGGGCAGGTTTACCCAGTCCACGTCCACAATCATGTATTTTTGGCTGGGGTACTGTTTTGCTACTTCCTGCAGGGCGTCGGCAAAGGTAAAGCCCGTAGTTACGATAAGGTCATTCCCCTCGTCGGTAGCCTGCCGGATATTGGGGATGTACATATCCTGGGTTTGGGCGGTAATCACGTCGTAGTTTTTGCCCCGCAGCCGGGGATTCTCCCAGGTATCGCCGTAGAATTCCAGAATTCCGCGCCAGGCGGCGGCGTTGAAAGACTTGTCGTCGATCCCCGTGGCGTCCGTCAGGAGCCGTACCGTAACGCCCCCCGCAGCGGCCCCCAAATTCCCGGCGGCTCCCGTATCTTTGGCGGGCCGGGCAGAAAGAGCCTGGGCTGCCAAAAGTCCGGCAAGAAGCGCCGTCAATAGTTTTCTGTTCATGTTTTTCTCTCCTAAAAGTGGGTATAACACGCTCACACCATAACAAAAACCGGCTTCTGTAGCAAGGCAAATCCGGACCTGCCGCTGGATACGCGGGCCGGGGAATTTGCCAAAATTTGACATGTTGCAAACGCTTTGCCTGTCTACGCGACTTGCCCGGCGCCGGCGTTTCGGCGCACAATGACATGTGTCCGCCGGACGGCAACGCCGCGGACGGAATTTTGAGCGGCGATAGCTCACAATATGTTCATCACAACAGGAGGATATGTATGAAACGTCTGTTCCGGATGCTGCCGCTGGCGGCGGCGCTTTTCCTACTGGTTTTCCCTGTCTTTGGCCGGCCCGTGCAGGATGTGGCCGGCGCGGGGAAAAACTACGAACTGGTGCTGCTCCACACCAATGACCACCACGGGGCCATACTGCCCAACAACGGACAGGGGGGCCTGGCGGAAGTTGCCGCCTTCATCAAACAGGTCCGCGCGAAAAACCCCTATGTACTGCTGGTGGACGCCGGGGACATCAACACCGGGCCCGCTCTTTCCAACATGTTTGGCGCGGAGCCGGATTTTCTGGCCTACAACATGATGGGCTACGACATGGCCATTATGGGGAACCACGAATTCGACAAAAACCACAACCAACTGCTCAGGCAGATAGAACTGGCCAATTTCCCCTTCTTCAGTTCCAACATAAAAACCGCGGACGGGAATTTTCTGGGGGGCCGGCAGTATGTGATAAAAAACTACGGCGGCCTGCGGGTGGGGCTGTTCGGCATCACTACGCTAAGGTCCCGGATCATCGCCAGCCCCGATCCCAGCCTGGTCTGGCTTAACGAGATCGATGCCGCCCGCGCCGCCGTGGCCGCCCTGAAAAACGAGAAGGTGGACATTATCATCGGCGTTACCCATATCGGGGACGTAAAAGAAGGACCGGACCACATCACCTCCCCGGAACTGGCCGCCGCCGTCCCCGGCATCGACATCATCATCGACGGCCATTCCCACAGTTTTTTCCAGACACCCCAAAAAGCGGGGAACACCTACATCGTTACCGCCAACGAATGGGGCAAATACGTGGGTTACGGAAAGATCAGCGTAAGGAACGGGGCGCTGGCGGGTTTTGACTGGCGGCCCGAACCGATTAACACCCAGGAAAAGCAGACCTACGTCCCCAACGTGGCGGTCAGCGCCCTCCTGGCCCCCTACATCGAAAAGGCCAGCGCCAGCCTTAAAGAAGTGGTGGGGGAGGCGGCGGAAGATTTTATCTTTGGCAACCGGCTTACCCGCTACCAGGAGACCGCTCTGGGGAACCTGGTAACCGACGCGAATGTGTGGTACTTCAAAACCGTGTACAACCAGGACATTGATTTTGCCTTTCACAACGGCGGAAACATCCGCGCCGCCCTGCCCAAGGGTCCCATCACCCAGGAAAGCGTGCTGACCCTGCTGCCGTTCGAAAATTACCTCTTTATCGTGTCGCTTAAAGGGCAGGACATTATCGAGCTTTTCAACTTTATCGGCACCGTTCCCCAGGGCGCCGGGGGCTTCCCCCAGTTCTCCAAAGAAGTGCGTTACACCATCGACAAGAGCGCGGGGCAGGACAAAGGCGTTGTGAAAGACCTGACTATCGGCGGCCTTCCGGTGGACCCGGCAAAGACCTACCGGTTCTGCACCAACGACTACCTTTTGGGCGGCGGGGACGGCTACACGGTCCTGACCAAATCGGAGAACCCCTTTAACACATCGCTGCTGCTTTCCTACGTGGTGATCGAGTACATCAAGGCCCAGGGCGGCGTAATCAGCCCCACGCTGGACGGCCGGCTTACGGTTACCGGCGGTACGGCGCCCTAAGAGCCTGTTGCCTTGCGCGGCGTTTCCAGCCGCGCACAAAAAAAGGACTTGTAAGCCAACTTTTGGGGGGCTTACAAGTCCAATGTGCCGGATATCCGCGCCGTGTCAGCGGACGCGCGCGGACAGGTTTGGTTAGAGCCTGTACCCCACGGCAAGTTTTACCGTAAGGCCGTGCCCAAGCAAGGATTTGGTATCCAGAGCCGCCTCTAGAAAATCATACCCTTTCTTTATGTCCTTTTCAAACTTATTCGCGGTCCGTAACCCGTACAAAAGTCCGCCGCGCAGATAAAGCTGATCGGTGAGCGAAAAATCCAGACCGCCGCCAAGGTTAAACCACAGCGCGCTGAAATCCCCCGGTTTGCCATATTTGAGTTTTTCCCATTTTTCGGAAATCACTACCCGGTAGGTAATGCCGAGAAGGGGAAATACCGAAAGCTTTTCGCTGATCTCAATGGGGTATTTTCCCAGCAGCCCAATATCAAGCCCCGCAGTGGACGTCTTGGCTTCGGATTCTTCTTTCGAGGCGTTCCAAAGGTTCAGCTCTTCCGTTTTCGATGTACCGCCGCCGCCGAAAAAGCCGAACGACAGTTCCGCGTAGGTCGCGTCAAAAAACGCGAAACCGCCGCCGCCGGCATAGGGGGTTTTCCTGGAAAACAGGGTTGTCCCACCGTATGACACTTCAGCCCCTCCGCCGAAATCACTGGTAAAATAGCCGCCCGCGCCCGCGCTGAGTTTGAACTCAGGCGCGGCGAAGGCCCCCGCCGCGGTAAACGCCGCGAGAACCAATCCAACAAAAATTCTTT
>JAISLX010000142.1 GCA_031277045.1 Treponema sp.
CGCATGTGGGGAAAACGTACTTTTAACTATACCCTTGAACTGACAGGGGGAAACACCCCCACGCATGTGGGGAAAACCCTTTTCGTTAGCTTCGTCTCTGGCGCGCAGAGGAAACACCCCCACGCATGTGGGGAAAACAAGCTTCCAAAGGATAAGGCGGAACGCGGAAAAGAAACACCCCCACGCATGTGGGGAAAACTGAAGGCGTGATAGGGAATTTTTGCCATTTTGGGAAACACCCCCACGCATGTGGGGAAAACGCTTTCAAAATCGAAAAGTTATATTTCCGTGCAGAAACACCCCCACGCATGTGGGGAAAACCCCACGATTCCAAAACAACGGTGCATTTTTTAAGAAACACCCCCACGCATGTGGGGAAAACAATCCCCTTTACTCCGGTATGGTTTTTAGTGAAGAAACACCCCCACGCATGTGGGGAAAACGGAAATATGGATAATCCAAAAATCCGGGTTGTGGAAACACCCCCACGCATGTGGGGAAAACCCGGCTGGGTTTATTTTGACGATGGAGTCCGTTAGAAACACCCCCACGCATGTGGGGAAAACGGATTAGCCTCCTGGGGGAAACCACGCTTTTTGGAAACACCCCCACGCATGTGGGGAAAACCACGGTACTAGTAGTATCTTTCCGTTGTTTTTAGAAACACCCCCACGCATGTGGGGAAAACCCGCCCGGTCAATCTCCTCCTCCGCCGCCTGCAGAAACACCCCCACGCATGTGGGGAAAACCCGCCCGGTCAATCTCCTCCTCCGCCGCCTGCAGAAACACCCCCACGCATGTGGGGAAAACTTTGTATCTTTTTTGTCGCTCTTTTACCGATAAGAAACACCCCCACGCATGTGGGGAAAACCCCATAGGTGCATGGTGGTTGCTTAATATCCTGGAAACACCCCCACGCATGTGGGGAAAACAACCCTACGAAAGTTGCAACGTAACATCAATGGGAAACACCCCCACGCATGTGGGGAAAACCTTGGCTGTACAGCCAAGGGCCTCTATGGGGGAGAAACACCCCCACGCATGTGGGGAAAACTGTACGAAGCCGCGCTTGCCACAAAGATAGATGGAAACACCCCCACGCATGTGGGGAAAACTTCAAACTTTTCGTTGACGATCTGGTAAGCGTGGAAACACCCCCACGCATGTGGGGAAAACTACAAGTGCTTACCTGTGATCTTGTATGCGTCAGAAACACCCCCACGCATGTGGGGAAAACGCACCTGGGGTAACACAAGGAAAGATAGTGAAAGAAACACCCCCACGCATGTGGGGAAAACGCGTTATATTCACGGACAGCTAGTGCCATCGGAGAAACACCCCCACGCATGTGGGGAAAACATCCCACGCAATATTCCTAAACAGCGTAACACAGAAACACCCCCACGCATGTGGGGAAAACGTGCGCCATGTGCCGGCGGTTCACGGGGATAAGGAAACACCCCCACGCATGTGGGGAAAACCGTTCTGTTTTGTAGATTCTGTTCTTTTTGAAAGAAACACCCCCACGCATGTGGGGAAAACAGCATCAGCGCGCCCATAGTGTAGCCCTTGCCAGAAACACCCCCACGCATGTGGGGAAAACGCAACAATGTGTCGTTCTCTGACGATAATATTAGAAACACCCCCACGCATGTGGGGAAAACAAAAACTTCGCAACAAGCTACAGAGTAGAGGAGGAAACACCCCCACGCATGTGGGGAAAACTACATTCCCGCTAAAGAGCAGATAGAGCGGCTCAGAAACACCCCCACGCATGTGGGGAAAACCCTGTGGCCCCTCTTTGGCCCTCTTTTTGGCCCAGAAACACCCCCACGCATGTGGGGAAAACTTGAATTATTTTACAAAGACCCTAAATCGGGGAGAAACACCCCCACGCATGTGGGGAAAACAGTATATACCTATAGAGGCTCCGGTCCCTACTAGAAACACCCCCACGCATGTGGGGAAAACGGACCGTCATAGGTGGTCATCAGCGATGCCATAGAAACACCCCCACGCATGTGGGGAAAACTGTGGACGCGGCGCGTGAATCCGGAGTTTTAGGGAAACACCCCCACGCATGTGGGGAAAACTAAGCTGGAAACACTACGGGGATGAAAGATTTAGAAACACCCCCACGCATGTGGGGAAAACTTGAACAGCAGTGCCATGACGAGATGGTAGAGAGAAACACCCCCACGCATGTGGGGAAAACCCAATCCCACACCGCCCCCTGCGGGACTAGGTAGAAACACCCCCACGCATGTGGGGAAAACTGGACATGAGCTTGATTCGGTAAATCATACCGAGAAACACCCCCACGCATGTGGGGAAAACACTGCCTTGCGCATGGGTAGACCCAGATGTATAGAAACACCCCCACGCATGTGGGGAAAACAACTTTTTCGGCCTAAAAAGCCCTGGCGATATAGAAACACCCCCACGCATGTGGGGAAAACTCCATAGGTATATGTACATGTACAAGGACACTAGAAACACCCCCACGCATGTGGGGAAAACTACTACATCCTCATCCACGCGGTCGACGTCTAGGAAACACCCCCACGCATGTGGGGAAAACATGCAGATATATATCCCCCTTGAGCGTTCCGCAGAAACACCCCCACGCATGTGGGGAAAACCGCTATTCTCATCTCCTCGATAAATTTTTCTGAGAAACACCCCCACGCATGTGGGGAAAACCGGAACAGCTTATCTTGGAACCAATAGCCTCCGGAAACACCCCCACGCATGTGGGGAAAACCTGCGTTACTTCTTTACAGCTTCTCCCTGAGTAGAAACACCCCCACGCATGTGGGGAAAACTTGGAAAAAGAACTGGGCGTGAATCTGGACTGGGAAACACCCCCACGCATGTGGGGAAAACGGCGCGACAATGGAATACGCGGCAACGCACCAGGAAACACCCCCACGCATGTGGGGAAAACTGCCATAAAAGCATTGCTTATTCTATCTTTCAAGAAACACCCCCACGCATGTGGGGAAAACCCCGGGCGTCTTGCTTTCGGCGGTTGCAACCCAGAAACACCCCCACGCATGTGGGGAAAACAAACACATTTATTGATTCAGACGCGAACACTTAGAAACACCCCCACGCATGTGGGGAAAACTTTTTTAGCTTTGCTACCTGTTCGGTAGAGGCGGAAACACCCCCACGCATGTGGGGAAAACATTTCTTGACAGCGGGGTTCCGTTTAGTATCAGGAAACACCCCCACGCATGTGGGGAAAACTCGGACTGGACGGCAAGCCGCTCCGCAGTACCGGAAACACCCCCACGCATGTGGGGAAAACGCGGAGTGCGAGGACGATGTAATGACGGATTTAGAAACACCCCCACGCATGTGGGGAAAACGAGATTGTACGCGAAAGTAAAGCTGATGTTGTAGAAACACCCCCACGCATGTGGGGAAAACTTTTCCGCCTCCACCGCCCGCGCTTCCATCGCGGAAACACCCCCACGCATGTGGGGAAAACATGAACGGTAGTGGTCTGATAACTTTAAGCGTGGAAACACCCCCACGCATGTGGGGAAAACCCATACGGTGAAGCCGCGAATCCAGGCCGGGAAGAAACACCCCCACGCATGTGGGGAAAACCTCCTTAATCCGGCAGGCTGCTGAAGACCAGCAGGAAACACCCCCACGCATGTGGGGAAAACGCCCGTTTAAAGCGGGTTTAAAGGCTTTGAGAAGAAACACCCCCACGCATGTGGGGAAAACCGGTACGCGGCGGTAAAATCCGTATCGCACAGGGAAACACCCCCACGCATGTGGGGAAAACCCTCTTATCGCGTCTGCTTCTGCATTTGCTTTAGAAACACCCCCACGCATGTGGGGAAAACCATAGGTACGACATATCTTAACGCCTCTCTCCAGAAACACCCCCACGCATGTGGGGAAAACCGCTTCCCGATAGTTCCTGGCTGTTCCCCGGCGGAAACACCCCCACGCATGTGGGGAAAACTGTCCTATTTGCACCTGTTCGCCTCTAGCTGTAGAAACACCCCCACGCATGTGGGGAAAACTCACAGGACCCAGGGATAGTGTTACCTCCCTCAGAAACACCCCCACGCATGTGGGGAAAACTCCGCCCAACAATAATGCCGTCACCGCAAAGGAGAAACACCCCCACGCATGTGGGGAAAACTTCGGTCAGTTTTCATATTTAAAGATTCGGTTAGAAACACCCCCACGCATGTGGGGAAAACCACGGTAACGAGCTTCACAGTGACGTGGCAGCAGAAACACCCCCACGCATGTGGGGAAAACTATCAACAAAATATTTTGTGTCAAATATATTTAGAAACACCCCCACGCATGTGGGGAAAACTTACAGCTTCGTTACAAGTCTGTGCCGGGTCCGGAAACACCCCCACGCATGTGGGGAAAACCCTCCGCCATCTCCTTACGAGTAAGTAAACCCAGAAACACCCCCACGCATGTGGGGAAAACCCAACATCTGGTGTGGTGGTTAGGAAGGGGACGCTACATCTAGCGGTTTTTGGGGAGGGGGAATTTCTTTTTCAATGATTAACTGAATGCCGTCTATCTCGGTTATCCGTCTGGTGTGATCGCCGATTCCCCATATCTTGTAACCGGGCGAGCGGTTGACGCGCTGAAAAATCATCAAGCCGGATTCGGGGGGGCATGACTTGTTGAGGTAGGTAACTACTGTGTCGGCCACTGAATCTTTTACTCCTGACACGAAGACATTGGGGCGGGGCTCCACAAACCAGAGTTTCATGCGGCCCCTGACGGCCGAGGGAAGATTATTGGCTATCACGACCAGCATCTTTTTCTCCCTCAATAAAATAACGGATATCATCACCGACCTGTTCCAGCATCCTTGTTTCAAGAACCCGTTTTCTAAACTCATTGGAAACTTTATGTTTGTTGTACAATCCGCTCATTGTTACGGTCAGGGAGAACGCTAAATCTATGCAGACTTTCTCTTTGTAAATATCCGCCATGTCGTAGACGAAGGGGAGGGGGCTTCCTGAGTGTATAAAACCGATATGGGGGGAGTACCCCATGCTGTAAATTGCCGATGTAAGCAGCCCGTATATCGCGGCGTTTGCGGCGGTCAGGATTCTGTTTGTCAAATCGCCTAGTTCAAATTTTCCGGGGACATAATTTCGTCCTTTCCAGCCGGCCCCGTATTTTTCGGCCTTCTGCTCATACAGTTCCCGGACACGGTGGCCTTCCATTCCCATCATTTCCTTCAGGGATTTTCCGGAAAGATCGGCGCCGGGGAATCTTCTGGCAAACATGCGCCGGGCCACTTCGGTCTGTTTCTTTTTGTCGGATGCCGCAAGCATTTGACTTCTGAAATTTCTCGTATTGGCGGTGGGCGTCTGCCCCACGGCGTAAAACAGCAGGCTGTCTTCGCCTGTCCAGCAGACCGTACAATTCGCTGCGGCCATAACTTTTACCGCCTCGTGGGTAACGCTGGTCCCCGGGCCGAGCAGAACCGTGCAGATAGTGGCGATAGGCAGCCGGACAACATTACCTTCGCTGTTTATCCATTTGACGCTGCTGTCGTCTATTTCAAGCCGTCCCCGTTCCAGATAGATGAAGGGATATTTGTCCTTGACCTGGGGCAGTATCTCCCGGGTAATTTTGATGAACAGTCTCTGCCCCACGGCGCGTTCGGCATTCGGGCTTTGTCCCGGTTCGCCGTTACTCATGCTGTATAAGGGTTACCCTCCGGTCCCGGTATTTTTTTATCTGCCCGAATTGAACGGGGACATCGTTGATAGTATAATTTTCCCCGCCGGCATCCTCGCCGGGGACAACCCGGAAATCTTCGAGCAGTTTTTTTTCGGATGCGACTTCCAGCGCTTTCGCGAAGGCGGTTTCTTCGTTGTCGAAAACGCCCTGGAACACAAAATCTGTCGGGACACAGTTTTTCCTTCCCAGATAAATATCGTACACGGGGTTTTGCAAAGCCGCGGCGAAGGCGGCGGCTTTTTGGGGTGGTACTTCGACTATGGCCGCGAATTTCGCGTCCTGCAGATAGTAACGGAAAGTCATTTTGGTTCCGCCGCCTACAGCCTTTCCGCCGTCAGCCGTTTTGGGAATGTGCAGGATCTGCCACGAGTCGGAACTATCGTACCCGCTTCCGACCATGTGAAAATCCCGCAGCAGGGTTTCCCGTTCAGCCTTTTTCTTTGCCGCGTCCCCGCCGCCGTAAGTCCGGATGTACGAGATAACCGTCTGCCCAAGGGGGGCCATTTCCGCTAAAAGCTCCCGCTGTTCACCTGAGGCCCCCAGGGCGGCGCAGATAAGGCCGAGGATCCCGGATTTTGTCGGAAACGGAAGCGTATCCCTGCGGCCGAATTTGGAATCCGCCCCCCACGACTGCAGCGGGGCCTCAAGCCACAACAGCAGATAATGGCCGCTCATTAGCTTGCCCGCGCCGCTTTCTGTATGCCGGCGATTAGCTTGTCAACGGACAAATTCTCGTCTTCCCCAAAATTGAATTCCGCGATTTTGCAAAAGAGGGAACCCGCGTCAGTTTCTTTTTTCGCGATATACGCCTTTAGCTCAGCAATGCTGGGTTTCAGAAATCCTCCGTTTTCCGCCTTCACCGGCGTTTCAAAAGGGACCTGGAGCCGCTGGCCCTTGCGTACAAAAACTTTGGCGTACTCCCAGGGGGAAGCCGCGGATTGGGTGGTCTGCCGGGCCGGGGGAACGGCCACATAGAGGGCTTTGGTAAAGGCGTCTATAGCCTGGGGCAGGTACTCCCCGCCGCCCAGCGTCCGGTACAACTGCCCAAGATCCAGCGATACATAGCGGTAATACGTCGCGGAATTAAATTCCAGGCTGCCCATGTGGGCCGAACCCTTTTCGTCCGAATAGTCGTCCAGGGCGGTAAAAAATTCAACTTCGTTGGCGGCCTTGTGAGTGGAAATGGCGTGGGAAAATGACGCGGCCGCCTCGACATCCATCTCCGCGGCCTGCGCCACCATGCGGCCAAAAAGGGCGATGTCAAGACCGTCAAGTTTATCCGCCATCTTTAATTTATTTTCCCCGATAATGCCGGCAAATTCTTTCGCCTGTTTTTTCGCGTCAGACTGCTTGATCAGCTTGTCAGGATCAAACTTGACTTCCTTGAATTTTTGGGCGATATGTTTAACCTCGGACGGCGCCAGAAAAATCAGCGTGTCGCTTTTCCCCTCCTCGTCTTTTGCGGTTTCTTTTTTGATAAATATTTTTTCTATCTTGTCCCCGCATGCCTTGGCCTGTTTTTCATTGGCTCCGGCTTCCCCGCAGGCATCCTCAATAAGTTTTGACAGAAGCCTGGTCCTTGTCCCCGTATTGACGCCGAATGTATCGCGCATGGCCAGCCGCACCTGCCGTTTCCAGCACTGGCTGCTTACCCGCGCCCGCGTAACGCTGCCTACCATCGCGGTTTTCGGCGCGCCCGCATCGTCCCGGTTAAGGCACGATACGGGAAAGGATTGCAGGATGTGGTATTCCACACGCAGATTCGTAAAGGGATTTTCTTTAGCGCTCATGTTCTTCTCCTTGTGTTTGGCGCCGGTTCCCGGCAGCCTGTTGCCCGATTACCGGGACTGGTGTTGCTCCCGTAACGGGACTATTTCCAATAACCCAAACCCAAAACTCTTTCCCCGGCCTATGCCTTCCTCAAAACTTTTGATAAACAGGGGCCGGTCTTTGACTTTTAAGATGCCGGTAAACGTGGCCGCGTTCTGGGTAACCTGCCTGTCTTGTTTTTCAAAACTCTGAATGCCGGAACTTTGAATTTGCTGGCTTTCCCGGTCAACGGCAAAGCCCCAGCTTTCCGATTTCGCGCGGAACCATTCCAAAAGGTTTTCCCGCCCGCGGACGGGAACGATCTTCCCCCCTCCTTTTTCCCGCTTGACGGGGTTAAGGCGTATTTCAAAACCGTAGCAATTCCCCTCAAGAAACGATTTGGGGATTTCCCGCGATTCGATGGAACCGTATTCCGGGCGCAGGGGGCGGCGTTTCGACAGAATCAAAATCCGCCGCCTGTTAAAACCGCCTCCCTTGTCGGCGAAAAGAAAGTCCCGTCCCCCTTCGTCCGTTTTTGGAAAGAGGGAGTAGACCGTCCGGTGTACGCTGTAGGGATCGGTTATCCTGTGGGCTTTGCAGTCGGAAAAACTGAGTGTAAGAACCGACGCGATCATTCCTCCTCCTTTTTGCAGTAAAAATCCTTGGCCCATTTTGCTTTTACATAATTGTTGAACCATTCGCCGGGACGCGAAAGGTCTTTTAACAAGTCCGCGTAATTAAGCTGTACGTTCCGGGATTCAATCAGGCGGAGCAGGGGCCGGAGCATGCCGCAGGCTTCTTCCGCGGTATCGCAGGCCAGAAGGCGGCGGAGTTTTGCCTTGGCGGCGGGCTGTTCGTTTCCGTTTAACGTTCCCTCATCGGAATAGCACAGGGCAATGGACCGCCCTATTCCCAGACGGCCGTTTGCCTGCGGCTTGGCCCTGGCCAACGCGGCGCCGATAAGCGCGTAGGGTTTATAGTCCCGGCTTTTTTCGATGTCGCACCACCGGCATAGGTATTCCCAGCTTTGGTATTCTGTCGCGGGGTTGTCCGCCCGGCGCAGAGAAGCGCCGAAAGAAGTATCCGGGCCTTTTAGTTTTTCTATTACGGCGTTAACAAACGCTTCCTCTTTTGATTGTGTTTTGTCTTTCTGTGCCACCTTAACCTCCTGGGAAACCATTTACAAAACCTTCCGGGCTTTGCGAAGGGTTCCCGCCACTAAAGATTTACGGCTTCCGCGGGTTCTTTGTCTGCCGCGGCATATTTACCCAAATTGGGATAGTTTTCCGCCCAGGCTTCCAGTTGACGGGCCGTTCCCCGTGAACAGAATGCTTCGTAAGATTTTTGAACGCACCTTAAAAAATAGGGCCGCAGTTCCGCCGCCGGTTTTTTTTCTTTGCTGTCGCATGCGTTGACCAGCTCCTGAAATCTCCGCTCACAAAGCTGCCAATAAAGTTCCGACGCCTGTTTTGCGAACGATTCGCCTTCCACTTTCAATCCCCGGTAGTACCCCGCAACCCTTCCGTATAAGACGCGGGATAATTCGTCCAGGGTGTTCATTTCACTTTTAAGGTTGACATACAGATTTTCACCAAAAACGGACGATTCAAAAAACGTTTCGGATTCGACATAATCATCGGTTCCGGAAACGTACTGTTCTCCGGCGTTACTTGAGACTCGCAGCCCGGCGGACCAAATCCCGATGACGGGCGGTTTTTTCGCGGCGCCTATTATCCGGTCAATACCCAGGCGGATATAGGGACACTCAAAGTACTGTTCACCGGTCCGTAAAAAACCAAGCAGGGAAGTAAGGTTCCGCCACGGACGCCTTGAGGGATCGGCCCAGAATACTTTATATTCCTTTTCCGTCTTGTTTATCGCCATGCTGGGATCGGCGATGCCGTCTTTATGATTGGGGTGAAGAACGCCTTCCGAATAGTGTATCCCGTCTTCCGCCAGCAGGACAAAGCGCGAAAAAGGAACCAGCCGCCCCATAAGGGATTTTTTGAGCCTTTCCGCGACAGCATCCCTTTCGCCGGCGGGCGGCGTTTCCCAGGGAACGGGCCCAAGCCCGTGCGTGGCCTTGTCCGTAAATATTTTAAGATTCTCAATATCTTCCCGCGTCAAAAGGTTGAGCCACAGGGTTTCAACCAGGCTTGTCCCCGTAAGAAAACTGTGCAGGTAACCGAGGAAACCGATGGACGCGCCGGGCTTGCCGGTGGAAGGTTTCCCCTTGTCGTTGCATTTTTCCTGATAGCCCCGGGAAAGTACGACCGAATTATCCGTTTTCTTCCCCCCCAGAGCAAAGCCCATAAGCCGCACCACCAGAAGCGCCTTTTCCGCGTCCGTAATGTCCCGTTCCCGCTGGGTTTGGGTCAGTACTGTGGTATTGCCCGTCGCTATGTCGGGCATTACCGCCCCGAAGGGCTGTTTCTCCGCCGCCGCGATTGCCGGAATCTGGAGGAAGGGCTTTTTTCCGTACAGCCAAAAATCGTCATAGTGGGTTTTAAGATACTCAAGGACCTTTTTTGCGAGCCCCTTCGCGCCAAGCTTTTCCCACTCGGCGGTATCCGCGGGGGTATACGCGGCCTGGGACACGGCCAGGAGCAGTTTGAGTACCGCGACTTTTTGGACCGGGTCCCCTCCCAGGGAACGAAGTCCGGTGTCCGTGAATATCTGCCGCAGGCTTACAAGCCCCTTGCCGGCAATAAGTGCCCACTTTTCGTCTGTCAGATTACAACGGTTTGGAGGGCTTGCCTTGTTCTCGCGGGCCATAGCTGAGCTCCTTAATTTGAAACTGTTGACATTTATCGCTATAAAAAGTATTATAGTGCATGGATGAACATTTGTCAACATAAATTCTTAAAAAACTTAAAGTTTTTTCTATGGTTGCGCTTCCAAAATCTGATATTTTGGAACTGACTCAATTCCCCATACAAAAAGTTGTTCTTTATGGGGGTGTTTCTACTTTGTATAGCGATACCTGTTTTTTAAGCGGTCGTTCCCCACGTGTGTGGGGGTGCTTACGCATGGGCCGTAACACCATCGCGTCATCTTGGATTGTTCCCCACATGTATGTGGGGGTGCTACCAACTATTATCGTCTTCGGTGATCTTTTTCTTTACCGATCTGTACCCGCAGACGCTGGTGTAGGACAGTTCGTAGTTCCCGGTGATGTTGCAGGCGTCTTTACCTTCAAGGTCGCCGCTTTTGTTCACGATGGCTATGCGGAGTATGCCGTTCTCGTCATCGCCGCCGATGTAGAGATAGTCTCTGAACCACTCCAGGAAGCGCCGCTGGGTGGGGAGGGGGGCGCGTTTTTCTGGGACCGTTACTATGTGGCGGCTCAGGGCGGCGGCCCGCTCCCGCCATTCCCTGCCGTCTTTTCGCGTTAGTCCGGCGGGAAGTTCCAGGGATTCACCATCGGTGAAGGTCAGGGATATACTGCCGGCCTCGTCTTTTTCCGCGGAACGGAGGAGCAGCACGTCTACGGTTTCCTGTTCCGAATACCGGGTGCTTGTCTCCGTGTCCGCCCTGGTTACGCCGCCAATGGCGAGCCCCGAAAGGGCCATGTTCCGCAGATGGTCCCGCTTTTTTTCCAGATTATGCTTTAACCGGCCGCGTATCCCTTCTTCTTCCCGTTCGTTGTAGGTTTCTTCCACCAGCCGGCGTATATCGCCGGGCAGGCTTAAGCTTGCAAGATTTTCCCACAGTTCCAGGGTCCGCAGCAACACGTAGGGATCGTATACGAAAGCGCTCGTTCCCAGTTCTTTTTTGTAGTTGTCCAGAACCTGTTCGTAATCCGCCGCGAGGATCCAGGTTTCCGGGCGGGCGTCCCGGGGCCGCAGGGGATCGGTTTTCCGGTGGCGCCAGAGCCGCCCTATGCGCTGGAGGAGCATGTCGGTGGGGCAGAGCCGGGTAACAAGAAAATCCGCGTCAATGTCCAGGGATTGTTCCAGCACCTGGGTTCCGACGAGAATACGCCCCGTCTCCCCCCGGCGCGCCCTTCCTTCCTCCCCGTAGAGTCCTACCCACAGCGCCTCGTTGGCTTTCCGGTCGGCCTGGGTAAAGCGGGAGTGGAGCAGTCCGGTTTTAGCACTACATTCGGCGGCCCGGCCGGAAAGTTTTCCGTAGAGTTCCTGGGCCTGGTCAACCGTGTTTTCTATCCAGAGTACCTGCTGTCCCCTTTCCGCCCGTTTCAGGGCTTCCTCAATCGCCGCACTGTCATCGGTTCGGCGTAGCGCGATGTTCATGGCGTCGGGGGGCTCCACGGGGATTTCGCGGGGCTTTGTATCGCTTTCGCGGATATAGCTGATAAGGGGGTAGGCTGGAACCGGGCTGAGTCCTTTGGCTCCCGTCAGTTCTTTTCGCCGCTCGTCCGTAAGGGTGGCGCTTAAAATAATAATGGTGCAGCCCAGTTCCCCAAGACCCCGGACCAGTTCGTCAAGAATTACGCCGGTGTAACTGTCGTATGAGTGTACCTCGTCCAGAATAACTACTTTTCCCGCGAGGCCGAAGGTTCTGACAAAGCCGTGCTTTACGTTCATCACCGCCATAAGGGCCTGGTCGATGGTACCTACTCCAAAGGGGGCCAGTATGCCGCGTTTTCTCGCGTCGAACCATGAGCCGCCGGGCTTGCCCTCCTCGCCCAGTTCGGTTTCATGGAGCCAGGCGGAACTGTGGAGCAGCCGGGCGGAACGGTGGGGGGACGCCGGATCCAGTACGCGGTCCAGGAAAGTATTCACCCGCTCGTGAATCTTGTCGGAGGTGAGCCGCGTCGGCAGGGCAAAATAGACGCCAGACGCCTTTCCGCTTTCCAGGATTTTATAGGCCCCGTAAAGCGCCGCCTCGGTTTTTCCCATCCCCATAGGGGCTTCCAAAACGTAGAGCCCCGGCGCGGAAAGGGCTTCGATAAACCGCGACTGGACGGGGTAGGGGTCAAAATCAAAAACATCCCGAAAGGAAAACCCCGGCTTTACCACGGGCCGTATAAATCCCGCCGTTTCCAGGGCGGCATCGGCCCGGCGGCGCAGATCGCCGGTAGTTGTAACATGTTCGATTCCGTCAAAACTTGAACCTGATCCGATCCAGTCGGCGACGCAGGTAAGTCCCGACAGCAGGGCGGCGTGGGTATTGCTTTTTAGTTCCGGCCAGGGGACATCAAACCAGGCTTTTAGCTGTTCGATTAACGTTTCGCGCAGGTTTTGCCAGGATGCCCCGCCGAAATAATCGCTGTCCGGCGGGCACTTTTTTGTTGACCGTCCGTGGTGCCGCCCGGCGATTTCCGGAATGTATTTGGGACAACCCCCAAGCGCCGCCTGGCTTACCGCCGCGTGGCCTCCCCATGCTTTTTCCTGTTCGGGGGCGGCGTTCTCAAGGCCGGGAAGGGAATTGCGCTGGTAATGCTTCATTCCCGCGCGTACTTTTTCCTGAAAGCTTGGACATAGCTTTCCTACGTCGTGAACCGCGGCGATAAGTTCCGATCCGGGCGGAAAAAGCCGGGCGCGGATTGCCGGAATTGAATAGCGGATAAGGGCGTTGGCGACTTCGCCGACTATGACGCAGTGCCCAAACACATCTATGCCCGACGCCTTTTCGCCGTTTTCCAGAACACGGCTTTTTGCCAGACAATCGGATAACGGGAGGACTGCTGTTTCGGTTCTGGTGTTTTTTGATCGGATCACGGAAATTTCCCCCACGGTTTCGTGTAAGGCCGTACCGCCCCGGCAGGCTGAAGAACATTCTACAGAAAATTTAACGTATCGTAAAGCTGTTAAAACTACCAATGGCTGTTGTCCGGAAAACAAAAAGTTCAGGACAATTCTATTATGGACAAACTTCCTTATGGTTTTCCCGCCTGCGGTAACACCGGTATATGCGCCGGCCTTGGGCAGCGCGATTTGCGTTGTTGACAAAGATGGCTATGGCACGTACTATAAACCGAAGGAGTTGTTATGCCTAAATTTACAGAAACACCGGTTACCGCTCTTAAAGCTCTTATGGGCGAGTATCAAATCAGTACAAACAGACTGGCCAGGGAGATCAAACTAAGTCATACCGCCGTGGCGAAGATCGTTACGGGCCAGGGGAGAATCAGCCCTTCTATGGCCCTTCGCCTGGCGAAATTCTTTGCCACCACTCCCGGATACTGGATTGATATGCAGTCCAAACTTGATCTCGCGGAAGCTGCCGGGAATCCCGAACTGGCAAGGCTGCTTAAAACAATCGGCAAGGCCTCGAAACCTGCCCCGCTGAAAAAAACCGGCGGCAAAGCCGTGAAACCGGCGGGAACAGCGCGCGGGGCATCAAAGGCCCGGACAAGGGGCAAATCCTGCGTTTCAAAATAGCGTTGTCCTGGGCCCCGGTTACCGGCCGGAAATAGTGTTCCCGGACAACAAGCGTCAAAAACAACGAAAAAACACGGGTTTTGCGGCTGTTCCAACTGTATCGGTGGAAACCGCCGGTTAAGGCCTCGCCGTCATGACGGATTTGTTTACTCGAGGGGTGGCGAATACCCAAGACCCGGCTCGCGGGGGAGCCTTGGGGCGGTTCAATTCCTGCGAGGATGGCGGGGTAAAGACCTTCCCCGCGCAAAAAGACAATCCGGGCTCTTAAACCCAGGGTTGCATGACAAGCTCCGCGTGTCTGACAAGCTCCGCATGTCTTGCAACTCGTGGTTTCAAGACAGCCCCATCCTGCGAAAAAGGAAGTAGACGGCGTGAAAGGGTTGCTGCGATATTTACGGCCTTTTGTATCCCTTCTCGTGCTGGCGGTGGGAATGCTCCTGATCCAGGCTGCCAGCGATCTTACGCTGCCCGGGCTTCTCTCGCGCCTGGTGAATGAGGTTTTAAGAATCAGTTCGGATCCTCTGTCCCGGGGGGGTGGTTCCATCACCGGCATAGGCCTTGTCATGCTGGCCGTTACCCTGGGCGGGGGCGCCGCGGCGATTGGGGTGGATTTTTTTTCCACAAAGACGGCCGCAGGCATCGCCCGGGATCTTAGATACGCGGTATTTGAGAAAGTAGAACATTTTTCCAGCAGGGAATTTGATTCTTTTTCAACGGCGTCCCTTATTACCAGGTGTACCAATGACATCAACCAGATCCAGGGGATTTTTGTCATGGGCATCAGAATGATCTGTTACGCGCCCATTATGGGCATAGGAAGCGTCATTATGGCGGTAAATACGGCGCCGTCCATGAGCTGGCTTATCATTCTTGCCGTAGCCGTTCTTATGGGCATGGTAATTATTATCACATCCCTGGCAATGCCCAAATTCCGCCTGATACAAACGCTGGTAGACCGGCTTAACCTCACGGCCAGAGAAACCCTGAACGGTCTTATGGTGATCAGGGCCTTTGGAAAAGAGCAGGCCGAGGAAAAAAGGTTCGACGAGGTTAACCGTGAACTTACCACAGTAAATCTGTCGGTAAACCGGATTATGGCCCTCATATTCCCGGTGATGCAGCTTATTATGAATACGCTTATCCTGGCTGTTATCTGGATAGGCTCGCACCGGATCGCCGTGGGCGTTATGGATGTGGGCGGCATGATGGCATTTATCCAGTACGCCATGCACGTTATTTTTTCGTTCATGTTTCTTTCGATGATGTTCGTTATGCTGCCGCGGACGGCGGTTTCGGCGGATCGCGTTGCCCAGGTGCTGAACACCAGGGCCGCCATTAATGATCCCGAAAAACCCGGAAGTTTTACCGCGCCTTCGCGGGGCGGCAGGGTTGAATTCAGGAACGTATATTTCCGCTACGAAGCGGGTTCCGCTGATGCCCTGACCAATATCAGTTTTACTGCGGAACCGGGGGAAACCACCGCCCTTATCGGCCCCACGGGTTCGGGAAAATCCACCATTATCAATCTTATTCTGCGGTTTTACGATGTTACCGGCGGCGCCATATTTTTTAACGGCGTTGACATACGGGAACTGGCGCAGGAGGAACTTCGTTCCTGCATCGGTTACGTGCCCCAGAAAAGCGTCCTTCTTTCCGGCCCTGTTTCTTTTAATCTTAGATACGGGAAAAAAGACGCTTCCGGTGAGGAAATGAGGGAAGGCGCCGAAATTGCCCAGGCTCTGGACATCATCGGGGAAAAGGCGGAAGGTTTTGAGTTTTCCCTTTCCCAGGGGGCGGCGAATCTTTCGGGCGGCCAGAAACAGCGGCTTTCAATCGCCAGGGCTCTGGTGCGGAATCCGGAGCTTCTTCTTTTCGATGACAGTTTTTCCGCCCTCGATTTTGCTACCGACGCGCGGCTACGGCGGGCCCTGGCGGAAAAACGAAAAGACGCGGCGAAGATCGTCGTGGCCCAGCGGGTGGGCACCATTATGCGGGCCGAAAAAATTATCGTTCTGGACAACGGCAGAATCGTTGGCATGGGAACTCACCGGGAACTTCTGGAAACCAGTCCCGAATACCGGGAGATTGCCGAATCCCAGTTTTCGCGGGAGGAAATGGCGTGAGCGGCCGCCGGGGTTCAAAAGAGCGGGGGCCGGGTCCCGGCCGCTTCGCCGTGATGGACGCCAAAGCCAGGGACTTTAAGGGCACCATGAGGCAGCTCATGGGCTATCTCCGGCCATATCTGGGCGCCATTGTTTTTGTGTGGATTCTGGTTGTTCTTTCAACGGTTTTTTCCATTGCGGGCCCCTTCATTATGGGAAAGGTTACCGACGAGATAATCGCCGGTCTGACCCGCGGAACGGGGGGTGTCGATTTTTACCGGATAGGCGTTATTCTTCTCCAGCTTTTGGGCCTTTACCTTGTAAGTTCATTGTGCGGCTGGCTGCAGGGTTTTATTATGGCCGGGGTTACGGTAAAAGCCGTTTACCGGATGCGGGACGACATCGGCAAAAAAATACACCGCCTGCCGTTCGCGTATTTTGACGGCGTTACCCACGGCGAGGTTCTTTCGCGGCTGACCAACGATGTTGATACCGTGGGTCAGAGCCTTAACATGAGCATTACCCAGATTATCACTTCCCTGTGTACTGCCGCGGGCATCCTTGCCATTATGATCCGGCTGAACTGG
Source organism: Treponema sp. (assembly GCA_031277045.1). Next base: position 16,597 of record JAISLX010000142.1, read on the forward strand.
ATCCTTACGGTTATTTCGATGGTGTTTCTTTCGATGTCGTTTATTTTCATTACCATTATTGTTAAAAAGTCCCAGAAACTTTTCAGGGAACAGCAGAGCAGTCTGGGAAAGGTGAACGGCCACATCGAGGAAATGTTTTCAAGCCATGTTGTGGTCAAGGCCTTTTCCGGCGAAGCCGATTCGGTAAAAACTTTTGACGGCCTTAACAGAACCCTCTACCACGCGGCGTGGAAATCCAATTTTCTTTCGGGGCTTCTTATGCCCCTTACGGGTTTTATCGGAAACCTGACCTACGCTGTTGTCTGTATTACCGGCGGCGCCTTTGCTGTCCGGGGACTTATGACCGTGGGCGGCATCCAGGCTTTTATCCAGTACATACGCTCGTTTAACCAGCCCCTGACTAACATCGCCAATATTTCGAACATACTCCAGCAGACAGCCGCCGCGGCGGAACGGGTTTTTGAATTCCTCGCCGAAAAGGAGGAAAGTCCCGACCACTCCGCGCCTCTGCCGCCGCCGTCTCCCCAAGGCCGGATCGTTTTTGATCGCCTCCGCTTTGGCTACGATTCCGAAACCCCCGTAATCCGGGATTTTAGCGCCGCCATCGAGCCGGGCCACAAAATCGCCATTGTGGGGCCCACCGGCGCGGGAAAGACAACTATCGTAAAACTCCTGATGCGTTTTTACGATCCCCAGGCCGGGGCAGTTTACCTGGACGGCAGTGATATCAGGTTGTTCAGGCGGCGGGATCTGCGCTCCCTGTTCGGCATGGTACTGCAGGATACCTGGCTTTTCAGCGGAACCATCGCCGAAAATATCCGCTACAGCAGGCCGGAGGCGTCCCGCGCCGAGGTGGAGGAAGCCGCCCGCGCCGCCCAGGCGGATCACTTTGTCAGAACCCTGCCGGGGGGTTACGACATGGTTCTTAACGAGGAAACGGACAACATCTCCGCGGGTCAGAAACAACTGCTGACCATAGCAAGGGTCATTCTCGCGGACCCCGGAATCCTCATCCTTGACGAGGCCACCAGCAGCGTAGACACCCGCACGGAAAGCCTTATCCAGAAAGCGATGGACAACCTTATGAAATCCAGAACCAGCTTTATCATAGCCCACCGGCTTTCCACCATCAAAAACGCCGATCTTATCCTGGTGTTAAAAGACGGCGACATCGTGGAACAGGGAACCCACCGGGAACTGCTGGAAAAGCGGGGATTTTTCGCGGAACTTTACAACAGCCAGTTCGCGGGCAGGGAAATTTAAGCCCGCCGGGTATCCGCCTGACGTCCCGTTTTGCCCCGTTCCGTCTGTACAGATTTATTAAGCGGAGGTAATAGAAAAATGAAAGGATCAATATGTCTTATGGCAGCGGTCTGTATATTATTTTCATGTACTTCACTGAACGCGGGAAAAGAAGCGGAACGAACAGCCGCCGTCTTATCCGGGGCTCCTGACGCGCTCGCGGCAGTTTTGGAATGTTTTCAAAAAGCTGATATTGTGTTTATCGGCGGCGCAAGCCACCGGCTGTTAAATGAAGGTCTGTTTGTGACCGAAAACCTGCAGCGTTTCTATGATGCCGGAGTCAGGTACATCCTTGTTGAAGGCGGCGGCGGCAGAAAAGATGACAGCCCTGTTTATTCTGATGAAGAATTGCTTGACAGGGGAATTTTGCTTTTTTATCCCTGGGAATATGTGGGGGTGCGGTATAGTGCGCGCGACTGGGGGGGTGTAAGCGGAACGGGAAAGGCAAATTACCTTATCAACGCGGACAAAGAAGGCCGGGACAGGCTTACACGGGTTGGCCTTGAATGGGGCCGCATGAGTGTTATTCCGGGATCAACAGACCCCTGGGAACTGTTGAATTACCGGGATGAATATATGGCCGGCATGGCTTTTGAGTACATTGATAAGGCCGCCCCGGGTGAAAAGTTTTTGGTGCTTGCCGGCGGTGAACATGGAATATCGGTAAGAACCGGCCCCCATTCCGACCCGGATGTTTGGAAACCCCTGGGGATGTATCTTAGAGAAAAATACGGGAAGAATTTTATTTCCCTGTATTATATAACGCTGGATGAAACTATAAAGATGGACGGGGCGTACCGGGACCTGCTTGAATCGGACGAATGGCGGAACATGCCGGAAGGCCCCAGGCTGGTTGCCCCGCGCCAGGCACGGAAACTGTTTAACGTATTGCCTATTCTGTACAACCCGACTTTTGACGGGTATATTATTGACAAGGCCGGAATAAAGGGGGTCATGTACTCCTATACCCTGTTTATGCCGGAAGTCATGAGGGCGATCATCGATCAAACCAAAGAGTATGAGGCGGTTATTTCGGTTTTGTCCAGGGAAAACAATTTGGACTATGAGAATGTCGATTTGTATTACAACATAAGGAATCTTCTTGCCAACGTGTATTATTTACGGCTTTTCTTTGGGGATTATTTTCCTTACAGCTTTTGGAATCCTGAAATGCCCTTGAAAAACGCCCTGGCCGCCCTGGAATCACTTGTTTTCAGCGTAGTGAAAAATCCGGCGGATTTGATGCGTTTTCCGGTTCCCGCCGTAGAAACGATACGGGACTATCATGATCATATAGAATTATTTGCTTTGATAAATGGGTTAAATAATAATGAGGGGGATAATAACAAGCTGGAACGGCAGTTCAAAACAGCCGAACCGTATCTAAAAAAGGCGCATGAACTGTTTCCTTATGAATTATGGACGGAATACTGGTACGGAAAAATGTATTATACATTAACTGATTATGAAAAGGCGTATGAACATCTGCGGCGTATGTTAGACGATCCGCTGATTGTTTCCATGCAGATATACCCCGAAACACTGGAAATGGCGGCCTTTTGTGCCGAACGCATTGGAAATCAAGAACAAGCCGTCGAATACCGTGCCGTAAAAAACGGCCTTGCCAATGAGTTTGGCATAGACACAACACGTTTTCATTTGTTCCTATAGGAGGAGCATACAGAAGAAAATAATTGTGAACGGACAGTACGGTAAAAAAGGAGGCGGTTATGAAAGCAGCGTTTGCCGCAATCGGGAAAGAGGGTGTGTTGGAACGGGTTTACGATTCCGCCGCCAGGGCGATTCTCGCGGAAAAGCTCGATTTTATTCCGCCCTTTACCGGGCTGGAAGAACTGGAGACGCGGAAAACAGAGTGGAAAGATGTCGAGTTTCTTTTTTCAACATGGGGAGCGCCGAAGCTTAACCGGGAACAGTTGGAACAGTACTTTCCTGGGCTCAAAGCGGTATTCTACGCGGCGGGATCGGTTCAGGAGTTTGCCCGCCCGTATCTGGAACGGGGAATACGGATCTTCAGCGCCGCCGACGCGAACGCGGCGCCGGTTATTGAATTTACCTCGGCGGAAATTGTTTTGGCCAACAAGGGATTTTTCAGGTCCGCCCTGTTGTACAGCGCCGGCCGGTATCCGGAAGCGCGTCAATACGCTTCCGCGTTTCCGGGAAATTACGACACGCCGGTGGGCATTATTGGGGCGGGAAAAATCGGAAGCGGTGTTATCCAGCGCCTTAACGATTACCGGCTGAATGTCAGGGTTTTCGATCCTTTTTTGGGGGCCGCTGACGCCCGGAAACTTGGCGCGGAAAAAACGGACAGCCTGGAAGAACTTTTCAAAAACTGCTTTGTCATATCCAATCACCTTGCCAATAATGAACAAACCCGGAACATGCTGGACTACCGGTATTTTAGCCTGATGGGGGATTACGGGGTGTTTATCAATACCGGACGGGGAGCGCAGGTAGTGGAGGATGATCTGATCCGCGCCTTGACCGAGAAACCGGGCAGGACTGCCCTGCTTGATGTAACCTGGCCTGAGCCGGTACCCGGGGGGCATCCTTTCTACACGATGGATAACGTGATTCTTACTCCCCACATCGCCGGCAGCGGCGGCCGGGAACTGGCGCGGATGGGGATGTACATGGCCGATGAATTTGAACGGTATAGTACCGGCGCTCCGCTGCGCCGCGAAGTTACCGCGGAAAAACTTGCCACACTGGCGTAAACGGAGGAAAAATGACAGGCGTAACATCCGTAACGTTCCGGAAATTCAGCCCGGAAAAAATAATTTCCCTGGCAAAAAACGCGGGGCTGCGGGGAATTGAATGGGGCGGCGATGTTCATGTGCCTCCCGTGGACGGGAATTCCGGGGAGAATTCTTTCGCTGCGGCGGTCAGGGACATGACAACCTCGGCGGAATTAACGGTTTTGTCCTACGGTTCATACCACAAACTATGCGCCGGCCTGGATTTTGCCCCCGTTCTTGCCGCCGCCCGGACTCTGGGGGCTCCGCTAATCCGCGTCTGGGCCGGGACTGCCGCTTCCGCCGCCGCGGACGATGAGTATTACCGTAAAGCCGCGAAGGAACTGCGGGATATTTGCCTGTCCGCGGCGGACGCCGGCATCAAGATCGGCCTTGAATACCACCGTGGTACATTGACGGATACCGCCGCCAGCGCGAAAAAACTGGTTCTGTTGACCGGTCAGAAAAATCTACGGTTGTACTGGCAGCCGAATCCGGATATTCCCGCGGACGAACATTACCGGGAAATAGCGTTGCTGCTGCCCTGGATTTCCTATGTTCACGTGTTTTTTTGGGAAAAGGGAAATATCCGCCGCCCTCTGGCGGACGGCGAGGCGGTCTGGAAAGAGTACATCAGGCTGCTTGGGCACGGCAAAAACTACATCATGGAGTTTGTCCAGGACGACCGGGAAGATAATTTTTTGGCGGACGCCCGTGTCCTTGCCCGCCTATGTTCCGGTGAAAACCCGGAGTCTTTAGATTCCTAAACGCGGCTCCCAATGAGGCGGTTCAAAAATCCGGCATTCCGGAACCGCCGCGCGTAAAAACGGTCAGGCGTTTACTACGTGTATTGGATTTCCCCGCATAAAGGCGTCGAGGTTTTTAACGGCTATATCCATGAGCCTTGCCCGGCTTTCCTTTGGCGCCCACGAAATATGAGGAGTAATAATACAGTTCTTTGCCGTAAGAAGCGGACTGTCCCCCGTTATGGGCTCGGTGGACACAACGTCTAAACCCGCGGCGTATATCTTGCCGCTGTTCAGCGCATCAGCCAGATCCTGTTCAACGATCAAAGGGCCTCGGGAATTGTTTATAAGAATTACGCCGTCCTTCATCTTTTCAATAGCAGTTTTATTGATGATTCCCCGGGTTTCCGGGAAAAGCGGACAGTGAAGGCTGATTACGTCCGACCTGGCAAAAAGTTCATCCAGGGAAACATAGCGCGCTGTTTGCCCGCCGCTGTCATTGGGATATTTATCGAAGGCCAACACATTCATTCCCAGTGCCCCGGCAATAGTTCCCGTAGCCTGACCAATCCTGCCGAAACCGATAATCCCCATGGTTTTACCGTGCAGTTCAATCAGGGGGTAATCCCAAAAGCAAAAATCCTTGCCGTGTTCCCACCTGCCTTCGTGTACCGCCGCATTGTGGTGTCCAATGTGATGGCAAATTTCCAAAAGCAGGGCAATGGCAAATTGGGCAACCGCCGCTGTGCCATAACATGGTATATTGCATACAGGAATTCCCCTGTTTTTCGCCGCCTGGGTATCGACAATATTATAGCCCGTCGCCAATACTCCAATATAACGCAGCTTATCGCACTGCGTAATAACATCCGCGTTGACGGGTGTTTTATTGGTAATAACGGCTTCGGCATCTCCGATGCGGCTGATTATTTCCTGCTTATCGGTAAGGGACGTGCGATCATAAACCGTAAGTTCTCCCAGGGTTTCAAATCCCTCCCAGCTTAAATCACCGGGGTTTTCGGTATACCCGTCTAAAACAACAATTTTCATATTTCAACCTTAGTTGGACTTGTTCAATAACCCGGCTGGTTATCTGCCAGCCAAGGCGTGGCTTCAAGGCTCTCAAAAAAGTATGAATTTCCGGCAAGATCCATGCTTTTTGTTGTTTTTAAGCGGCTGTTGTTCAGAAGCGCAGCAACGCTGCCGGCCCCGCGTTCCGGCCCTGCCGCGTTTAGCGCGGCGGTTACAGCTGCAGCCGCAGAAGCTGTACCTCCAGTACGTGGACCAGGACGGTTCCCGCCGCGGCGAGAACCATGAGTACCCCGGTGGTAAGAAGTATTCCGGCCAGGTAGTTGATAAGCCGGCGGCGGAAGAATATCCGCGTAACACGGTACAGGACGGGCTGAGAGACGGAGTCGATGATCCGCCAAAATGCGGAGTAGATGTTCCGGTTGGTAAGATAGGCGAAAAGCCGCAGAAGCAGGACAATGATGAAAAAACCCAGGACGAAAGACAGGACAGACCAGCCCGCCCGCAGGACGATGGCAAGCAGGACCCCCAGGCTCAGGCGGCCGTAATAAGCGGCGGTGCCGCAGATTGTCTGGACCAGGGAGAGGGCTGTCAGGGCGGCCACAGGGGACAGATCGATGTAGCTTGTCCGCAAAATGGGGAAACGCCGCCACCAGTCCAGATATGGATCGGTAATCCGGGCCAGAATCTCGGCGGGACGGCCCAGACGGGCCCCGCCGAACCAACTGATCATAACCCGGACAAAGATGAGCAGCATGTAAAGCCCCGCAAGACTTTCCAGCAGGGTCAGGATAAAATGCATGCTATTCCCCCCAAACTTCCGCTACCGCCCGGCAGCGTTTGATGGCGTCCAGGGAGGCCGGGCTGGCGCTGGCGCATATCTGGCTCGCGGTGCGGATTACCGTTTCCCGCTGGGCCGTTGTCCGGGGCACGTGGATAAACACATGGCAGGGGCCGGGGTTTTCCATAATCTCGTCCCGCAGGGGCAGCAGATTCTCGTCGAGGCGGGCGGCCTCGCTGTCCAGCCGTATGTGCAGTTCCCGCCAGCGCTGTTCCGGGTCCCCGGAGTCCGCGCCGCTGACCCGCAGTTTGTCCGGCGGAGGCGGATTCGGAATCTCCCGCAAAGCCCCGTCCGCGCCGCTGTTTTCCGTTATGGTTTCGGTCATTTTTTCCGCCTTTTTTTCCAGCCGTTCCAGGTCCAGCACCGAGTTGACCTTAAAATTCGGTTTTTCCCTGGACTTGTCCAGCCGGCCTTTAAGGGCCGCCGGTTTTCCTTCGCTCACTTTGCCCTGGCAGCTTTCCCAGGTTTTCCCAAAAAATACCAGATCAATCTCTCCGCGGTAATCCTGCAGGGTTCCAAAGGCCATTGCCTTTCCGTTCTTGTCCTGAATGGGCCGCAGGTTTGTTACCGTGCCTACCAGGGTGTAGTCCCCCTCCGGGGCCTTTGCCGGATCCGAAAGGTCCAGCTTGGTAACGCGCCGCCAGGTTTCCCGGTACTTGTCCAGGGGCTGGGCGCAGAAACTTTCTACCAGTTCGGGGATTTTAAGCTTTTCCGCCTCCAGGACCGCCTCCGCCTGGACCGCGGGCTTTCCCCGCTTGGTGTCCAGTTTGCCCCTCAAGGCGATAATTTCGTCTTCTTTGATCTTGTCCCGGTACTTTACCCAGATATCCTCAAAAAAGACCAAGTCTATCTCCCCCCGGTAATCGGCCAGGGTGGCAAAGGCCATAGGCCGTCCGCCTTTGCTGGTGATGGCCCGCAGCCCTTTGAGGATGCCGATTAGAACGCAGGGTCCCGGCGCGGCGGATTCGGCGCGGGATAAGTCCAGGCGGACATAGCGTTCCCAGGGTTCCCGGCAGCCGTCCATGGGATGACCTGAAAGGTAGAAGCCCGTTAATTCTTTTTCGATGCGCAGCTTTTCTTCCCGGCTTTTGTCCGGAAACTCGTCAAAGACAAAATCGGGGTAGATTTTTTCCCCGGTGTCCCCAAAAAGGCTGGACTGGCCGTATTTGGATTCGTCCTTGATGTTCTGGACATATTCCACCGCCCGTTCCAGGTTTCCCAGCAGGATATCCCGGCTTTGCCCCAGCGTGTCAAAGGCCCCGGTCTGGATGAGCAGTTCAACGCCCTTCTTGCCTACCGTTTTAATGTCTACCCGGTTGAGGAAGTCCATGAAGCTTTCGTAGGGTCCGCCGCTCCGGGCCCGGACAATCTCTTCCGCGGGGATGTCCCCTATGCCTTTGATTGCCTTGAGGCCGTAGACGATGCGGCCGTCAACCACGGCAAAAAGCTTTCCGGAACGGTTTATGTCGGGGGGATCGATGGGGATACCCATTCGTTTGGCAACTTCGATGTACTCCCCCAGCTTGTCCTTGTCGGCGCTGCCAATCTCGTTGGTCAGGTTGGCGGCCATGAACTCCGCGGGAAAGTTGGCTTTGAGGTAGGCGGTACGGAACGAAAGTACGGAATAGGCGGCGGCGTGGCTTTTGTTGAAGCCATAATCGGCAAAAGGAACAAGAATGTCGTAGATTTCCTCCGCCTTTTCCCGGGAATAGCCCTGGCTAAGCGCCCCTTGCAGAAAGGGTGCCTTTTCCGCCTCGATGTCCTCTTTTTTCTTTTTCCCCATAGCCCGGCGCAGCAGGTCCGCCTTTCCCATGCTGTAGCCCGCCACGATCCTGGCTACCTGCATGACCTGTTCCTGGTAGGTTATGATCCCGTAGGTTTCCTTGAGGATGGCTTCCAGGGAGGGGTCCGGGTACTTGATAAGCCGGGGGTTCCATTTGGATTCGATAAACTGGGGGATAAATTTTATGGGGCCCGGCCGCCCCAGGCTGTTAAGGGCCGTCAATTCCCCAATGCTGGCGGGCTTTGCCTTTCGCAGAATGTCCTTCCACCAGGATTTTTCAAACTGGAACACCCCCTCGTTCTGCTCTTCCGCCAGCATCGCGTAGGTATGGGGGTCAAGCTCATCGGCCTTTTCGATGTTGAAGGCCGCGTATTCCCCGCCGCGGCCGCGGATTATCTCGACGGTGTGTTTGATAAGGTCCAGGGTTTTAAGTCCCAGAAAGTCCATTTTTACCAGGCCGCACTTTTCCAGAAAATTCATGGTGTACTGGGTGGCTATGCCCCCGGTTTTGGGGTCCCGGTAGAGGGGGACGTAATTGTCCAGCGCGGACTTGCCTATCACTATTCCCGCGGCGTGGATACTGGAATGGCGGTTCAGCCCTTCCAGCTTCCGGGCCAGGGAAAAGAGTTCGGTATATTTGGGGTCCCGTTCCAGTTCGCCCAGGCGGGATTCTTCACTAAATGCCTTTTCCAGCGTGATCTTGGGGTCTTTGGGGATCAGTTTGGTAATCACTTCGGATTCGGCAATGCTGATGTCCAGCACCCGGGCCACGTCTTTGATCACCTGCTTGGCCCCCAGCGTCCCGAATGTGATGATCTGCCCCACCCGTTCTTTGCCGTACTTTCCGGTAACGTACTGGATCACCTCGTCCCGGCGTTCATTGCAAAAATCCATGTCAAAATCCGGCATGGAAATCCGCTCCGGGTTCAGGAACCGCTCGAACAGCAGACCGTATTTAAGGGGGTCTATGTCGGTGATCCGCAGGGCGTAGGCCACGATGGACCCCGCCCCGGATCCCCGCCCCGGCCCTACATCGATGCCCTGACTCTTGGCCCAGTTGGTAAAGTCCGCCACGATGAGAAAATACCCGGTAAAATTCATCGAGATGATCACGTCCAGCTCGTATTCGGCCTGTTTGAGGACATTCTCCGGCATGGCGGGGTAGCGCCTGGCAAGCCCCTCCATCGTCAGATGACGCAGGTAATCGTCGGCATTGGCGAAACCGGGGGGAATTTCAAAGTCCGGCAGGTACTGGGGCAGTTCCTTGACCTTGATTTCCGGCACGTCCGGGGCGCAGCGCCGGGCGATTTTTACCGTGTTGCTTATCGCCTCCGGGTATTCGGGAAACAGGGCTGCCATTTCCTCGCCGGTTTTGAAGTAGAACTGATCCCCGTAGTACTTTTTCCGCCGTTCCTCGCTCCGCAGTTTTCCCGTGCCGATGCAGAGCAGCACGTCGTGGGCCGCCGCGTCCTCCCGCCTAAGGTAGTGGACATCGTTGGTGGCCACCAGCGGGATGCCGGTTCTGGCGGAGATGCCGGCGATGGCCGTATTGATGTCCTTCTGGGAAAGGGAATTGCCCCGCAGCCCCCCCCGCGGGATGCCGTGATCCTGAATTTCCAGGTAAAAATTCCCCTCCCCAAACAGGGACCGGTAGAACAGGGCCTTTGCCTCCGCTTCTTCCGTTTTTCCCGCCTGGATTAACCGGGGAATCTCCCCGCTGACACAGGCGGAAAGGGCGATAAGACCCTGGTGGTATTCGGCAAGCAGTTCGTTGTCAACGCGGGGCCGGTAGTAAAAGCCTTCGGTATAGGCCCTGGAACAGAGCTTTACAAGGTTGAAATAGCCTTCCCGGTTTTCCGCCAGCAGGATAAGGTGGTAATACTTGTTGTCGCTTTCCGCTCCTTTTTTCTCAAGCCGGGAACCGGGGGCCACGTAGACTTCGCAGCCAATGATGGGCTTAATGGGCGCGGCCCGATCTTCGTGCCTGGCGTTCTTCTTGCAAGCCGCCAGGAATTCCATAGTCCCGAACATATTACCGTGGTCCGTCAGGGCCAGGTATTCCATGCCCAGTTCCTCCGCCCTGTCGCAGAGGCTCGTTACGGACACCGCCGCGTCCTGAAGGGAAAAATCGGAATGGACATGCAGGTGGACAAAACCGGTCATGGTTTTATGGTACCGGTCTTCCCGGCCGCAGGCAAGCTATGGTTCCTGAGCCAATTTCAAAATTCGTTCCACCCCTTTGACGGGACCGGACGAATTCCCCATACTTTTTTAATGCGCCCGTTTGAAGTCGTAAGTCCTTTCCAGCCCGCCGGCGACCAGGGGGAGGCTATCGCGGCCCTGGCGGCGGGGATCAAGGCCGGGGACAAGTACCAGACCCTGCAGGGGGTTACCGGCTCAGGCAAAACTTTTACGATGGCGAAGATCATCGAGACGGTACAGATGCCCACGCTGATCGTAAGCCACAACAAAACCCTGGCGGCCCAGCTTTACCGTGAATTCAAGGGATTTTTTCCCCACAACGCGGTGGAGTACTTTGTTTCCTATTACGACTACTACCAGCCGGAGGCATACGTTGCCAGCCGCGACCTCTACATCGAAAAAGACGCTTCCATAAATGACGAAGTTGAGCGGATGCGCTTGTCGGCCACCCGGAGCCTCATGGAACGGCGGGACGTGATTATCGTGGCCACCGTGTCCTGCATCTACGGCCTGGCGACGCCGGAAATCTACAAAAAAATGACGGCCACTTTCGCCCGGGGGGACCGGATCGACGTGGAAGGGCTGATGCGGCGCTTTGTGGAACTACAGTACGAGCGGAACGACGCGGCGCTGGAACGGGGGCGCTTCCGCCGCCGTGGGGATACGCTGGAGATCTACCCCGCCTATCTTGAGGAAGCCTACCGCGTGGATCTGGACTGGGACAAAGTGGAGCGGATCCGCCGCTACGATCCGGTTTCCGGGAAGTTTCTGGACGATCTGGACCAGGCCATGATCTACCCGGCCAAACAGTTCGTCATGCCCGCGGAGATGATCCGCGGCGCGCTGGGCAGCATCAAAGAGGAACTGGCCGAACGCTATGAATTTTTGAAGAACAGCGGGAAGAACCTGGAGGCGGAACGGCTAAAAACCAGGGTGGAATACGACATTGAGATGCTGACCGAGATGGGCTACTGCCCCGGCATTGAAAACTACTCCGCCCCGCTGGCGGGCCGGAAGCCCGGCGAAGCCCCGGACACCCTGATCGACTACCTGCCCGCGGGAAAAAACGGGCGGGGCGGACATCTTACGTTCATCGACGAAAGCCACGTTACGCTGCCCCAGATTGGGGCCATGTACGCCGGGGACCGGAGCCGCAAGCAAAGTCTGGTGGACTACGGCTTCCGCCTGCCCTGCGCCCTGGACAACCGGCCCCTGCGCTACGACGAGTTTGTGGAACGCCTGAACGAGACGGTTTTTGTTTCCGCCACCCCCGGCGCGGCGGAGACCGGCCAGTCCGTCCGGGTGGTCCAGCAGCTTATCCGGCCCACGGGACTGCTGGACCCGGAGATAGAGGTACGCCCCGCGGACGGCCAAATGGAGGACATTTACAGCGAAGTACTGCAGCGGATCAAAAAGGGCGAACGTTCCCTCATTCTTACCCTGACCAAAAAAATGGCGGAAGATTTAACGGACTACCTTTCCGGCCTGGGCCTCAAGGTCCGCTACATCCACAGCGAAGTTGAAACAATAGAACGGGTAGAAATACTAACCAGCCTGCGCGCGGGGGATTTTGATATTCTGGTGGGGATCAACCTGCTCCGGGAAGGAATAGACCTGCCGGAAGTTTCGTTTATCGCCATTCTGGACGCGGACAAAATAGGGTTCCTCCGCTCCCTTACCAGCCTGGTGCAGATTATCGGGCGGGCGGCCCGGAACGCCGCCGGCAAAGTTATCATGTACGCGGACCGGCGGAGCGACGCGATGGAGGCGGCCATCAGGGAAACCAACCGCCGCCGCGGCATACAGACAGCCTACAACAAGAAACACGGCATTACCCCCGCCACGGTGAAAAAGGCCATCGCCAACATTCTGGAACGGCACAACGAGGAAGATCAGAACGCCGCCGCGGCTTCCATCGCGGTCCTTAAAAAGTCCTATAACGTGCTAATCCCCGCCGAGCGGCGGAAACTTGTCAAGGCGCTGGAAGCCGAGATGCTGGAACACGCCAAAAACCTGGAATTTGAAAAGGCCGCGGCGATCCGGGACGAGATTGAAAAAATCAGGGCCATAGGGAGCGCCGGACGCTGACAGCCTGCTGCCGCGCTTGTATAGTGGACTTGTTTGATAATCCGGCTGGTTATCTCGCAAGTCCTTTTTAAGCGGTTGTTGTTCAGAAACTGAGGTTTCTGAACAACTTTATTAATGAAAAAGGCGCGGTCCTGGAAATACCGGCCCGGCTCCCCCCGGACACGACCAGGCGAATCCAGGAATTGGCGGTTAAAACCTTCACGGTCCTGAACGGCGAGGGCCTCTCCCGGGTGGATTTTTTCCTCACCACCCGCGGCGGGGAGGAACACATTCTGGTAAACGAAATATAGAGCTGGCCATTCAGCGTTTTGAAAAGGAAAAACGGCTGAGTATCAGTTACCGGCAGGGCCGCGGATAAAGGCGGAAACCCGGCGTATAGCGATAGTACGTTACGAGTTGATGTTGGTCATGTTCCGCCGCCTTCAGTTTTGTTGCTGTTAATTTCAGCACGGATAACCGGTAGTTTTTTATCCAGGTCGTAAAATTGGAATACAATTAACATGAGTATGGCAAGTGCGGCGGGAATAACCGTATTAAGCAAAATAATCATGTTGCTCGCCGAAGCGATCTGCGTCTCAGCCTCCCCAACATAGCCGGAAATTCCCATAAGAATTCCCGCCATACCAACTCCAAGGGCGGAACCTACTTTTGCGGTTATGCTCTGTGCGCAGGCTATTATCCCCTCGCCGCGCTTCTTGTATTTCCACTCACCGTAATCCATACAGTCGATGCAGAAGGACGCGCTGAACACATAAAATGACGCAAAGGTAACACCGGAAAGTACGCTGGAAAGCAGCAGCAGCGGAATACTGTGGACATCAATAAGCCTAACCAGATAACCCGCCGCGCCAATAATGATAAATAGCTGAATACTGCGCCGCATACCTATTTTTTTCGCCATCGCCGGTACGGCAATCATGACGGCTATGATGGACAACATTCCGAGTGAAGCGAGGCTCGCCAACCCAAGGTCGCCCATAATGTACTTGAAATAATAGCTTGTAACGTTCATGCTTGTCCCGATGTTTCCGAGTAGAATAAGAACCGCTACCATCAGTATGTATTTGTTATGGGCAACCAAATACACTAAATCCTTGACCGGCAGTTTTTGGGCCGCGGAAATATCACTTTTGCGTATTTCTTTAATGACGAAAAAGCGTATGAGCCCTATGAGCGTAAACGGAACAGCGAGAATCAGCGCGATTCCCGTCCAACTGCCGCCGTTTTTGTCCATGTTCTCTATCATTTGCGGGACGGCGATATTTGCGGCAACGATAAAAATTATACTGATAAGGCCTGATACCGCCGCTACATTAACACTCTTACTGTGATCTTTAAGGGCATTCGCGAGATACACCGGTTCATTACAGAAAAGCAAAGTCGCGAATATTGAATTAACAATGGAGTACATTACAAACAGGTAAACAAGGCCGGCGTTAACGCTCATTTGGGGTGCGCTAAACATCAGCACCGTGAAGGCCCAATAACCAATCAAAGCCAACTCGTAGGGCCGGGCTTTACCAAGGCGGGTATTCGTTCTGTCGATAACAATACCAGCTATAAAGTCAGTAACACCATCGAATATTTTAGCGACTACAAAAACTATTCCCACGCTTGCCGCGGGCAGCTTCATATAGTCAGTGGCGTACATCGTAACATATATGAGCAGCGTTGAAACGACCCCTATGGAGATTGTCCTTGTAGGCCACGCGAGCATAAAACTGATGGGAACTTTATCCGTTGGTATCGCTTTTTTGTTTTGCTTTACCATAATAATCTCCCTATTTTACCACCACCCGTACCCGGGCAAGGTTTTTAATCTGGGTAAAAATATCCCCCGCGTTACCTTGCCGCTGGGACTGTACCCGCAGGACCGGGAAATAGGTTCCGCTTTGCTGAAAACGATGGACAGCCAGAACCGTGGCGGACACGCCATCTTCACTTACATTGCTGAACACGCCCTTGACCGGAAAATCCGCTTCACCCTCAAAACTCCACTCGGCGGAAATGAGTTTCCCCGCGCCGGGAGGTACTTCCACGGCGGCGGAAAAATGAACCGCGTCCCCCACAGCCACATCGGCCCGCTCCGCGCCCTTGACTTGCAGACGTACCACCGGCTGGATTCCCCGGCGTTCAGCCGCGGTGGGCGGAACCGATACCTGCCCATCCGACACGGCATACCCGGTTCCGGCAGGAGGCGCGATACCCTGTTCCACCCAGGCGGCAAGGTCCAGCAGCGCCTGGTGGAGCGCCCCGATATAGGTAACCACATGGAGGGCGTCCGCGGTTTTTTCGGTGTCGCCGTGAAAGGCATGATCGATATACCAAAGCCGGAACTGTTCCGCTTCCCGGTCCCCCAGGTTTTCCTTTACCCGGGCGCGGTACCAGTCCGCTTGCCAGGGGAGCGCGTCCATGTCCATCAGAGCGGCCACCACAATCATCTTGCCGTTAAAGCGGCCCGATTGCAGAGAACCCGCTCCGCCCCAGCTTATCATGGGGCCCACCAAAGCAGACCGCTGGGGATACCGGGGTTCGCCCTTTTCGTCACGAAATTGATTCCACACCGCGTAACCGCTATCGGGAACCTGGTGACGGTGGTAGGTTTGTATGGCAATATAGTCCGAGTTATCCAGCATAATCTCATCGCCGCTCCTGAGCTTGGACAGCATATCAAGCAGATCATCCCTGCCGAAAAATGAATTGATAATAATACGATTGCCTTCAAGACGTTCTACCGTTATTTTACCGCCCGCGGCCGCACCGCTCTTGACGACAGCCACCAGCCCGGTGAGGTAATCACTTGCGGGTATGCTTTCCACTTCGATATAAGGCCGGGAGTCAAGACCGTCATCGCCCCGGTTTAATCGCTGCCAGGCATCGTCAACCCCGGTCTTTTCCGTACCCACCGGGGCTTCACTGATTTTTTTCGGAAGGTAAACCGCCTTGACCACCGTCTTATGCTGAATATGATCCCGCGCCGCCGATCCCGCCGGGTCCGCGCCGAGATAACCGGGAACTTTCCAGAAGTCCTCATAATAGGTGGAGTCTATGGTGTTCACCACCGGAACCACCACCGGCATAGCGCCATCGTCCAGGGTCCGGTAACAAAACCAAGACCGGGGCGGGAAGCCCATTTTGGTAACCTCCTCCAGGGCTTGCCGTTCCTCCTCGTTTAATCCGGCGTACATATCCTTGCCGCTCCCCGGTTCTATGGCATCGGCGATAAGGGGCAGCTTATGCCGCAGCACCCGCTTGGCATGGGCGCGGACGGTAAAACAATTCGGAATAGCCATAGGGCTGCCGATAACGAAGGGCACAGCTCCGTCCCAGGCGTTGGTGTTTTCAAAACAACTGGTACTCTTAAAACCACCGCCGCTGCCGCCGTAGACATAGCCAAAAGGACGGTGGGGACCGTAAAGTTTTACCGCCACTTCCCGGGAATATTCGGCCACCGCGGAACTGGCCCGGTAGATGATAGTCGGATCGGGGATAGCCCCAAAAATTGGGCCAACCCCCATGTTGGATTCCACAAAATACGCGCCGTGGGTGTTGGCAAAGGCGATTGGATCCTCCGTGCCCTCAAGAACCTGGGAAGCGTCTTCGCTGCCCTGCACGGGCGACATAAAATGAAAAAACCGTCCCTGGTAGGCGTCCTTGGCGGGAAAATACAGGGAAAACCGGGTTTCCGTTCCCTCAAAGCCCCCGTGGATATAATGGTAAGGGACAGCGCCTTCCCGCCATTCGTCAATGTCGATATAGGGCTTTTGGAACTGCGCGTCTTTTTTGGGATCGTAGGTAACGGTATGACTGTCGCTCATAATTGTTCTCCTTCAATCACTATCAATCACTATTTTCAAAGCGGTATACGCCGCTTCAGGAAAGGTCATTTTTGCATAAATCAGGGCTTGCCGTATTCCATTATATTTGCTTTTTGTATACTATATTGACATAAGTTCAGGGAGGTACCACGCTATGACAAATCATGAATTACCGCGCCGTTTTGCCGCGGCAACGGGCATACCGGTGCAGGTTTTTCACCGGGGAATACATATACGGAGTTACGGCGCCGCCAAACGCTATACCAGCCTTGCCCTCAGCATTGCCGGTTCCCTTCCGGAATCAGCCCATCCGGTATGCTATACCAGGTCTGACGAATTTTTGTTTTGCGGCATGGTCCGGCAATCCCGGGGCGCGGAATGTTTTCTCCTGGGCCCTGTCGCGGCCTTTCCCTGTACCCGGCGGCTGGGGCAAAAAATTCTGGCCCGCCTGGGCCAGCCGGAAAACAGGATCTACGAATTGCTGCGCTGGTTCAAATCCATACCGCTCTGCGATCCTCCACGTTTCCAGGAACTGCTAGTATTTTTTGACTATATGGTGAACAGAAAAACGGATCACCAGGTAGTCTTTGTTCCATGCCGGAACAACACTGTTTCTGTGAACCTGGAGGAATCAAATGTTTCTTTTATTGAACATTTATCCGGCTTTCCCGAAAACGCGCTGGTATCCGCCATAGAATACGGAAAGACGGAAACCATCACGGCCCTGTTTGATGAGCTTGAATCCTGGGGAGACGGGGTCCCTCAGGTGGCTTCTGACGCGGATCGGGCCTTTAAGAATATCTTTATCTTTGCAACCGGCATCATCTCCAGAGCGGCGCTAAGGGGCGGACTGGATTATGATACTATCACGGCAATGTCGGATTATTATCTTCAAAGAATCGAAGCCACCGAAGGTTACGCGGAAATATTTCAGCTCATGAAAAAAATGTTTCTGGATTTTACCCAAAAAACCGCCCGGGTCCGCCAACCGGAAACGGCGTCCCCGCTGGCACGGAGGATCAATAAAGTGATAATGGCCCGCCTTTATGAAAAAATCTCCCCCACCGTCCTTGCGGAAATTTTAGGCATGAATTGTTCCTACCTTTGCAGGCGCTTCAAAGAGGAAACCGGAAAAACCATATCGGAATACATCAACGAAGTAAAAATCACCGAAGCCAGGTGCCTGCTGGAATCCACGGAACTGCCGCTTGCTCAAATTTCCGCCCAGCTTGGTTTTTCATCACAAAATTACTTTCAAACCATCTTCAAAGAAATTACCGGCGCGACTCCGGGCAAATACCGGAACAGGTTTCATTGATTGGACTTGTTCGATAACCCGGTTGGTTATCTGCCAACCAAAGGTTGGTTCCAAGTCTCCCAAAAAACACGGATTTTGCCGAGAATCCGTGTTTTTTGTTGTTTTTAAGCGGTTGTTGTTCAGAAACTGAAGTTTCTGAACAACTCTATTGGAAGACCGGGTACATACCCAGGAGCTTGCTCCTGGGTATCTTCGTTTCGTCCACGCCGGCGCTTTGCCGGGCCCGGTAGATAGCCCTATGTTCTGTACATGCGGCTCCAGACGCCGGGGCTGACACCGGCGATTTCTTTAAACTGCCGGAGAAAGTATTTTACATCCCGGTAGCCGCATTTTTCCGCCGCCTCGTAAACCCGGTAATTTCCTTCCGCCAAAATCCGCATAGCAAGGGCTATGCGCCGCCGTTTAAGGTACTCCCTGAAATGGACGCCGGTATGCTGTTTGAATTTTTCCGAGAAATAAGAGTAATTAACCGAAACCTGATTCGCCGCCTGGTCCATTGTGATATCTTCGGTAAGGTGGGTTTTTATCCAGGCAAGAGCGTCATCGATAAAATCCCGGCCGCCGTGTTTCTGTTCAGCGGCCTGTTCATGGACAAGGTTTCGCACCGCCTCCGTCAGTTCTTTCAGGTCAACGGGTTTTAGGATATACGCGGCGGCGCGGAAGCTTATCGCCTTTTGGGCGTAGGAAAAATCGTCGTAGCCGGAGAGGACGATAATGTTCATGCCGGCGTTGCGGGGAGACATGCGGATGCGGCACATCAATTCTATGCCGTCCATTCTGGGCATTCTGATATCGGTGATAAGAATATCCGGCTTTTCCCGGACCGCCAGTTCCAGGGCTTCTTCGCCGTTTTTTGCCTCAAAAAAGGCGATGCCTGAAAATTCTTTCCGGAGAATTTTTATTATTCCCGCGCGGATATTTTTTTCGTCATCGGCGATAAGTATTGTTGTCATCCCCATGTTATCCCGCGCTGTTGTCAGGCGCAAAACCTCATATTCACCCGCCGTGTCCGGTCCTGTTCCGCCCGGTTTCCCACGGGATGGGAACGCTGACCAGGATTCCCCCGCCCGCCGCGTTTTCGATTCGCGGTTTCCATTGGGGGCCGTAAAACGTGGAAAGCCTAAGCTGTATGTTTTTTAGGCCGATCCCCCCCCCCCCCCCGTTTTTTCGGCAAGCCCTGCCGTTTCCGCCGTGTCAAGGCCCGGACCATAGTCCCGGACGCTGATCCACAAAACGCCGTCTTTTTTCTCCAGCCGCAGTTCTACTGCCGCGTCCTCCCCCGCGGGCTCTATGGCGTGGTGAAACGCGTTTTCCACCAGGGGCTGAATGAGCATTTTGGGAATCCGGTTATCCACGCAGCGGGGATCAAGATTTTCATTGAGAGTAATATGATAATCGTTGCGGATGTTAAGAAAATCAATGTAGGAGCGGATGTATTCCAGTTCTTCCCGGACGCTGACCTGCCCCGCGCCGGAAGACGAGGTGCCGGGACGCAGACAGTAGCGGAGCATCCTGCCCAAAAGGGTAAGGCTTTCCACAATGGACGATTCGTCCGCCAGTTCCGCCTGCATCCTGATTGTTTCCAGAGCGTTGTAGAGGAAGTGTGAATTGATCTGGTTCTGCATGGCCTTTAGTTCCGTTTCTGTAACCAGCCGCTGTTCCTCGGTTATCTGGGCGATAAGATCCCGAATCCGCGTAACCATGTTGTTGAAGGCCTGCGCCATGCCGGATATCTCGTCATTTCCTTCCTCGCTGACGCGGATATCCAGATTTCCCCGCCGGATTTCCCCCATGCTGTTCATGATCCGGTAAAGCCGTTCCATCATTCTGCCGGTAACGAATCTAATGACAAGGAAGATGAGGACCGGGGAAAGGACAACGCCGGTCCCGGCGGCAATTCGCAGGGAGTTGATGCCCGCCTCTTTAAGTTCCCCGCCGCAGTCCCTGGCAAGGACAAGTTCCGTGTTCGGTATCCCCCGCCACAGGATGTACCGGAGCCTGCCCCTGTCCCGGATTTTAAGGACGCCGGTTTCTTCTTTCCCGGCGGCCCGGAGCAGTTCCCCGGTAACTGGTTCCCCCAGCGGTTCTTTGGCCGGATCTTCCCCCAGGAGTTTTCCGCCGGCAAAGACAGTGTAACGCCGGCCGTCCCGGCGCTCCAGAAAGGGAAAAAAATCAGCCATTGGCATAAGGATTTGGAGTTTCCCGATACGGCGCTTCCGTAACAGCATCCCGGTGGTGTAGGAAACCACCGGCGTTCCTTCGTCCGTTTTAAAAATTCCCGCGGGAAGGCCGTAGCTCCAGCGCGGCGTGGAAGAATTTTCCCCCGCCGGCTCGTTGAGCCGTTCGCGGTGAAAAAACACCGGCCAGCGTTCGGGAATTGCCGGGTCGTCAATAAAAACGCGGACGCTGACCTGGGGAGAGGCAAATTGCAGCCGTTCCAGTTCGCTGCAAAGATCCCAAACCTGGAAAACCACCGACGCCTTGTCATTTTTGTTTGTGAACAGAAACAGATCGTCCATGCCCCGGTTGCCGATGACGGCGCTTTCTGAACGCATAACAAGATCGACACAGCGCAGGACATGGGCGGCGTTTTCTTTTAGATCGGCCTCCGCCGCCGTAATTATTCTGCGGTACTCCAGATTCCAAAAACGTTCCGTGCCGGCAAGGATCGCTATGGACAGGGGGATGGTAACGATGAGCGTATAAACCAGGACCATCCGCCGGGAAAAGATTCGGCCTTTCCTCCCTTTTTCCGGGAGGAGGGTGGAAGCAGGGCTGTATTCCGGGGCCGCGGCCCGCATAGTTTTCACGGCTCCATTATACAGCCCGGCGGAGTTTAGTTGATTCCCAGTTTTCGTTTATTTTCCCGCAGGGCCGCGGACTGGACGGCCACGACCTTGGCGTAACCCGCGTCAGCTTTGAATTTCTGGTACTCGTTCCAGATGGCGTCAAATTCCGCGTCGCTCTTTGCCAGGAGCAGCCGGGGAAGGTCCCGGCCCCAGCGGCGTTCCACCTCGCCCCGGATTAGGGATTCCTCGGAACCGGGGGTCAGTTCCAGATTGTCGTACTGGGCGTAGGACCGGACATAAGGCCGGGTCCAGGCGTAGGCCTGCGCCACGGAGGGGGCGGGAGTTGCCGCGTACTGCTGGGCCCACGCGGTGTCCATAAGCATCCAGTAGGTGTAATCAAAACCGTATTCGGTTTCCTGCTTGTTCTTGTCCGTCAGGTTCAACTGTTCCATTTCGGGAAGATACGAGGGGATTCCGTTTACCACGTTGTAGGTGACGCCGGGAACGCCGAAACGGGTGGCAAGCTGGCCTTCCTCGCTGATAAGGTAGCTGAGGAACTGGATGGCCCTGGCCTTGTCTTTGCAGTTCTTGGAGATGAGGGTTACGGTCCAGCCGGCTATTCCGGATCCGGGGAGGGCCGGATCGCCGCCACTGCTGTTCCTGGGGCCGTCCACCGCGATGTAAATTGAGTTGGGGTCCTGGGCGTAAAGCGCGTCCTCGGAAGTCCGCATGTCGGAAATCTGGTAGAGCAGCGAGAAGTACCTTCCCTGGGCGGATTTCTCCTCGAGCTGTACCCGCTTGTCGACAAAGGCGTCCATGGGCATCAGGCCCTCCTGGGCCGCCTGACGGAAAGTCTTGAGCCAGAGGACATAATCGCTGTTCTGCGGCCCCAGCGCGTTGTCGATGTACTCGCCGTTTTCCTCATAGGGCAGGGCGAGGAACTGGGCCAGATAACTCTGAAACGAGTCGTTCCCCGTATCGCCGAATTCCTGGGCGGCGAAAGCGATAAGGGGCTGGCCGTTGACCGTGGGGAATTTTGCCCTGGCCGCCCGGAGCCCCGCCAGGAAACCTTCGGGGGTACTCATGTTGGGACTGCCGATGGCCTCGTACATATCCTTCCGTACCAGAAAGGTCCGGTTACTTTCCAGCTTTCCCCGGTAGGTTTCATAATCATCAGGGGTATAGGAAGAGTTGGGGTAGCCGTAAACATTGCCGTCCGGCTGGGTGTACCAGCCGGTAATTTGTGGTTTCGCCACTTTGAAAAAATAGGGATCGTACTGCTCTGCCAGTTTGTTGAGGGGCTCCACCATGCCCGCGTCAATCATCATCCCTATCTGGCCCTCCCACCAGCCCAGGGTAATAAAATCGGGCAGGGAATTTCCGGCGATCATGGCGTTGAGTTTTTCCGCCTCGTTCCCCGCGGGGACAATAAAGCGGATATCAACCCCCGTCTGCCCGGTGATGTACTTAGAAACCGCCGATTGCCCCCACTGCCGGGGAAACCAGCTAAAGTTAATGTACCAGTCGAACTGCACGGGCTTATCCGCGTTCAGTTTCCAGCCCGGCTGGTCTGCTGTTCCCGCCGTTTCCGCGGCCGTGGCCGCCGGTCCGTTTTCTTTCCCGTCGCAGGCCAGAAATACCGCGCAGAGCGCGGCGCACAACAGTAATACTGTCTTTTTCATATATCCTCCTGTACTATTTCCAGGGTTCCATACGGAACCCTGCGGATACCCCCGCGCGCCGTTCCCCCGCGTTATCCCTTTATCGAGCCTATCATCACGCCCTTAACAAAGTACCGCTGCAGAAAGGGATAAATGCAGATGATGGGGCCGGTGGTAACCACCATGGTGGCAAGCTTTACCGACTGTGAACTTACCTGCTGGGTCGTAATGCTGGCGGGCATGTCTATGGTCCCCCGGTTTACCGAAACGCTGGCGATAATCCGGTAAAGAAATGTCTGAATAGGCTGCAAGTCCGGGTTGTTGACGTACATGACCCCCGCAAAATAATCGTTCCAGTGGTACACGCCGTTAAACAGGGCAATGGTGGCAAGCACGGGCATGGACAGGGGGATAATAATTCTGATGAAGATCACAAAATCGTTGGCGCCGTCCAGCTTGGCCGATTCCTCAAGCCCCGCGGGAAGCTCCCGGAAAAAGGACATAAAGATGATGCAGTTCCAAAAACTGAACATCGCCGGGATAATGTACACCGGAAACGTGTCGTAAAGCCCGATGCTCCGCAGCAAAATGAAATAGGGGATAATTCCCCCGCCAAAAAACATCGTAATAGTACCGGTTATCAGGTAGATCCGGTTCCCCATGATGTGCTTTTTGGAAAAGGCGTAGGCCGTCATGGAAGTAAAAAACACGCTGACTATGGTCCCGATAACGGTACGCCAGATAGTAATGTTAAAAGCCGCGATGATTGAATTGTCCAGAAACACGGTCCGGTAGCTTTGCAGGCTGAATTTCCGGGGGAACCAGTAAATTCCGCCCCGCAGGGCGTCCATCGAATCGTTGAAAGAAAGGATAACTGTGTACCATACGGGGTAAAGCGTAACAAAACTGATAAACAGCATAGCGGCGGTAATGATCCAGCCGCCTATGGTTTCCGCCCGGATACGTTTCATGCGGTTCTCCTAAAACAGTGATACGTCGTTTATCCGTTTGGTTACGTTATTGGCGATAAACAGCAGGATAAACGCGAAAACGGACTTGAAAAAGCCGATGGCGGTGGCGTAGGAAAACCTCAGGCTCCGCATGGCCACATTGTAGGTGTAAATGTCGATAACCGTACTGCGGGGGGCGTTAAGCGGATTCCACAGTACCAAAATCTGATCAAAGTTGGTGTTGAGGAGCCCCCCGACGGCCAGGATGAACAGCACCGCGATGGTCCCCTTGATGCAGGGCAGGGTGATAGACCACATGCGCCGCAGCCGTCCCGCGCCGTCCAGTTGGGCCGCCTCGTAAAGCTGCTGATCGATGCCGGTAATGGCCGCCAGGTAGATAATCGCCGACCAGCCAAGTTCCTTCCACACATCGGAAATAACCACGATGCCCCAGAAGTACCGCGGATAAGCCAGAAACGTTAATCCCTCTTCCACAAGTCCCGCCTTTATCAGAAGTTCATTTACAAAACCGGTGTTGGAAAGCCACGTACTCAGAATTCCCCCCAGCACCACCCAGGAGAGGAAGTGGGGAAGATAGCTAATGGTCTGGACCACCCGCTTAAACCGGGGGCTTTTCAGTTCGTTAAGAAACAGGGCAAACACGATGGGCAGGGGGAATCCGACAGCCAGTTTTAAGAGGCTTATTCCCAAGGTGTTAATAATGATGTTGGCAAATTCCGTGTCGTGGAAAAAAGCGATAAAATGCTGGAAACCAAACGAAGCGGCCCAGGGGGACGAAAGGAATTTCATGCTGAAAAGGGACTGGGTGATCATGTAGTTCCGCTTAAAACCTACCAGGATCCCGTACATGGGCGCGTAGTTAAAAACCAGCATCCAGGCGATGCCCAAAAGCGCCATAATCTGCAGGTATTTTTCGTTCCGCAGCCGCGCGAGAAAGCCGTTCTTATTCAGTTTCATCTGTACCCTCCGGCAGACTGGTTTAGTATGAAACATGTTTTTCAAATCCGGATAGGCGTAAAAATTTCAGAAAGGTGTAATTTTTACGGTTTTAACGGGACCGTTCCCGCAATCTGTCACGATAATTCCCCAAAACGGGAAACCGGGTGTACAATATAACGCCAGACGGGACACCGGGAGGTTATGATGCTGGAAAAACTTGACAGGGACAGGGTGCGGGGTTTTCTTAAAGCCCGGGGCAAGACAATCGTCAACGGCCGGGGGGAGGAGGTCCTGCTCTGCGGCTGGGGCCTGGGGAACTGGATGCTCTGCGAGGGCTATATGTGGTTGTCCCGGGACAGCCGCCGCTTTGACCGGCCCCGGAACATCGAGGACACAATCCGGGACCTGACCGGTTCCGCCTACGCGGAACGTTTTTGGAAGGAATTCCGGGCCCGGTATATCACCAAAAGCGACATTAAGCGGATGGCGGAACTTGGCTACAACTCCCTGCGCCTTCCCTTTAACTGGCGGCTGTTCATGGAAGACGAGCCGGGGGAGATTATTTTCCGGGAGGAAGGGTTCAGCCTTATCGATCAGTGCCTTGCCTGGTGCGAGGAGCACAATATCTACGTTTTCCTGGATCTCCACGGCGCGCCGGGGGGCCAGACCGGGGATAACATCGACGACTCCCGCGACAACCTGCCCCGGCTTTTGACGGACCGGGACTACTGGGACAAGGGCATTGCCCTGTGGAAAGAACTGGCCCGCCGTTACAGGGACCGCTGGATCGTGGGGGGCTACGATCTCCTCAACGAGCCCATCCGCACCGTCCGTTATGATTACCCCAACGTTGATCATCTGGTCTCCGCCCTGGCGAAGTTCTACGAGGAGGCAATCGCCGCTATCCGGGAGATCGATCAGGTCCACCTCCTGTCCATCGAGGGGCACCACTGGTCCACGGACCCCCTGATCTTCTGGAAAAAATACGATGACAACATGGTGGTCCACTTTCACCGCTACGGCTGCCCCCC
>JAISLX010000016.1 GCA_031277045.1 Treponema sp.
CGCCGTCCGGCTCAACAATATCCGCAAAGTTTACGCCGCCATACGAAAAATATTGAACCCGCGTTAGTCCCGCCGCCGCGCCGCGCCGAACGTGGAAAGATTAACCGCAAAGAATGAGCCTCCGCGGAGCAGGCTCTAAACTTGACCCATAAATACGAATGAAGATAAAAAACCACAAAAGCGGCGAACGATAGATTCGACGAACCTACGGCTCGCAGGCGCACAAAGGAAGGCTGGTTTCAAGTCCGCTTCGCGGGACCCCATATTTGACGGGGATTTGAAGTGTTTCCAGCGGAAATTTAACAAAGACTGGCACATAGTTAGAGCATGAACCGGCGGAGAGTATCTGTGGTTACCGGAGCTCAAAAAGAGCTGTTTGTAAAGCGGCTGGGCCGTTTTTTGCCCCTCTACTTCATGCTGCTTCCCGCCGCGGTGTATTATATTTTAATCTGCTACATCCCCATGGGGGGAATCCTCATGGCCTTTCAGGATTTCAATTTTCGCCGGGGCATTTGGGGAAGCGAATGGATCGGTCTGCGGTACTTTATTACTTTTTTTACCAGTTACGATTTCCCCCGGCTCCTGCGGAATACCCTGACCATCGGGGTTATCAAATGTATTATTGAATTCCCCTTCCCCATTATCCTGGCCCTCATGCTGAACGAGGTAAAAAACAAGGGCTTTAAGCGGGTCAATCAGACCATCTCGTATATGCCCTATTTTATGTCCGATGTCATCGTGGTAACGATAATGCAGCGTCTTCTGGCGCCGAATACCGGGATTCTGAACAGCCTTATCGCCGCCCTGGGCGGGGACCCCTCCACATTTTTTATGATGGAAGCAAAGTATTTTTACCAGCTGCTTTTTTCGATGGACCTGTGGAAGGGCATCGGGTACAGTTCCATTATCTACCTGGCGGCCATCAGCGGAGTGGACCCGGAACTTTACGAGGCGGCGGATATTGACGGCTGCGGCAGGATCAAAAAAATATGGCATATTACGCTGCCGGCTATCGCCGGGACTATCGGCATTCTCTTTATTCTGAGTGTCGGGGGGCTTATTTCCTCAAGCTACAGCCAGATACTGCTGCTGCGGACTCCCGGAAACATGGCCCTGGCGGACACGCTGGACCTTTTTGTGGTCCGGATAGGTTTGCAGAACGGCCAGTTTGGTTATGCCACTGCGGTAGGACTGGTACAGGGCCTGGTGGGGCTCTGCCTGGTGGTAAGCGCCAATAAAATTTCAAGAAAATACGCCGAGGTTTCAGTCTGGTAGCGGCGGAAGTCCGTTCCGGGTTTCCGCTGCGCCGTTAAAACAAGGTATCGGTAAGATACCGGATAAACAGGTGTTAGGAGGTTTTGACATGCGGGAACTTACGAAGAAAGCCGTGGTTCTGATTTTAGCCGGTTTTATCAGCGCGGGGGCCCTTTACGGCGGTGCGCGTTCACAAAGCGGTTTGAAGGGAAAGCCCGCGGGGGCTCCCGATACCTGGATTGCCGACCGGCAAATTGTTGTACAGGCCTATATCAACGATATAGGTTACAATCTGCCGGATAACCAGGCCGCTTCCCCGGCTTTCCAGGAACTGAAAAAACGCACGGGGATTGATCTGCGGATCAATTACACGCCGGGGCAAAACGACAGAACGGTCATGGCGGCGCAGCTGGCCGCCGGCACTATTCCGGATATGATCGTGGCGTACCTGAACAATTCTACTCGTCCCGAATTTCCGATCCTCTACAAGGCAGCCAAGGACGGTATGTTCGCCGATCTTTCCCCCTACTTCGCCGGCGCCAAGGCTTACAACCGGTATCTGGAGCCGAATTTTCTGCCCAACGATACCCGGCGGAACATTATGTGGCGGGACGATCTGGGCGGTAAAGTGTACCTGGTACACCTTGACATTCCGTCTGTGGACAGATCCCTGGAATTTGACCCCAGCCGGAATTACGTGGGCGGCCCCTATATTCAGGAGCGTATCATCCGGGCCCTCAATGTGGACGTAAAAAACATCAAAACCCCGGACGATTTTTACAATCTTCTAAAGGCGATTAAAAACGGCGGCTTCACGGACAACAACGGCCGGCCCGTAACTCCGCTGGGTCCCAAGTATTGGGGTGGTTCTTTCGATGCTTTTAAGATGTGTGTACCCGGTCTTTTCTGGGGGATAAGCGATAATTACAACATTACTCCCGAAGGCAAAGTGCTCCACGAGGCGGAAACGGAATGGGCCATGCGGCGGGTCAACTATGCCCGCAAACTGCTGGCGGAGGGTCTTTTGGATCCGGAATTTTTTACGATGGACGCCACCCGCGCCCTGGAGTACTACACCAACAATTCCGGGGCCGTTATCGGGGATGCCCATAATTTTGTGGACCTTATCAACCAGAACGGCGGATGGATTCCGCTGAACTATCTTAACGACTGGAAAGGGGACAACCGGAAAACCACCGGCGGCAAGGGCGGTTATTGCGTATGGGCCGTCAACGCGGACTCCAAAAATCCCGGAGAGATATTCGCTTTTGTCGATTACCTTTCCACCTACGAGGGGCAGACGCTGGGTCAGTATGGCATCGAGGGCTTGACCTACACGCTGGTGAACGGCAAGCCGAGACTCAACGCGGAGGTTATGGGCTACCTTAACGCCGGGGACAAGACCACCCTGATCAACAAATACGGTTTTGGTTTTGGCGGTGTCGCCAATTACTTCTTCAACTGCGTGGTAACCAATACCGACAACATGACGAACTTTGGGGAGGAACGTCCCGGTATTGGCGGCAGCAACCAGTATGCCAAGGCTATTGAAATCGGAACCAGGTATCCCCCTTCGGGCATCTATTTGGTTGAAGGCCTAAGCGCCAACGCATATCTTTCCGATGGCAGCATGACCGCCGTCAAATCCCGCCTGGATCTTCTGAACTACAATGAAGCGATACAGCAGGCAATTTACGCTTCCAGCGATGCGGAAGCCGCCCGGATCATCGAAAGTTTCCGGCAGCAGCTGCTCAGTTCGGGGGTCAAAGATTTTGAGGCCCTTCTGGAACGGATTTACCGGGCGGATCCCAAAGCTATTAACTTCCGTCCCTAACGATGCGGCATAGCTTCCGGGGCAGGGTTCACTGGACAGAATCGATGCTGCGGGTGTTTATTTACGCCTGCGTCATCGGTTTGTCCCTCGTGATAATCCTGCCCTGTCTGAATATCCTTGCCTTGTCGCTCAATGACGGCGCGGATGCGGCCCGGGGCGGTATCAGCTTTTGGCCCCGGGCTTTCTCCATGTCCAACTACCGGGAAGTTTTCCGGGACGGAAAGGTGATGCGGGCCTACCGTATCACCCTGGCCCGGACGGTGGTGGGTACCCTGGGGAAGCTTGTTTTTACCGCCATGGCGGCATACGCGGTAAAGAACAAGAATTTACCCGGCCGGAAGGCGATTAACTTTTTTATTACCTTTACGATGCTGTTCGGCGGGGGGCTTATTCCCACCTATATCCAGTACGCCCGGCTGGGGCTTATCAACAATTTTTTTGTATATGTGGTCCCCAGCCTGGTGGACGTAATTCATCTGATGATGATCCGCACCGCCTTTGAAACTATCCCCGACAGCCTTGAGGAATCGGCGAAACTGGACGGCTGCGGTTACTTTATCTGTTTTACCCGGATCGTCCTGCCCCTTTCCAAGGCGGTTATCGCCGTGGTCGCCCTTTTTACGGCGGTGGG
>JAISLX010000037.1 GCA_031277045.1 Treponema sp.
CTTATAAATAATTCCGGAAGGCCGATACTTAACAGTATGAGAACCGCCGCCGCCTATTATGAATACACCGGAGACGCGCCCTGTTCCGCGAATATTCTTGAAGTGAGAACCGAGGGAGACAAAACGGCGCTTATTCTGGATAAGACGATCTTTTATCCTGAAGGAGGGGGACAGCCCGCCGACAGGGGAAGCGTCAACGGGGTCCCCCTGCTGGACGTGCGGGAAAAGGACGGGGAGATTCTCCATATCGTTAAACCGGAGGACGGGGGCCGCCTGGTTCCCGGAAAGGCGGAGCTCGTTTTGGACGTGAAACGCCGCCTGGATTTTACGGTTCAGCATACCGCCCAGCATCTCCTGTCGGGAACCATTTTACGGCTTACGGGAAAACACACGGTTTCCATGCGCCTGGGGGAAGAAATCAATACTATTGATGTTGACGCCCCGCAGCTTGACGCGCGGCCGCTTGCCGGGGTGGAAGACGCGGTTATGGACGCCATCGAAGCCGATGTTCCGGTAATCACGCACCTCTGCCCGCCGGAAAACATAGCGGACTTTCCGCTGCGCAAAGTACCGCCGCGGGGCGAAGATGTGATCAGGGTGGTGGAGATTCAGGGGAACGATTTTTCTCCCTGCTGCGGGACCCACCTGAAATCCACGGGCCGGATAGGGATGCTCCGTATTTTGGGGGCGGAAAAATACAAGGGCATGACGCGGATCAGTTTTATCGCCGGAAGGCGGGTATTCGGGGATTCGCGGGTGCTGCGTCAAAACGGCGAGATCATCTCCCACGCGCTGAAAGTCCCGGTCACGGAAACCGGAAAGGCGGTACTTGCCCTCATCGAGAGATTCGGCCAGGTTGAAAAAAAGGTAAAGGAACTTGAGAAAACCGCGGCCCGGAGCAAGGCGAAGAATCTGCTCTACCAGGCACGGATCCTTAACATCGGGGACAAGGATGCTGAAAAAAAGGAACGGGTCTATACGGAACCTGAAAAACTGAAGATAGTCAGCATCAATTACTCCGACGCGGAAATGGAAGACCTGCTCCGTACCGGCCGGGCGGCACAGAAGCTTACCCCCGCCGTTCTTGTGTTTTTTTCGACTTTTCTGCTTAAATTCGCCGCTTTCTGCTCGGCCGAAGGCGCCGACCTCCGGCCTCTTTTTAAAGACAAAATGGAAGCGCACGGGGGCCGCGGCGGGGGAAGCGCCTCTTTTTTCCAGGGGCTTTTCAGTTCCGCCGAAGAACTTGACGCGTTCCTTGCCTCGCTGCCCGAAGAAATTGCCCTGGTATAACCATTACTATCCTGCCGCTCGTATCCGTACCTTGAATTTTGGCGGATTATCCGCTTAAATGATGCTACTATGAATGAAAATGCGGCGGCCGTCCCTGAAATCGGCAAAGAAAGATTGACTATTGAGGCGGTTTATGCCGCGTCTGAACGTCAGGGCGGAGCAAAACTTTGGGCATCGAAAGAATTTGAAAAGCGCATTGAGGCGGGCGCGGCCTTTCTGGACAAAACGCTGGCGGAAACCGGCGGCATTTACGGAGTTACTACCGGCTATGGCGATTCCTGTACCGAGACGGTTCCGCCGGAACACTACCACGAGCTTCCGGTCAACCTGACCCGTTACCACGGCTGCGGGCTGGGGGATTTTTTCGACGAAAAAACCACCCGTGCCATCATGCTCGTCCGGCTTAATACCCTGGCCCAGGGCTATTCTGGGGTCAGCATCGATCTCCTTAAACAGATCGGCTTTTTTATCGAAAACGACATACTCCCCCTGATCCCGCAGGAGGGGTCCGTCGGAGCGTCCGGCGACCTTACGCCCCTGTCGTACCTGGCCGGGGCGCTTATCGGCGAGCGGGAGGTGCTTTACCGGGGAAATGTCCGGCCGTCAAAAGAAGTGCTGGCGGAACTTGGCCGGCCCCCGTACCGCTTCCGGCCAAAAGAGGCCATCGCCATCATGAACGGTACCGCCGTGATGAACGCCGTGGCCGTCCGGGCCTTTGTCCGCGCCGATTACCTGGCGGACCTTGCCTGCCGGATCACCGCCATGAATTCCCTGGCCCTCAAGGGAAACGCGTATCATTTTTACAAACGTCTCTTTGACCTTAAACCCCATCCGGGACAAAGCGCCGCGGCGGAAAAAATAGCCGCCGCCCTGGGCGCGGAAAAACCGAAAAGGTGATTCCCGCCCGGATACAGGATCTCTACTCCATCCGCTGCGCTCCCCATGTATTAGGGGTGTATTACGATGCCCGTGACCTTTTCCGCCGGCTCATCGAAACGGAGATGAACAGCGCCAACGACAACCCGCTCATCGATCCGAAAACCGAATCGGTGTTCCACGGCGGGCACTTTTACGGCGGCCATATCTGTTTTGCCATGGATTCCCTTAAAAACATCATCGCCAATATCGCGGACCTCCTGGATCGTCAGATTGCCCTGCTCGTTGATGTCAAGTTCAACAGGGGGCTTCCGTCCAATCTTTCGGGTTCGAAGCACAGCCTGTCCTATAATCACGGTTACAAAGCGGTGCAGATTGCGGCCTCGGCCTGGACCGCCGAAGCGCTGAAAAACACCCTGCCCGCCAGCGTCTTTTCCCGTTCCACCGAATGCCACAACCAGGACAAGGTAAGTATGGGTACGATAGCCGCCCGTGACTGTACCCGTATCCTGGAACTTACGGCCCAAACTGCGGCGGCTTCCCTGCTCGTAGCGGCACAGGCGCTACGTCTGCGGCTTGACAGGCGGGAAATCGCGCCGTCCGCCCTTTCCGGCATCGAGGAGACATACCGGCAGGTTTTTTCGTATTACGCTTTTCTTGAGGACGACCGGCCGCTGGACACGGACCTGCGAAAAACCGTTGAACTGATAGATCGG
>JAISLX010000111.1 GCA_031277045.1 Treponema sp.
ACAATTTCTACGGTTTCCGGTTTTGCCCCGGCCTTTATCGCCAGTTTAATCGCCTCCGCCTTGCTGTCCTCAATGGCTTTTTCACGGGGGATGTCGTTAAACGAAATAAGTTTTTCGTATACGCCGCTCACTTTGGAAATTGCCGACCCAATAGCGTTAGCTACGGCAAAGTTTTCCGGCTTGTAGAGTTTTTTTGCTCCCGCGATATGTTCCGGCAGAAGGATGGAACCGCCGCCTACCAAAATCACGTCAATCGCTTCGCTTGAGGTTTTTATGGAATCAAGGTTTTCCTCAACCATTTCCACAATACGCCGACGCGCTTTTTCGGCAAAGCCCTTGTCGATGTGCGCGACCTTTGATGCGTCCCCAATGTTTGCCAAACCGGTACGCACGGCAATGTCGGTGGCGGTAAGCGTATCGCCGCCAAAAACAAGCGCCTTTTTGGTAATCTCGTAGCCCACGCTGTCAGGACCGACGGTTACTCCGTTATCTGTTTCGCGTATAATACTTCCGCCGCCTAACCCTATGGAAATAACATCGGGCATACGGAAGTTGGTGCGTACCCCGCCGATGGTAACGGCAACGCCCGATTCCCGGGGGAAACCGTTCTGCAGAATACCAAAGTCTGTGGTGGTCCCGCCTATGTCAATAACGACCGCGTTGGAAAGCCCGGACAAAAAACCGCCGCCCCGTATGCTGTTGGTAGGACCGCAGGCTATCGTCAAAATCGGATAGCGGCGGGCGGTTTCCATGTTCATCAAGGTTCCGTCATTTTGCGAGAAATAAATGTCCGCTTCACTTACGCCCTGTTCGTGAAGGCTCTGAACAAAACCTTCAGTAAAGGCGTGGGCAACCTCAAAGAGCGCGGCGTTCAGAATCGTGGCGTTTTCACGTTCAATCAGTCCCATGCTGCCGATTTTTGACGAATGGGAGATATACACATCATTGCCCATTACTTCATGGCAGATATGCCCCGCTTCCGCCTCATGTTCGTCCCGCACCACGGAAAAAATCTGGCTTATCGCAACGGACTTAATCCCCTTCGCTTTGCATTTTTCAAAAAACGCCCGCGCCGCGTCTTTGTCGAAACCGGCAAGCGGTTTACCGTCAAACTCATACCCGCCGCAGATAACGGCGGTTTCCTCCGCAACCGCCGCCAGATCATCCGCCCAGTCAATCATCGGTTTAATGCCGGTCGTCGCCGGAGCCCCTATGCGTAAAATACCGATCTTTGAAAGCCGCTTGCGTTCCACAATAGCATTGGTACATTGGGTGGTACCCAGCATAGCCTTTTTTATACGCCCCCGCTCAATGCCGGATGTTTCCAGAACGCCCCGTATCGCGTTCTGAATCCCGCTTTGAATATCCGCGCTGGTAGGTATTTTTACACTGGCGATAACGGCTAAATTTTCGTCAATAATAACCGCGTCGGTATTGGTGCCGCCGACATCAACACCCAGCCGGTATGATTTCCCGCTCATAGAACATCTCCTTTCACGCGCTGTTCCACCGGAATATAGTCCGTGTCATACCCAAAATAACGGGGTCCCACCAGTTCAATCCCTTTCGCTGAACGCCACGCTTCATAACATTGCAAACCCGCGATAAGAACCCGTTTTCCGTATTTAAGCGCGTCCGTCGGAAGCGGGATAAACGTTTCGGTATCGACAAGACAAATAAGGTCCGGTGTGGTAGCCCGAATTTCACCTTCGACCGACACGATAAGGTTTTCATTCTGAAATTCAACAAAGGCGCTTTGGCTCTTATATTCCCCGGAACCCTCAACAATCGCCTTGCCAAAATTAAACGCGCCCCGCACCTCCCGTTGTATATCCGTTATCTTGCCCCGAAAGATTTTGTAACCTTCGCAGGCGGCAAGAAAATTCTCTTCCGGGGAAAGCGGGCCGCGTTTAGCTTCGCGGATCGCCCTGCCCAGTTTTTCACTCCGGGTAATTATGCGTTTTACGCCGTAATTCTTCATCGTTTTGCCGTCCACGCAGTAAAGAATGACGGACACCGATCCGCCGCAGCTCATGGTAACGGCGCGGGCCAGTTCCTCCGTCCATTTGTTGGTGATGGTCTTGAAGATGACGCTATTCCCCTTTTCATCGGTAAGCGCCATAGGCGTTGCGCTTACCCCGGCAATCGTAAACGTTACCATTTGCAATTCGGGGAACGCCCGCCCCATCCCGTCAACGTCCACAAGGGGGAGGCCGAGCCTTGCCGCCGCCGCGAAGGGCAGCATCGAATTCACGCCGCCCGCTTCTATAGGCATAAGCGCATCAATCTTTTTGTTGTAATAGCGGCTTATCATATCGGTAAGCACCGCGTATTCTTCTCCGCCGATGCCCTTTTCGGAAAGAACCGTGGGAGCGCCCATCATCGCTATCGGCACGACAAAGGCGTCGTCTTTCACTTCATCCGGGTCCAAAAGCGTTACGGGACCGCGCTCTTTAATCGCGCCCAGGGCAATCAGTTTGCCGACATAGGGATCGCCGCCGCCGCCCGAACCCAAAAGGGATGCGCCCAGGGCGATATCTTCCAGTTCAGGGATGCCGATTTTTCGCATTCCATGCTCCTTTTCGTTATTCCTCTATCGTCTGAGCGGGAATAACCTTGATCAAGATTATATAGGCAACAATGGAAATGACAATACCGTTGATAGGCGCGACAAAGAAAGGTATAACATTAGCCGTTATATACGCGATAACCGCTCCCGCGGCAAACGAAATGATACCCGCCCAATTTATTCCCGCCGTGGGCTTAAAGTTTTCACTCCTGCCTTTGCCGATAATCCAGTAATTCGCGATGATGACACCGGCGATAGGCGGCACAAACGCTGTGATAATTCCAAGAAACGTGGTGAACCGGTCAAGTATACCCACAGCGGCTAACACGGTACCGACAGCCCCCGCAATACCGGTGGTCAATTTGAATTTTTCTTCGGTAAAGCCAAGAAAATTAGAAATAGCCAGTCCGCCGGAATAGGCGTTGGTGATATTGGTAGTCCACGCGGCAAGAATGAGGGCGATAAGGCCAATGGCGGGAAGCCCAAGGTTTGCCAATATTTTGGTGATGTCATACTCACCGGCTACTATGCTGCTTACCGCGCCAACCAGAAGCATACCGATCCCTATCGGAAGCAGCCCGACCGCGCTTGACAGGATAACATCCTTTCTATTTTTCGCGTAACGGGAATAATCGCCGGAGATAACGCCGCCCACCGCGAAGGTCGCAACCGCAAGGTTAATACCCGCTACCAGGGACATGGGCTGGGCAGGCTTGTATGCGGTAATAAGCGGAACACCGTTTTTTAGGAACAGGGCGGAGATTACTACATACCCGATAACCAACACAAGAGCGGGGACCGCTATATAATTCAGGTACTTCACCGCTTTATAGCCGTACATAGCCGTCAGGAACATCAATGCCCCCGAAACTACCGTGCTAATCCAAACAGGAATAGTAATACCGGTCAGGCTTCCAAACATAGCGCTGAATGAAACGCCGCAAACCCCGGCTTGTACGCCGAACCATCCGATACAAACAACGCCCAGTAACAGGCTTATAAGGTAACGCGAACCGGCAACGCCCAGGGAAGCCGCTGCCATACTTACCGTTGGCAGTCCGGTATCGCAGGCTTGCATCCCCTGGAAACACATATATGCTACGATAATGCCGAAACCAAGCAGACAAGCCAGCACTATAGTCCCGATTGAGAAGCCCTGCGCCAAATATCCCCCCACCATAAGCGCGGGCAGACAAATCATGCTCCCCAGCCAAATTGAAGCAATACTTAACCAACTTTGCCGCTGTTCCTGCGGGATCTTAAACCCCGATACCACGTTTGCCATACGATACTCCTAAAAAAAATTGGATTTCCCCTTGTGTACTTCTGAAAATTGTGTTATTTCTTAGTACACACACCGGATTTATAGAGTTTATTGTCAGTATAATTTTTTGTCAAGTGGCCGCAAGGGGGTGGAAAATGTAAATTTTATTTTGGGGCAAAGAGTGTTTGTGAATGAATTTTTCTCATTCCCGCACTGTTGAATACGCCACTGGCGTGACCGGCTTGGCTTTAAGGTCAAGAATTTCAATTTTTTGGAGTTAAATTCTCCGAAATCCAAGGAAAAACATGAAAATTTTAAATCTTATCCCCATTATTTCTGACATTTGGACAGACGAAATGCAGAAATATGTAACCAAGGACCTGCTTCCTACCACGGAAGTAGTCTCAAAAAATATCATACATGGCCCGGCGAGCATTGAAGGCGAATATGATGAGGCTCTGGCGGTTCCCGAAGTCCTTTTTCATACCAAAGAGGCGGAAAAGAATGGCTTTGACGCGGTTTTTATCGACTGTTTTGGCGAGCCGGGTGTTAGAGCGGCGCGTGAACTGGTCAATATTCCGGTTTTCGGCGGCTTTGAACCGGCGATTTTTTATGCGCTGGGCGTTGCCGACCGGATCGGCATAATAAGCGTTTTACCCGAGGTGGTACCGCTCATTCGCGGCGTAGTAGACCGCGAAGGTTTGGCGACCCGTATACCTTCAATCCGGTACGTGGATATTCCGGTATTGAGCCTTGAGGACATCGAAAAACTGGCTGCTGCCCTCATCAAGGAAAGCATCAAAGCGATAGAGGAAGACCACGTAGAGATGATAGTCCTGGGCTGCACAGCTATGGTCGGCGTTAAAGAGCGCGTCGAAGAAGGCTTAAAAATCGAAGGTTATAACGTGGTTATCATTGAAGCGGCGCAAGCCGCTCTTATCATGCTTGAAACCTACGTTCGTATGGGACTGAAGCACAGCATCTACGCTTATCCCTCTCCCCGCGATAAAAAACGGACCTGGTGGGGCGGCGATATCATTATTGACATATAGGAAGGAGAAATCGATGAAAACTTTAGGCTATGCTGATATTGTTGATGTTATCTGGGGTGCGGGCCTGCTTGCCGGCGGCGTTCCCAAACTAAACTGAGGCGAAGCGCAAACAGTCCTATTGTGCGCGGCGCCGTTTTTTGTTCTTATATACCACCGCAAAAGAAATGCATAATTGTATCGCCATTATTGGCCATCCTATCGGTTCGGCAATGTATATCCCCCATTTGCCAAAAAACACCGGTAGAATAACTACGCCTAGAATACGCAGCCCGGCCTCCATTATTCCGGACAGCATGGGCATGAAACTATTTCCTAGACCCTGCAAGGCAGAGCGATAAAGAAATAAAACATATAAAAAAGGCAATAATATCAGACAGACTGTCATCTGCTCAACCGCTATGTCCAATACCGCGTTTATTTGGGCGTTATTATCTTCCATGAAAAGCCTGAGTATTTTTCGTCCATAGAACATCGTTACGGGTATAATAACCGCAAGGCCCGCGGCCATAATATAACGGGCGGCCGCAATTCCTTGTTTTATCCGGTCAAACTTTCCGGCGCCGTAATTTTGAGCGGTAAATACCGCGATAGCCCCGTCAATGCCTCCGCCAATAACAAAAAGAACGCTGTAAAGCTTTTTGGCGGCGGCTATTCCGGCTATATATATTGTGCCATACCCGTTTATGAAATACTGTATGATTATTCCGCCCGCCGCCGAAATACAATCCCGTAATCCAATTGGAATTCCAAGACGCAATAAATTTTTAATGATTGTCATGTTTATTCTGAAATCCTGTCTGTCAAATTGCAGCCCTGTATTTTTTATCAAATACCATAAGCAAAATATTGTTGATAATATCTGAACGGATACGGTTGCCAGCGCGACCGCCGCTATTTGTAAAGAGGTATAAATTACCAATACAATGTCAAAAATAACGTTAAGAACCGAACAAGCCATAAAAACGTACAACGGCATTTTGCTGTTACCCAGGGCGCGGAATATTGAAAATAAAACATTGTTTAGAAAAGTAAATAAAATGCCGGAGAATAAGATAGTGGTGTATGTTATAGTACCGGCCAATATATCAGAAGGAGTCCGCATTAATAGTAAGACTGGTTTAACCGATATCAAGCTTGCTGCGGTAAGTATTATTCCGAAAGCAAGGGCCAGATACAACGATGAAATACATATACATTTTAATCCCGCGTAATCTTTTGCCCCAAACGATTGAGCTATTAGTATGCCAAAGCCATGTGAAAAACCGAATAAAATTACCAATATAAGCCAATAAAGAGACCCGGCGGCGTTAACCGAAGCGAATGCGTTTATTCCGATTAACCGTCCGACTACTATGCTGTCGGCAATGGTATAAATTTGCTGGACTATATCTCCAATCATTAACGGAATCGCAAAACGAACAAGCAAAGCAAGAGAATTGCCCGTTGTCATAACTTTCTTGGTTTCCATGATAATTTTATAAACATTAGAGTTGTTCAGAAACTGAGGTTTCTGAACAACTCAATAAGGAAAACCGGTCCGCACAGCGAAGCGCAAGGGATAGAAGCGGAAATACCGAAGGTATTGGAGCGGATAGCCCGGTCCGGCGTGTACGCCGGATGCGCCCAAATCCGTGGGTTTAACCGTGCCAGGTTTCTAGCCCGCGTTCCGCCGGTGGAGGGCCCGCAGATCGATGCGGCCTGCCAGGTCGTTGGCGATGGCCACATTCTGCCGGACCCGTTCGGGGCTGCGCATACCCACCAGGACTACGTCTATTAGAGGGTTGCTGAACACGAACTGAATAAGCGCGGGGCCGTAATCAAAATTATCGTCCGGGCGGATCATTTTTATCCAGCGTTGAAAGACGCCGGAAGTGGGGGCCCGCATGCTGACGATGCCCATGCCCTGGTTTTTCGCGGCCAGGAGGCTGCCGAAGGGGCGGCAGGGTTCGTAGGGATGCTGAAAGATGAGGTTGTAGCAGAGCTGCACGGCGTCAAAACGGTCGCTTTCGATAAAGTCAAACGTGGCCCGGTTGTTGTCCTCGCTGGTGAATCCTGTAAAACGGACTGTTCCGCTGGCCTTGAGTTTTTCCAGGGCCTTTGCCATGCCCTGGGGGGCCAGTATTTTCCGGCTGCGCTCGTTGGTGTAGGTGCCGCCGTGGATCTGCAGCAGGTCCACGTAGTCCCGGCGCAGCCGTTTGAGGCTGCCTTCGATGGAACGCATAACCCCGTTGTAATCGGTGGGCACGCAGGTGGTGGCAAGAAAAATCCTTCCCGGGTCCAATCCCCCCAGCACGTCGCCGAAGACTGCCTCGGAAATTCCATTGCCGTAGACCGGGGCTGTGTCAAAATAGGTTATGCCCAGTTCCAGCGCGGTTTCCAGCGCTTTATGCGCCGAATTCCGCGATTCCTCGGCGAGGGGGTCGTAGGGCCGGATGTAGTTTTTTACTCCCAGCGCCGCGCCGCCAAAACCCAGCCGGCTTACGGTGGCGCCGGTTTTTCCGAATTGAACATATTCCATACTGGTATCCTTATCCTTTTGCTGCTTGTTTTTCGCGGATTGTAGCATTTCCCCCGGTTCCCGGGATATAGTAGCCCCGTGAACGACATACACGCGCGGCTTCTTGATCTGGGACTTGCCGTTCCACAGATCCTGTTACCACGGGAGGGGGCTGATCTTTCCGCCTGGGCGGTTATCGCCTGCGATCAGTTTACCCAGGACCGGCGTTACTGGGAACAGGTCCGGCGGGCGGCGGGGGACAAGGCTTCTACCCTTAACCTGATCTACCCGGAAGTTTTTCTGGAGGATGATCCCGGCGGCCGGGCGGGGCGGATTGCCGCCATACATCGGACTATGGCCCGGTACCTGAAGGGGGACGTGTTTGCCCCGCCTTTCAGCGGCTGCGTTTACGTTGAGCGGGATACCCCCTGCCGGCGGCGGCGGCGGGGTCTGGTTACGGCGGTGGACCTGGACCGCTACGACTGGGGGAGCCGGGCCAAAACCCTGATCCGGGCTACCGAGGGTACCCTGCCGGAACGGCTTCCGGCGCGGATGGATATACGCCGGAACGCCCCGCTGGAAAGCCCCCATATCCTGCTCCTTGTTGACGATGAGCAGGACAGTCTGCTGGGAGACCTGGCCGGTCTTGTGGATTCCGCCGGACCGGCCTACCGGGGGGATCTGATGCTGGGTTCCGGCTCCGTTGCCGGTTGGCGGCTGGACCGGGAGGATCAGTGGACCTTTATCGCCGGGCGGCTGGAAGCCCTTCGTAACCGGGCGCCCGGCGGCTTCCTCTACGCCGTGGGGGACGGCAACCATTCCCTGGCCGCCGCCAAAGGGGTCTGGGAGGAGTACAAGGCCGCCCACGCGGGGGAAACTACGGAAAACCCCCTCCGGTTTGCCCTGGTGGAGATTGAGAATCTTCACGATCCGGCGATTTCTTTTGAACCTATCCACCGGATCATCTTTGACGCGGATATGGACGCCCTGCTCGCGGCCCTGGCCCCGCTGCCGGGCATGAAGGCGTACCCCGTGGAAAACGCGGAGCGGCTTCTCCGCCTGGTGGGGGACCGTAACGCTCCCCAAACCCGGCTGGGCCTGGTGTCCGGTTCCCGCTGCGTGACGCTGGAAACCGCTGTCCGCGGACTTGTTACCGCGGACTTGCAGCCCCTGCTGGACCGCTTTGCCGGCGGGAGGATTGTCGACTATATCCACGGCGGCGAAGAACTGCTCCGCCTGGCGGGGGCGCGCCTGCCGGACGCCGGACAGCGCCCGGCGGAACGGCGCGCGGCGGGTATTCTGCTGCCCCCCGTCCGTAAGGAAAACCTTTTTGAAACTGTGGCCCGTTCCGGCCCCCTGCCCCGGAAAAGCTTTTCCATGGGGGAAAGCGTGGAAAAACGCTTCTACCTGGAGTGCCGGAGCCTTGAATTTTAGATGCTGAAGTCTGATCCGAACCCAAGAGGCTTTTGAAACCGTCTCCTCTTAATCCTTGAATAGTCCAATACTTTCACGGATGTCAGCTCCAGTATTTACCGTGTCCCGCGCTATAGCCGGATACAGACTGTGGAACAATGCGGATTCAGGGGAATTTTCCCGGGAAGTAACGCTTTGAGAACGGGTAGAATTTTTTTGAAGAAAATTTCTTTTCCCTATTTTCTTTTTTTGACATACTTGCTATGGTCTTGTTACCGACCGGTCGTTAACTTTCAGATGAGACCACGGCGGTTTTGAAAGGAGGTCCGGCGGGGCATGACCAGGGTAGACATTATCCAGGCGGCTTTTAAGGCCTGGGGCAGGGACTGTTACCGGGGCACCAGCCTGAGCGATGTCGCCAGGGAACTGGGGGTAAGTAAGGCGGCCCTGTACCGCCATTTTTCCGGCAAACAGGCTCTGCTGGAGGCGATGTACGAGTGGTTTCTTGACGATTACGCCGCCAAGATAAAGGACGACTTACGGCTGGCCGCCGCCAGCGGCCCCAGAGAGGCTATGAGTATCGTGGTCCGGGCCATCATGGGCTATTTTGCCCGGAATGTTTACTCGTTCATCTTTTCCCTGGTTTATGTTTACGGGGAACAGCCCCTGGGGAATTCGCGGGAACTCCTGGCTAAGCGGGGCCTGAACATGGAGATTTTTGACGAGATACAAAAGCTTGCCCCGTCT
The DNA here is from genome assembly GCA_031277045.1 of Treponema sp. Next base: position 9,543 of record JAISLX010000111.1, read on the forward strand.
CCCCAGATAACCCGCCTGGTTTTGGCTACCCTTACCTTCGCGGTGGCCTATTTTCACCGCCTGGAAGTTTCCGAAAAGGCGGAAGATATGTTCCCGCGGGGGGGGGGGTAACCGAAGCGGAAATTGAGCGGGATATTTCCCTGGTACTCTGTATCGTTTCCGGGGGTTTAGGGTTTCACAAGAAAGAGGTAGATGCTCTGGACTATGATTTTTTGGAAGGAAAAGTGTCCGGGATTAACCGGAACATCGGGGAAAACGAATTGCTGCGTTCCGTGGCGGAGGCGGTAGCCGGCGCCGGACCCTGGGCCGTTTCCATGGAGATGGTGGCGCGGGTTTCCGGATTATCGAAAAGCGGCCTTTACGCCCATTTTACCAACAAGCGGGATATGCTGGCCCGGCTTTTCGCTACCGAATTCGACAGGATCATCGACTTTGCGGAGGAAAGCGTGAAATTTTCCGCGGATCCGGCGGAACGGCTTTACCTGGCCGTCTTCGCCATTTGCGACTACCTTCGTTCCCGGCCGGATGTTCTTATCGCCCTGGACTGGCTGCGGGTCCGGCGGGTTGGTATTTCGGAACCGGGGGAAAAGAAGGTCCCCTCCCGGTTTTACCGGATCTTCCGGGACATTCAGGATGTGCCGGAACTTAAGCGGCGCTTTTCCGGCATCGCGGACGACTGGATCCCCGCGTGGGTGCTGTTTTTAATCGTGGCCGCCCTGACGCAGGGCGGCCAGACGGATACGGAAAAGGCCGAAGCGTGGCTGAATACGCCCAGGGGCAGCCGCCGGAAACTTTCCCGAGAGGAATTTGCGAAAATTCCCAACGAATCTTTCCGGAATTTGTACCGGTTTATTGTTTTGGGACTGGGAGATTCCGCGCCGGACAGCGGGAACTGTGAGAATTATGGGAACGAGCGGGTCCGGCAGTAGCCGGATTGCCTTTTCCGGGGACCGCGCGTACGCGGGTCCTGATATTACGGGCCGGTTCAGGACATTCGGCGGGACGCCGCGTTTGCCGGATTCGGTGGTTAAGGAGACTACTATGAGAAAGAACGGATGGCCTGACGCCGGGCCGCGCCCCAGGGCGCGGACGGCGGCCTGGCTTATCATCGCGGTTCCGCTGTTGGCGGGGGCCGCCCAGACGGGAACAGCCCAGGCGGCGGCCGTCCAGACGGGGCCGCCCCAAACGGCCGCCCCGGAGACGAATATGCGTCTTACGATGGACGCGGCGGTGGAACTGGCCCTGAGGAACAACCTGTCCCTCCGGAACGGGGCCATTACCCTGGACACGAAAAAGCGGGCCAGCGACCTGGTGTGGAACCAGTTCCTGCCGGATCTGGCCCTGCGGGGAACCCTGGCGCGGCAGAACAAGGCAGCCACCCAGACTGTGATGATGCCGTCGGCGATACTTCTAGGGAACTACATGCCAATCCCCGGCACGAGTCCGGCCCAGGTTTTTGGGGTATCCCCCGGTTCCGTGGAAGTCCCCAGATGGAGTATGCTGGGGAACATTTCCGCCAGCCTCAACCTGAGCCTCGCGCTTTTCGCGGGGATCGAAGCCATTAAGGCGGATTACGAGGCGGGACTGGTAACCTACGAAAGGGCCAGGCTTCAGGTAGAGCGGGATGTCAGGAAAGCCTACAACGACATGCTCCTGCTGGCGGAGAATATCGCCCTGCTGCGGGAAAGCTACGAGGCGGTGGAACAGCAGGTAAGCACGGCCCAGGCCAACTACCGGGCCGGTCTTGCCCCGGAACTGACTCTGCTCCAGGCCCAGGTTTCCCGGGACAACATGAAACCCGGCATTAACCAGGCGGAAAATGGTCTTATCCTGTCCCAGGCCCGTTTTGCCATGACCCTGGGCCTGCCCTACGAAACCCGGTTTGATCTGGTTTCCACGCCGGCGGAAGCCGGCTCTATCCCGCTGGATCTGACGGAACTTATCCGCGAGGCAACACGGAACAAACCGGATATCCGGGAACTGCTGCGGCAGCTTACGGCCCTTGAAAAAAACCGCCATGCCCGGTCCCTGCAAACCCATACCCCCTACCTGCGTTTTGACTTGAGTCTTAACCCCACCTTTGGCGCGGATCCTTTCAAGGACAACTGGTTCAAAAAAGACAACTGGAGCGACAGGGGGAGTTTTTCCATCACCCTGGGGATAAATTTGAACGGTCTTTTTCCCTTTACCAAGGAGGGGCAGGCCATTAAGGACATGGATAACCAGATAAAGTCCCTGGCCGGCAGCATTACGCAGATGATCCAGGGTACGGAGCTGGAAATTTACAACACCCTTCTTACCCTGGCCCAGGTTCAGTCCACGATGGATGCCCAGGCCGAAACGGTAAGGCTGGCCGAACAGTCCTACCGGCTTACGGAAGAAGCCTACCGGGCGGGCCTGCAGGACTTTTTGCAGGTGCAAAACGCGGAACTGGAACTGCACAAGGCAAGGCTGGAGATCATACGCCAGCAGAATAGTTACCGGAACAGTCTTATCGATCTTGAATACGCGGCGGGTCTCCCGTTTGGAACCTTAAGCGTGTGGGAAGGGGGAAACTGATGCGCGGAAAATATTTTGCGCGACTAGGGCTTGCAGCCCTGGCGCTGGTCATAGGGGCGGGTCTTGGTTCCTGCAAACGAACACAGTCCGCGGAGGATCGTCTTGCCGCCCAGGACGCCCCGCCGGAGGCGGCGCCTGTCCCGGTTTTCGCGGTAAATACCACCGGCGCGGCCCGGGGGGCCATCCAGGATTACCTGGCCCTTTCCGGGGACATTGTGGCCGGTTCCACTGTGGATACCTACTCGGACGCCGCGGGAAAGATTACCCGGCTCTACGTTACCGTGGGCAGCAAGGTAACCAGGGGCGCCCCCATCGCCCTGGTGGATCCGTCCAGACCGGGGATGCGCTACGTGGAAAGCGTGGTCCGGGCCCCCATAAGCGGGACCGTGATAAGTCTTCCGGCCCAGTTGGGGATGACCATAAACCAGCAGGTATCCCTGGCGAAAATCGCCGGGGGCGGGGGCCTTGAGGTACGGCTTTACGTGGCGGAACGTTTTATATCCCGGATCAGCCTGCGGCAGCCCTGCGAGATTGCCCTGGACGCCTGGCCCGGGGAGGTGTTCCGGGGCACGGTACACGAGATCGCCCCCACCGTGGACCCCGCCAGCCGCACGATGGAAGTGCGGATCAACGTGGAAAACCCCGAATCAAAGCTAAAAACCGGGATGTTCGCCAAAGTACGGCTGATTACGGAAGTAAAGGAAAACGTTGTCAAGATCCCCGCCGCCGCGCTGGTGCAGCGCTTTGGCGAAAGTTTTGTCTTTGTGGTAGAACCGGACAACTCCGGCAGCGGGGGCTTTGTCGCCCGGCGGCGGGATATTGTCCCCGGCATCCTTGTAGACGGGGTGCTGGAAATCCGGAAAGGTCTTGAACCCAGGGACGAAGTTATTGTCCGGGGGCAGACTTTGTTGCAGGAGGGCGCCAGGGTCAACATCATTGAACGGATTCCGCCTTTGGACGCCGTTTCGTCCGATACCTGAGCGTAAAGAGGATTAGCTATGAGCCTTACCAAGTCAATTGTCTCCCGGCCCACCACAGTTTTTGTCATCTTTGTGCTGCTCATCCTGCTGGGGGTCTTCGCTTTTATCAATCTTCCCATTGACCTGACGCCGGAGATCAACCCTCCCTACCTGGTGGTCCTTACTACCTATGCCGGAGCGGGCCCGGAGGAGGTGGAACGTTCCGTTACCCGGACCCTGGAGGCCGCCCTTTCCAGCGTCTCCAGCCTGGAAACGGTAACATCCACATCCTCCAAAGGTTCAAGCATGGTGATGATGGAGTTTACCTACGGGACGGATCTGATAGACGCCTCCAACTCCGTCCGGGATTCCCTGGAACGGGTTCGGAACTACCTGCCTTCCGGGGCCGAAACCCCGATTATTTTCAGATTCGATCCCTCGATGATCCCCATCATGGGCCTTATGGTTACGGGGAACCGCAGCCCGGAGGAACTACGGGAAATAACTGAAACCACCATTGTTCCCCGGATCGAGCAGGTTCCCGGCGTGGCCACCGCCTCGCTGAGCGGCGGACGGCAGAAGATTATCCGTGTGGATGTGCCCCAGAACCGGCTTGAGGCTTACGGCCTTACGATCACCGATATTCAGAGAAACCTGGCGGCCAACAACCAGCAGGTCTCCGCCGGAACCATTGTCGAGGGGGACACGTCGTATATTCTTACGACGATGGGGGAATACACGTCCCTGGAACAAATCCACAACACCGTTATCGCCTACAAGGGCGGCGGCGCCGGCATGGCGGGGGTGGAACTTCCCAAAACCATACACCTGCGGGACATAGCGGATGTGTACGAAGGCTACCGGGACGAGACGAGCCTGGTCTACGTGAACGGTCAGACCGCGGTAATGCTGCAGATACAAAAGCAAAGCGGAAAGAACTCCGTCCAGACCGCCAAGGAACTGCGGTCCCGGCTTACCAAAATTGCCGCCGAAATTCCCCAGGACATCAAGATTACCGAACTTTTTAACACCACGGACCAGATAGAAAATTCTATCAACCAGGTCGGGTCCAGCGCCATTTCGGGAGCGCTGCTGGCGGTAATAATTCTGTTCATCTTTCTGCGTTCCATCAAGCCTACCCTTATCATCGGGATTAGTATTCCCGTGTCCATCATCATTACCCTTATGCTGATGTACTTTGCCAATCTTACGCTGAACATCATGACCCTGGCGGGCCTGATCCTGGGGGTAGGAATGCTGGTGGACAACAGTATCGTTATTCTGGAAAACATCTACCACTACCGGGAAAAGGGGGCCAAACTGGCAACCGCCAGCGTTATCGGCACCCAGGAGATGATCATCGCCATTGTGGCCTCCACGCTGACGACCATCTGCGTTTTCGCGCCCCTCGTTATGTTCCAGGGGCTTCTGGAAATGGCGGGGGAACTGTTCGCGGGAATCGCCTTTACGGTCGTTATTTCCCTGAGTTCCTCTCTCTTTGTCGCCATATTTCTGGTCCCCGTGCTTTCCAGCCACTACCTCCCCCTGGTTACCCGGAAGCAAAAGCCCCTGCGCGGTTTTCTGGCCCCCGTTGACCGGGCCTTTGAAAATTTCTTTGAGGGGCTGGGAAACGCCTACCGCCATGCCATCACCTGGATACTGCGGCACAAGATTTTTACCGTGCTGGTAATACTGGGCCTGTTTGTGGGAAGCCTGTTCATGATCGGCATTATCGGCTGGGTTTTTATGCCGCAGCAGGAGGCGGACAACATAACGGTCGAGGTAACCCTGCCCCTGGGCACGCCCCTGGCGGAGACCGAATCGACCCTGCACCGGCTCCAGGCCATTGTGGAACAGGAAATTGAAGGCTACAACCAAATGGTACTCAACGTCGGCGGCGGCGGCATGCTTAGCGCGGGGGGCAGTAATACCGGCTCCCTGCGGATAGGCCTGCCCCGGTATGACCAGCGGACCATGAGCGCGGACCAGATGAAAGCCATTGTGCGGGAGCACTTTAACGAATTCCCCGGAGTCAGCTTTGGTTTTGGCGGGGGAAACATCTCGCTGGGCGGCGGGAACCCCGTGGATATTACGATCCGCGTTGACGATCTGGTAAAGGGCAAGGCCCTGGCCGAACGGATAGTGGGCCTGCTCAATGATCAGGTCCCCGAAGTAACCGAGCCCCAGATAGATCTGCGGGACGGCCTTCCCCAAATTGAAATAGAGCTTGACCGGGAACGGATCTACGCGCTGGGCCTTAACACCATAACCATTGGGAACGAGATCCGGGCCGCCGTGGACGGCATTACCGCCACGCGCTACAAGAGCGGGGGCCAGAACTACGACGTGGTACTAAGCCTGACGCGGGAAGACCGGAGCACCCGGCCGGCCCTGGATCACATCTTTGTGAACAGCCAGGTGACGGGGAGCCGCGTCCCGCTGTCCAGTTTCGCCTCATATACGGAAGGGACCGGCCCCATGTCCATCAGCCGGGAAAACCAAAGCCGGACCATCCATATTACCGCCGGAATGGTGCCGGGGACCACGAGCAACACGCTGGATCAAAAGGTCCGCGATCTTATTACACGCGAGATCCCCGCGGATGACGATGTCGTTATCGAGTTCGGGGGTGACAACGCGCAAATGATGGAGATGTTCGTAAAATTCCTGTTCATCGTTGTGGTTGCTATTGCCCTGGTCTTCGGCATCATGGCAAGCCTCTTTGAATCCTTCCGGGACCCCTTCATCATACTGTTTACCATTCCCCTGTCGCTCATCGGTATTGTGGCGATCTACCTTATCACCGGCGATACGTTTAACATCCTTACCGCGGTAGGACTCCTGGTGCTGGTGGGGGTTATCGTCAATAACGGTATTGTTCTGGTGGACTACACCAACACGCTGCGCAAACGCGGGTTCTCCCTTCACGACGCCTGCGTGGAAGCCGCGGGGAACCGGCTCAGGCCCATCCTTATGACCACGCTGACCACGATTCTGGGTCTGATGCCTATGGCTTTCTTCCCCGGGGAAGGATCGGAACTGGTGGCCCCCATCGGCAAAACCGTCCTGGGGGGTCTTTCGTTCGGCACCCTTATGACCCTGTTTTTAATGCCCGCGGTTTACTATATTTTTAACCGCCATTCCGATGAACGGGCCGCCCGCGCCCAGGCCCGGCGCGAAGAGATCGCCGCGGGGCTGTCCCACCGGCGCCGGGTTAAGGACAAAGACAAGAGCCAGACGGCGTCATTAGGGGAGGTTTTGTAATGTTCCGTGTCGAAATAATCGCCAACCATTCGGTAGAGGAAAACATCCTGGAAGCCTTTTCCCGGGAGGGCGTGGGGAAATTTTACACCAAGTACCCCAACGTCTTTGGCGTCGGTAATTCCGGCCCCCGCATGGGAGACGCCATCTGGCCGGAGGAAAACATGGCTCTGGTTGTCTGGTGCGAGGAGGATGAGGCGCGGGGCATCGCCCACGCGGTCGAGGAGGTAAAGAAACAGTTCCCCGATGAGGGAATTAGGGTTTTCGGCCTTCCCGGCCAGCAGAACCGTTTTTCCCCTGTCTGCCAGCCTGACCAGAATACCGTTTTTGTCCACCCCGAAGCCCCCCCCGCGCCCCGCCGCGACAGCGGCGCGGCTCCCGTACAGGAACCCGCGCCGCGGTCTCCGCGGTCTCCGCTGAAACCGGTACCGCCCCCGGTTCCCGCCCGCGCGGTCTACACGGCCCCCGCGGTTTACACGCCGCCTGACGCCGCCGGGATCAATACGGAGTACGACGGGCAGAACATGGACGAGGAGCATTGACGCGGCGCGTTCCGGGCAGTGAATTCGTTTTTTCCAACGGGAGGAGGCTATGTCCTACGTTCATCCAAAATTGCGGGCCTTCACCGCCACCCTGGAGGAACTGTTCCACGAGGTAGACGCCGAACTGGAAAACCGTTACGGCGGCCGTTTCCCCCTGCACCCCAACCGGCCCCGGCGGGGGGAAACCTTTAACCCGGAAATGGACGGTCTTTTTGAGGTAGCCCCCGATTTTACCATCGGCCTCGGTTCCGCGAAAGGCCGGGGTTACCTGGTTTCCCTGCGGGTAGCCACGCTGGAACAGGTACCGGCGGCGGAATTTGAGGCCATCATGACCCATGCGGCGGAACTGGTCCGGGAGCGGCTTCCCCGCTTTTTCCCGGACCGCCGCCTGGAACTGGTCCGGGACGGCCCGCGCTTCAAGATAACCGGCGACTTTTCCCTCGGGAACCTCTAAATTCCCATTAATCTAAGGAAACTGAACAAGTAAATCTTGTCTCCCAAAAACTGAAGTTTTGGAACAGCCTCATAAAGAATTGGGCAGTACCGTACCACCATATCCATGCAGAAAGCGAAAACGTAAGAATCATACAGAGCTTTCCTCCCCGCCTGGAAAGCCACTCGTTGTTTAATAAAGTTTTGCTACAGGCGGATGATTGCGGCGTCGGTAAGAACTTCCGCGCCTGAATCGGTGAGGAGGATGTCGTTTTCCAGGCGGCAGCCGCCGTGGATAGGATCGTAGAGTCCCGGCTCCAGGGTAAAGACCATGCCGGGACAGAGGACCCAGGAGTTGTCCGCCCTGCTGCGGATAGCGGGGCTTTCGTGTTCCTCCAGGCCGATGCCGTGTCCCAGGGCATGGGGCATGGCCTTTCTCGATTTGCCAAAAAGGTAATCCACCGCCTGGGCGATTTCCCTGGTCCCCGTGCCGCTGGCGACAAGGGTAAGGGCCAGCTTGTAGGCTTTTTCCGTCAGCGTAATGAGCTTTTCCTGGGCGGGGCTGGGGTCCCTGGCGAAGGTAAGGGTTACATCGGTAGTGTAACCGGCGTATTTAAGGCCAAAGTCCAGAATGGAAAGCCCCTTGCCCGCGAACGGCGCGGCGGTGTAGGAAGGAAAAGCGTGGATGCCGAAACTCCGTTCCGGCCCCGCCGCCAGCGTAGTAAAGCCGGTGCCTTCGCAGCCCCGCCTGCGGGAAGCGGATTCTATAAAAAGCGCGGCGTCCATTTCGGTACGGATTCTGCCGGAACGGACATTTTTTTCCAACAGGGCGATAACATCGTTGGTGATCTCCGCAGCTTTGCGGTAGATGCGGATCTCTTCCTCGTCCTTTACGGCCCGCAGTTTTTCCAGTTCCCCGTGGAGTCCCGTATCCCGGCAGATAATATCGTAATCGGTAAGGGCGCCCACGTAGTCCAAAAACAGGGGGTAGGGGGTTACCGGCGGAATTTCGATCTTTGAACCCAGGGGAGTTTTAAGCTTTTCGGCCACCCCCTTTGCGGCGGACACCGGCTTCCGCTCGAATTCCCGGTAGGGGACCATCATGTCGGCTTTGCCGTAGAGGATCGCCATGTTGACGTCCCAGGGAACCAGCAGGGATTTTTTGTCAACCGACAGAAAGAGCAGGCCGTCCTGGGGATGTCCGCAAAGCCAGCGCAGCGCCGGATTCCGCCGCCCCTCGGTGTCTTCGATAACCAGCAGGGCGATGCCCTCCCGGGCCATAGCGTCGTATATCTTTTGCCGCCGGCTTACATAGTCAATCATGGATTCCCCCAACAGTTTGCCACAGGCGCGTAACGCGGATTCCTGTATTGCCCGGCGTATCCGGCCCGGGACCAGGACGATGACTGCTACGGGCGGTTTTACGGTTTATAACGGACGGGGAGGGCGCGGAAAGGACCGCCGCGGCCTTTCTGAAAAGGCCCGGTTTCACGTATACAAAGGGGAAACGGCTGTTTCCCACAGGTCCTTACTGTTCTCTTAAACCCCGGTTTTAAGCCAACTCCTTATGCCGTAAGGAATTAACGATGGAGGTGAGGGGAATTGAACCCCTGACCTTGTGAATGCCATTCACACGCTCTAGCCAACTGAGCTACACCCCCGCGCAGACTTTCAGACTATAAACGGCGGGGGCCGGGCGTGTCAAGCCGGCGCCGGGGTTTTCAGCCGCCGGATTTTCCCTTGACTCTGCTGCACTGTATCATATACTTAATACAATAATGCTTTAATGCGGCAGGAGGCGGAATGAGCTGATGATCTTTCAAACGGAACGGCCCATTTACGTGCAGTTAATGGACGATCTCAAAGGACGGATTGCGGCGGGGCGGATTGCGCCCGGGGAAAAGATAGACTCTATCCGGGACCTGGCGGCTTTCTACGCGGTCAATCCAAACACGGTCCAGCGGGCCTTGTCCGAACTGGAACGGGACGGTTTGCTTTCCACAAGGAGGGCGAATGGAAAAACGGTAACAGAGGATGTACAAATGATTAGGGAACTTAGGGCACGATTGGCGTCCGAACGGGTGGAAACGCTGCTTTCCGCGATGGAATCCCTGGGATTCAGCGCCGGGGAGACCCGCGATCTGTTCGACCGGGCGCAAAAAGCGCGGCTTTGCCTGAACGGCGGGCCGGAAATTACCCAAGGAGGCGGCTCATGAGCGCCTGTATACTGGAATGTAGGAATTTAACCAAGCGCTACGGCAAACAGACGGCGCTGGACGGCGCCGGCATAAGCCTGGAAGGGGGGCGGATCACCGGGCTTCTCGGCCCCAACGGCAGCGGAAAAACAACGCTGATAAAACTGGCCAACGGGCTGCTGCGGCCCTCCGGCGGGGAAGTGCTGATTGACGGCAGGAAAACCGGCGTGGAAACCAAGGCGGCGGTTTCCTACCTGCCGGACCGCTTTATACTGGACGGCTGGATGCGGGTAACGGAGATAGTGTCGTTCTTCGCCGATTTTTACGCGGACTTCCGCAGGGACGCCGCCGAGACCATGCTTGCCAGCCTGGGCATCGGCATGGACAAACGGTTCAAAACCCTGTCCAAGGGCAGCCGTGAAAAAGTGCAGCTTATCCTTGTGATGGCCCGCAGGGCGCGGCTCTACCTTCTTGACGAGCCCATCGGCGGCGTAGACCCGGCGGCGCGGGACTACATTATCACCACGATCATCAACAACTACAACGAGGACGCCGCCGTGCTGATCTCCACCCATCTGATACAGGACGTGGAACGGATTCTGGACGATGTAATATTCCTCAAAGAGGGCAAGGTCATTCTTCAGGGTGCTGCCGATGACATCCGCACGGAACACGGCATGTCCGTAGATTCGCTTTTTAAGGAGATGTTCAAATGTTCGTAAAATTGCTCCGTTACGAATTCAAGGCGCTGATGCGGGTCATACCGGCGCTCTACCTGGTCCTGCTGGCGGCGGCGCTTGCTACGGGGATCTACAGCCGTATCGTGGACAACGGGAGTTTCAACCCGGAGCCGGGCATTGTCCAGGTCTTCTGGGGAGCGGCGCTTTTGATCCTGTTCATCATGAACGTCGTAACGGTAATTACGCGCTTCCGGGACAACCTGCTAAAAGACGACGGCTACCTGATGTTCACCCTGCCGGTTCCCGAATGGGCGCTTGCCGCGTCCAAAGCGGCGGCGGCCTTCTGCGCTTTTTTGTCGAGCGCCGTGGTCTACAGCGTCTCCCTGACAATCTTCGCGTTTGTCGCCGGTAACGGACAGGTGCTGGACTTTCTGCTCATGCTGCCCCGTTTCCTTTCGGGGATTTGGTCCTATCCCGTCAGCCCCCCCCCGGCGGCTGTCAAAATCGCTGTGCTTGTGGTGGTTGTGGTTCAGCAGGTGTGCCTGTGGTACGCGGCGGCGATAGCCGGCCACATCGCGCCCCGCTTCCACAGCCTTGCCGGGTTCGGCACGTATTTCGTGGTTATGGTATTCAAGCAGTATCTGATCCTGGCGGCCGCCTCTCCGCCGGGCGGACAGCAGATTCCGGTCATCATCTGCATTGAAACGGCCTTCGCCGTTGTATGTTTCGCCGCCGTGAACTGGCTCCTCAAACACAGACTGAACCTGGAATGAAGAACCCCGCCGCAGAGCTCGAACCAAAGGTTCGGCGGGGTATCTTCGTTCGAGAAGAAAAAGTCCTACGGACTTTTCTCATTTTGCACAGGGGAGGTCTCAACCCCGCCATCAT
>JAISLX010000189.1 GCA_031277045.1 Treponema sp.
GTATTTTAAATATAAAAATAAAACTCTTTTTTTTTTCCTTACTGGTTTTGTTTGTGTTTTCATTTTCCGCCCCGCAAAAAAAACAAAAACACAAACCCCCCCCCCCCCCCCCCCCCCCCAGCGTCAAAACGCCGATGGGTGAGCTGCAGATTGATGGGCGCGTGCTCACCGGTATCCTCGGCGCTTTTACCCATCAGTTTGACGAGGATTATTCCTATCTGGGCTTTACCAACGCCCAAATGGGTGAGAGCCGGGCGGAACTGGCTTTTCATTTGAAAAACGGCAACTTTGGCGAGTACATTATGCTCCGCGCCCAGAATTTCAGCCCGAACATAGGGTACTACAACGGGAACTTCAACCCCAACAACAACACAACGGGTTTAACTATTTCAGGACCCAACGCGGGCGCAGGGTTTGCCGCGTCAATTCCGTATTTCTTCGCCTACGGTAATTTCTTTGATAATAAACTCAAAGTAAGCGTAGGAAAACTCTACGATGAAAACTTCGTTACCCGTGAGCGTATCTGGAAGACCGAAGGCAGCACCAACGGCGGCTTTTATTTTTCCCGCGAAGGCTACCCTTCAATCCGTTTCCAGTTTATGCCCATTCAAGGGCTTGATGTCGGCGGCCAGTTGTTCTTTGTCAACACCAACGCGAGCTACATAATGGATTTGGGGACAAAACACGCGATGGCGGAGATGGGATACCCTTATACCATTAAAAATACAAACGCAAGTTTTGCCGAATCGCTTAAAGAATGGGGGCTGGGCGCTTCGTACACTTCAAGTTTGTTTAACGCCCAGGCCGGCGTCCGGATCGACAGCGGCGTTGACCCGATAAACAAATACGAAGCGTTGACCTACCTGACGGACTATTACGGCGATTCCGGACGGACAGACCCTTCCTCGACCACCAGATGGGGCGGGCCGAATTACAAACATCTGGATAAACTATGGGATGATACTACCACGGATCCAAGGGGTCCCGCGTCAGGAAACGCAAAAGCCTTTGCCGACGGGACCTACGCCTTCTTCGGTTTTAACATCAAAGCGGTGAAGAACCTCACCTTCAAAGTGCAGGGGCAGTTCAACAATATTCCCGCGTTTAACGAATTCGGCTACGGTATTTTCGATGAAACTATCGGCTATCAGGTTCTGCCCAAATTCTACGCGGGGGTTGTTCTGCTCCAGCAATTCTACGGCGGCGATGTGTTCGACGATGCCAAATTCGCTGTTTCGCCGTTCCTGCGCTTCCGTCCGGCCGTCTCGTATCAGGTAACGTCCAAAATCACTGCGAATCTTGAGACGACTGTTGGTATATGCAAGGACGTGCTGGAAACGCCCTGGTTTGACATCAAGCCCAGCATCGACTTCGCCCTTGCCGGTTATGGCTCGATGCGCGCGCAAATCTATTATTTGTATGAACGCGCGGACTTTGCGGACCACAAGGGCATTAATTACGATGGGAAAGATCACCACAAACACGAAATTGGCCTTGGCGTAGACTTTATGTTCTAAGCGGCCATTTTTGAAGGAGTTATCATGGGTGAAAAGAAACCTGCGAACCTTGACCGGCTGCCAAACCCCGGCGCTCAGGCATGGGAACCGCAGCCATGATACAAGATTGAGACGGCTGTTTTAATACCGCCCCGCATGGGGCGGTATAATACAGAACACAAGGAGTGGAAGAATGAAAAAAATCGCAGCATTTTTCATGTTTTTGGGAATGGCGCCGGAAAACCAAGATCGCGCTGCGGAAATACGCCGGTTTGTTGACCGTCATTGGACAAAAGGAAGCGGCAAATAATGAGTTATTTTCACAAGGACTTTTTAGTAGGCGCGGCAACCGCCGCCCATCAGGTTGAGGGAAACAATACTAACAGCGACTTCTGGGTTATGGAACAGATCCCCAATTCCATATTTGAAGAACCATCGGGGATTTGCGTTGATCACTACAACCGCTACCGCGAGGACATTGACTTATTGGCTGCCGCCGGACGCGGCGGGGTATTTTCAGAAAAATGGGGAACAAATGCGTACTTATCAAGATAAAAATAAACCTGCCGCGGAACGGGTAAATGATCTCATCGGGCAGATGACCCTCAAAGAAAAGGCTGCCCAGCTTACGGGCTGCATGGCCATCAGCCGGGATGAGGTGATTGACCAGTTGAAAGGAACATTCATTGATGGCGCCGGAACGATTAGCTATCTGAATAGCTCATTGAGCGGACACCGTGAAAAAGACATTGAGACGCTGAAAGAAATTCAACGCTTCTTTGTGGAAGAAACGCGGCTAGGTATTCCCGCACTTGCCCATAGCGAAGGAATAGCCGGAGCGCAGATTCCCGGTGCGACCACCTTCCCCCAGTCTTTGGGAATGGCCGCGACATGGGAACCGGAATTGGCCTATAAAATGGGCGAGGTAATCAAAAAACAACTGCTGGCCTATGGCATCAGGGCGGTTCATTCACCGCTGTTTGATCTGGGGCGGGACCCTCGTTGGGGCCGTATCGGAGAGACCTATGGGGAAGACCCTTACCTGGTCGCGCAAATGGGCGCGGCCTTTGTTAAGGGTGTACAAGGTAACAAAGAAATCATGGCGACAGCAAAACATTTTGTCGCGTATGGAAACGCCGAGGGCGGCAGAAACGGCGGGGAACAGCAGATAGGGACACGAAAACTGATCGACACCTATTGCTTCCCTTTTGAAGCGGCAATACATGAAGCCAACATTATGGCTGTGATGAACAGTTACGGCATCGTCAACGGAGAAGCGATCTCCGCCTCCGAATGGCTCCTGACCGGTATTTTACGAAAAAAACTTGGTTTCACCGGGCCGCTGGTTTCTGATTACGGCAGTGTCAGCCATATCCATTTCCGTTACCACACGGCGAAAAGCCCCAAAGACGCCGCGATTAAAGCGCTTAAAGCCGGTATAGATGTAGAACAACCGCATATTTCATGTTATCAGCATTTGGTCGAGGCCGTGGAATCAGGACAACTGGATGAGGCGTATATTGACCGGTCTCTGCGGCGTGTCCTTACGGTCAAATTCGAGCTTGGGCTATTTGAGCATCCCTACGGGGAAGGAAATTTCCTTGAGGAAGCAAACAAAGAGGGAAACCGTGAACTTTCACAGGAAATTGCGGAAAAATCCATTGTTCTTGTTAAAAACGAGGGCAACATTCTGCCTCTGAAAAAAGGAATTAAAATAGCGGTCATTGGACCTTCGGCAGATAACAAAACAAATTATTTCGGCGGCTATTCATCGGTGGGAACCGTTGGGACTACAAGCCGGGATTTTGACAAATCCCAGGAGGATAATTACCTCAAAATGGCGTATATCGCCGTTACGACCGAACATAGGGATTCCCTCAAGGCGCGGGGTATTGTTTTTGATGACCAGCCGGCACCTGAACAGAAAGAGCAAATAATGGCGATGCTTAAACAGAACGCCTCAAAATCAGACAAAGCATATAAAGACGCCGAAGATTTTGTTGAAAAGTATTATCCCTCGTGTAAGTCCGTCAGGGAAGTTTTGGAAAAAGAATTCGGCGCGGAAAATGTACTCTACGCCAAGGGGTGTGAAATCAACAAGCCCCTTGAAGGCGGCATTGAAGCAGCCCGGTCAGCGGTAAAACAGGCGGATGTGGTAATCGCGGTACTGGGCGGCAGGGAAAGCATGAGAGATCCGGAGGCAACTACGGGAGAAAACAAAGACAATGCCAACATTGACCTTGAAAAGCCGCAGCGTGAATTAATGGACGCCGTATTCGCTTTGAATAAGCCGGTGGTTTCAATCATCATTGACGGCAGGCCGCTTGCCGCGCTTGAAGTAAACAAAAAAAGCAAGGCGGTTCTATATGCATGGCTTCCGGCGCAGGAAGGGGCCGGGGCTGTCGCCAACATTCTTACCGGAAAACGTAATCCGTGCGGTAAGCTCCCGGTAACGATTGTGAAAGATGCAGGGCAGATACCCATGTATCACGACCGCCTTCCCTTTTACCCGGACATGGAAACCTGGGCCGAATACACCGATAAAAACGAAAACACCCCGCTATATCCCTTTGGGTATGGCTTGAGTTACACCACTTTTCAGTATGACAATTTAAGTCTGCCCCCTGCCGTTACGCCGGATGGCAAATTAACGGTTTCTTTTACGGTAAAAAACAGCGGAACCTTGCGGGGTGATGAAATCGCCCAGGTCTATGTCAGGGATTGTGAAAGCAGCGTAGCGCGTCCCGTGAAACAGCTTGCGGGGTTTGCAAGGGTTGGTCTTGAAACCGGTGAAACGAAAGAAATCGCCGTCGAACTTGACATGAGATTGTTTGCCTTCCACGACATTGGCATGGAACAGATTGTTGAACCCGGAAAAATGGAAGTCTATATCGGTTCATCATCGGAAGACATCAGGCTGAAAGGCGACTTTGAAATTACCGGGAAAAGGCTTGTGGTAGAACGGAAAGTTTTTTCGTCAAGGGTGGCAATAAAAGACAAAGGCGGAAATGATAACACCGCCAAAAGAGGAGTAAACGTATTATGAGTTATTTTCACAAGGACTTTTTAGTAGGCGCGGCAACGGCCGCCCATCAGGTTGAGGGAAACAATACTAACAGCGACTTCTGGGTTATGGAACAGATTCCCAATTCCATATTTGAAGAACCATCGGGAATTTGCGTTGATCACTACAACCGCTACCGCGAGGACATTGACTTATTGGCTGCCGCCGGACTCAACGCCTACCGCTTCTCTATTGAGTGGGCGCGGATTCAGCCGGACAAAAATACGTTCGATACAAAAGAAATTGATCACTACCGCGATATGCTCGAATACTGCCGCGAGATAGGCGTTACCCCCATTGTTACCATGCACCACTTTTCTTCCCCCAAGTGGCTTATCCAGGAAGGCGGCTGGGAAGCGGAATCAACTGCGGATTATTTTGCCCGCTACTGCGGACAAATGGTCCGGGAACTCGGCGACATTCTGGAATATGTCTGTACCGTCAACGAAGCCAACATGGGTCTGCAAATAGCAAAAATTGCGGCGCGGCACATGGCGGTCATGGGTGGAACCGGAGATTCCGCTAATAACCTGCAAGTTGGTCTTAACGATCAAGCCGCAAAAAGCGGCGGCACAATGGAAGCGATCATGTCGCGCATGAAGGCGGTTGGCGAAGCCTTCGGCATGGACCCCCGGAACATTCAGGACTTTCTTAAACCCCGTACCGCCGAAGGCGACCGGATTATTATGACCGCCCACGAAAAGGCGCGGGACGCGATGAAGGCGGTCTGCCCCCGCCTCAAAATCGGCGTGACTTTTTCCCTCCAAGACAACCAGGCTCTGCCCGGCGGCGAACAATACGCCGAAACGGAATGGAACGACGGACTGCTGCATTACCTGCCCTATCTAACGAAGGACGATTTTATCGGCGTGCAGACTTACACCCGCAGCGTATTCGGTCCCAACGGCATGGTTCCCCCCGCCAAAGACGCGGAACTTACCTTGTACAATTACGAGTTTTACCCCGAAGCGCTGGAAAACGTCATCCGCTTTGTTGGGAAGCATACCGCGCTGCCCATCATCGTTACCGAGAACGGCTGCGGTATCGCTGACGACGCCCGCCGGATCGAGTTTCTGCGCCGGGCGCTTGCGGGCGTCAAACGTTGTATTGATGACGGGCTGCCGGTAAAGGGGTACTGCTGCTGGTCATTGCTTGACAACTTTGAATGGCAGAAAGGGTTCGCCATTCCCTTCGGCCTTATCGCCGTGGATCGCGCAACGCAGAAACGGACGCCCAAGCCAAGTTTGGCGTTTTTGGGAAGTTATGCAGACCCCGCCGGACAACACGTCGAACCTCAAGAGGCATCAAGAGCCCGGGAACCGCAGCTATGACACAAGCGAAATCACTCAAGGTAAACCATCTCCTGAACCCCCTTGGAATATCGCCGGGAAAGGCAGCCTTTTCGTGGCTGCCGGACGGCGGTATTCGTCAGACGGCTTTTCACCTTGTGATACAAGACCATCACGGGCAGACGGTAACGGACACCGGTAAAATAACGAGCGGCGAAACAGTGTATGAAGCCCCCCATGAATTTGCCTCACGGACCCGTTTCATCTGGAGCCTTACCCTCTGGGATGAAAACGATGAGAAAGGGGAACCGGTACAGGCGTGGTTTGAAACCGGAATCGCCTGTAACGAATGGCAGGCGCAATGGATAGACCCGGAGACAAACCGTCCGCAAAAAGGCGCGGAGAATAGGGCTGATACCCGCGTGAGGGCAAGTTATCTGCGGCGCGTTTTTCATACAGAAGAAACGGAACGCGCCCGCCTCTATATCACCGCCCACGGAATCTACAATGTTTATATCAACGGCGTTCATGTGGACGGCTGGCTCTTTGCGCCGGGACCCGCCCAATACGACAAACGGCTTGCCGTTCAGACCTACGATGCCGGCGCTCTCCTTAAAAAAAATGAAAACACCATAGACGTGGTTATCGGCGACGGCTGGTATAGGGGCAGCACGGGGAACAGCAGGGACATTAATACCTTTGGCGACGACATTGCCCTGCTTTGTCAACTGGAAATTGACGGAAAGCCTGTACTGGTGAGCGATGAGCATTGGAAGGCAAGCCAGAACGGACCCCTTGGATTAAACGATATGTTCCTTGGCGAGGAATATGACGCGCAAAGAACGATAGATGATTGGCACGGAGTTGCCATAGCGGATTTTGGTTTTGATAATCTAACCGGTTCTGATTGTATGCCCATCGCGCCCCATGAAAGGTTTCCCGCGGTACTTATCGTAACGCCCAGGGGCGAACAGGTTTTAGACTTTGGTCAGAATTTCTCCGGCTATGTCGAATTGCGTCTGCACGCGAAGGCCGGTCAAAAACTGGTTATGACCTACGGTGAAACCCTCGACAGGGAAGGGAATTTTATCACGGAGGGCGCCAAAAACCCTCCGCGCAAACCCGTGGAATATCAAAAAGTTGAGTATATCTGCAAAGACGGACTGAATGAGTACCATGTTACCACCTGTTACTTTGGGTTCCGGTATGTAAAAGTTGAAACCGGCATAGCCATTGACGGAACGGAATTTACCGGCGTGGCGGTTTACACCGAAATGGAGCAGACCGGATTCTTTGAGTGCGGCGTACCGGGCGTCAACCAGTTGTTTCATAATACCCTGTGGAGCATGAAAAGCAATTTTACCGGCGTTCCCACCGACTGCCCCACCCGTGAGAAAAGCGGCTTTACCGGCGATGCCCAAATCTTTGTGCATACGGCGATGTATCTTATGGATTGTTACCCGGTCCTGCGTCAATGGCTTCTGGATTTAAGCGCGACCCAGTCTGACAACGGAGGGCTGCGGCAGGTTGCCCCCGACAAGCGTCCTCCGGGGTATTTTGAAAATAGTTCCGGCTGGTGCGACGCGATTGAAATAGTTCCGTACAGGTTAATGCGCCGCTATAATTCGCTGGAACCGGTGCGGGAAAATTATGAGGCCATGCGTAAATGGATATTGTTCTGTCTTGAGCGGGGAAAAGAGACCCGTCCTGAAAACGATTTTATCCCCGGTGAGTTAAAACCCTATTTTGTGGACCACGGTTTCCACTGGGGAGAATGGCTTGAGCCAGGGCGCGATACGATGGAACACATGAAAAATGTTTTTGCACACGGAGAACCGGAAGCAGCGACAGCCTATTTAGCTTATGGATGCGTTCTGCTGTCCAGCATGGCAAAGCAACTTGGCCGGCACGATGACGCCGCTTTTTTCGCGGAAAAAGCGGCGTTGGCGAAACAAGCCTATCGTTATGTCTTTGTCAAAGACGGAATTATTGATTCTGCCCGGCAGTGCCGGTACGTCAGGCCTATAGCGCTTGGTCTGTTATCCGCTGACGAACAGCAATGCGCCGCCGATACCCTTGCAAAAAATATAGCCGCTAACGGCAACAAACTAAACACCGGCTTTTTATCAACGCCGGAATTATGCCGGGCGCTTACCGACAACGGCCATGCCCAAACCGCCTACGATTTGCTGCTGCAAAAAGAATGTCCCGGCTGGCTGTACCCCTGCGTCAAGGGGGCTACCACTATCTGGGAACGCTGGGACGGCATAAACGAAGAGGGGGAAGTAAAAGATTCCTTTAATCATTATGCCTACGGCGCGGTAGTAGGCTGGCTCTTTGACCGGGTATGCGGCATCAATGTTGAGGACGGTCATATCAGGATTCAACCCTATCCCAATCCGGCATTAGGATACGCCGGGGCGCGGTATCTTTCACCCCTTGGGGAAATTCGATCCGGCTGGAAATACTCCGACGGCTGTATCACCTATACTATTACAATACCGTGCAACCAGAGCGCGGAAATTATTTTGCCCGGCGGCTGCCGCCATAACGCCGGACCGGGAACATGGCATTATGATGAGGCGGGTATATGAATCAGAGGATAAAACAGCTATTAGACGGCAAGGCTGAAAATCACATCCTCCCGTTCTTCTGGCAGCACGGCGAAGACGAAGCAACGCTCCGGACATATATGCGGGTCATCCATGAGGCCAGCATCGGCGCGGTATGTGTGGAATCGCGGCCCCATCCTGATTTTTGCGGACCCCTCTGGTGGCGCGACATGGACATCATTTTGGACGAAGCCCGCAAACGCCTGATGCAGGTGTGGATCCTTGACGACAGCCATTTTCCAACCGGCTTTGCCAACGGCGCCATGTCCAAACAGCCGGATTCGCTTCGCAGGCGGAGCATCTGCGCTACGGTTATAGACTGTTCCGGCAAAAACCATATCGTATTGAACCGGGACGACCTCGCCCATCCAAAACCCGCGGAGAAAACCCAGATAGAAATTGCGGTGGAACAGATGCGTAAAACCGTCCGCCCTGTATTTGACGATGACCGCCTGCTCGCGGTTATCGCCCTTCGTACCGGCGCCATTGAAAACACGGTCAATCTTTCAGGCGGCATACAAAACGGCGTTTTGGAATGGGATGTACCGGACGGGAAATGGAAGGTATATATCCTGCACATCAGCGCCAACGCCGGTTATCATCCTGAATATATCAACATGATGGACGAGGCATCGTGCCGGGTGTTGATTGACGCGGTATACGAACCCCACTATGCGCGCTATAAAAATGATTTCGGAACAACAATCGCGGGATTTTTTTCCGATGAGCCGGAATTCGGAAATGGGCATCTCTACGCCCAGGGCAATGTGCTGGGAACCGATCAGGATTTGCCCTGGAGCGCGGAACTGGAGGATACCCTCCGCGCCGCCTGGGGCGGTGATTTTGTATCGCTGCTGCCGCTCCTGTGGGAAAATCCCCAAAACGCCGCCGCCCGTGAAATAACGGCGCGGGTCCGTTACGGGTATATGGACGCCGTTACGCGGCTTGCGGAAAAGGATTTTTCAAAACAAATTGGCGGCTGGTGCCATGCCCGCGGGGTCGAATATATCGGCCACATCATTGAAGACAACAACCAGCACGCCCGTACCGGATCGTCTCTGGGACATTATTTCCGCAGCATGAGCGGACAGGATATGTCCGGCATTGACGACATCGGCGGACAGGTGTTTCCCCAGGGTGAGGACATCAACATCACCGGGCAGCTATTCGATAACCGGAACGGGGAATTTTATCATTATGTGCTGGGGAAACTCGCGTCATCCTACGCCGCTATCGATCCCGCCAAGCGGGGACGCGCCATGTGCGAGATTTTCGGGAACTACGGCTGGGCTGAGGGTGTGCGGCTGGAAAAATATCTGGCTGATCATTTTATGGTCCGCGGGGTGAACAATTTTGTGCCCCACGCCTTTTCACCCAAGGCTTTTCCCGATCCCGACTGCCCGCCCCATTTTTACGCCCACGGGCATAACCCGCAGTACCGTCATTTCGGCGCGTTGATGGCTTATATGAACCGTATATGCGCCCTTATCTCAGGCGGGAAACATATCGCTCAGGCGGCGGTGCTGTACCACGGTGAGGCCGAATGGGTGGGCGCCTATATGCCGATGGAGAAGCCCTGCCGTCTGCTGGGAGACACACAAATCGAATATGACATTATCCCCCAGGACGTATTCGCCGAAAGGGACCGGTATAAAACGGTTCTTGGTAAAACCCTGCGGGTTAATACCCAGGAATACCGGGTCTTAATTGTGCCATATTCACAGTATGTAACAAAAGTTTTTGCCGGGGCGGTTCATGCTTTGCTGGCCGCCGGGTTCCCGGTAATTTTTATCGACGCGCTGCCGGAAGGATTCTGTGATAGTGCGCCCCATGATACCGGAGCAACCGCCGGCATGGACGAAATGTTCGCGGGGTCAAGGGTTCTTGCCCTTGATACGCTCATACCCTGTCTTCGCGATATGTGCGGCCATGAAATGACTATCAGCCCGGCGGATGACCGGATTAGGTATCTGCATTATGTCCACGACGATGGTATGTCGATCTTTTATCTGGTGAACGAAGGGGCAGCGGTATGGAAGGGGGTTGTCAACTTCTCTTGTACCCGGCCATGCGCCGCCTATGACGCATGGAACAACAGGCTGGAAGCCGTCAAGGCCCATGTCAACGGCGGCGGTACGGAAATCGCCGCAGAGATTGAACCGCTCAAAAGCCTCATCATTGTTTTTGATGACGCCCTATTGCCTGGGGATATTGGGAAGCCAACAGTAAAACCCCAGGGCTGTATCATAGATCTTGACGGGGGCTGGACACGGAGCGTCTGCGATGCCATCGAATATCCGTTATTCAAAGAAGCGGAGAAGGTGAACCTTCCCGACAGGCTCGCCGAAGAAAAGCCGGAATTTAGCGGATTTGTCCGTTATGAACGCCCGGTCATACTCAATGCGGAAGCGGCGGCAAAATCCCCCCTGGTACTCGAAATCACCGATGCCTATGAAGGCATTGAACTCTTTGTGAACGGCGTACCGGCTGGCATTCAGATTGCGCCGCCCTTCCGTTATGATATTGCCCCGCTGGTACAGGCCGGGGAAAATACCATCGCCATTGAAGCGGCCACCACCCTGGAACGGCAGATTAAACCCGCTGGTTATGCGGCGATGCGGGCGTCTTCCAGGCCGAAGGCGCCCACAGGTATTACCGGGCAAGTAAAGCTATATCTACAAGGAGATCCGTCATGAAAAAAACAGGAGCGTCCGCCGGAGCGTATATAAGCTGGAAACGGGATTTTAGAATGAACTGGGGGGTGTACCTCCTGTTCCTGCCCATTCTGGTTTACTTTATTGTTTTTAATTACCTCCCCATGTTCGGGGTTGTTATGGCTTTTCAGGAATTCAGCGCAATCAAGGGATTCTTCGGCAGCAAGTGGGTAGGCTTTGCCAACTTTATTGAACTCTTTACCGGACCCAACTTCCTGACAATACTCCGCAATACTATGGCTATCAGTTTTTTGAATCTTGGCGTGGGATTTCCCCTTTCAATCATTTTTGCCCTGCTCCTCAATGAAATTATCTTTGACCGGTTTAAGAAGGTGGTGCAGACTATCAGTTATCTGCCTTATTTTGTATCGGCGGTGGTGGTCTGCGGCCTGGCGATAGACTTTGTTTCATCCAACGGTATTATCACCAATATCCTGGTAGCCTTCGGCCTGCCCCGGCAAAACCTTTTAAGTGATCCGAAGTTCTTCTGGGGAATAAACCTCCTCGTTGACGTGTGGCAGGGACTGGGTTACGGCTCCATCCTTTTTATCGCTTCCCTCAGCGGAGTGAATACCGAACTCTACGAGGCCGCCGCCATTGACGGGGCGGGCAGGCTGGGCCGGGTCTGGCATGTAACGCTGCCTGCCCTGACGCCGATTATCGTAACCATGCTTGTCATGCGCTGCGGCATGATCATGAACGTCGGGTCCGACAAGATTCTGCTTCTGTATAACCCCAGTATCTACGAAACCGCGGACGTGATTGCCACTCATGTGGTGCGTATGGGTATTGAGCGGATGCAGTACGGCTATTCCGCGGCGGTGGGGCTGTTCAATTCGGTGGTGGGGCTTTTGATGCTCATGGTTTCCAATTTTATCAGCCGGAAACTTACCGAAAGTTCGGTATTCTAAAGGGGAGAATAAACATGATAGAACGATTAACGCCTTCGCGGATTGTTTTTAATATCTTTAATTACGGTTTCATGGTCCTGCTTTGTGTGGTGTGCATCGCGCCGATCTGGCATGTGCTTATGGCGTCCCTTTCCAATCCCCGGATGCTTTTCGCGTCTTCGGGGATCATCTGGCTCCCCCTGGGAACTCCGACGCTTCAGGGTTATAACCTGGTATTCAAAAACGGATTTATTGCCGGGGGTTATCTTAACACCCTTATCTATGTCGGGGTCAACACCGTTTTGGGTACTGCCCTTACCGCCATTGCGGGTTTTGTATTGAGCCGGTCCAATTTGAAACTGCGTATGCCCTTCGCCATGATGATTCTGCTTACCCTGATGTTTTCCGGCGGCTTGATTCCTTCGTACATGATAAACCGCGCCCTCGGTCTGGTAAACAACCGGCTGGGGGTGATTATTCCCGGCGTTATCAACGGCTTTTTCATTATGATCATGCGCAGCGCCTTTGTGCAGCTTCCGGCGAGCTACGAGGAATCGGCGAAGCTGGACGGGGCCGGACCGGTAACGATCCTGGTATGTATCCTGGCGCCTCTGGTAAAGGCGACCCTGGCGGTAATCATTATGAATATCCTGGTGCTGCAGTGGAATTCATGGTTTCCCGCTTCAATATACCTGGCGCGGCGGCGGGACCTTTGGCCGCTCCAGCTTTTTATGCGGGAAATCCTGGTGCAGAACGATACCAACCGCATATTAGCCGGCAGCGACGCGGTAAACGCGGTGGATAACGTAGCCCATTTGGTGAAGTACAGCGTTACCATAATCGGCACCCTGCCCATACTGGCTATTTATCCCTTCGCGCAAAAGTATTTTGTCAAAGGTGTTACCCTGGGCGGCATTAAAGGTTAAAAACCTATAATTTTTTAATTCATTCTTTCACAGGAGGAAAAAATGAAAACGATGAGACAGATTACACTACGGACAATACTGGCGGTAGTATCAGCGTCATTATTGATCACCCTGGCCCTTTCCTGCAAAAAGCCGGAAAACACCGGAACTGCCGGAACCACCGAAACTGTCCCGGCGGCCAAAACGGTGGATTATTCCCAGCATGAGGAATTCTCTGTCTGGCTCTTTGCGGATCCCTATGATCAGTACAGCGACTACTCGGACAATCCCGTAGTCTGGGCCTTAAATCGGAAATACAATATAACCCTGAAATTTGAACAGCCGGTCCGCGGTACGGAACGGGATGCCATGTCCCTCATGTTCGGTACCGGTGAATACACCGACATGATAGAGATGAGCAACTATACCGGTTCCATTCCCCAGCTTTACGAGGACGGGGTAATAGCCGACATTGCTCAATACCTGGATTATATGCCGAATTTTAAGGGGCTTCTGGAAACCCATGAGGGGTTCCGCAGACAGTGTTATGACGATAACGGCCGCATCCTGACCCTCCGCAATATGTCCGACCCTGAAACGCCGGAATTCTTTTTCTCGGGCCTTCTGTACCGTTACGATATTCTGGACAGCGTAACCGGCGGTAAGGTCCGGTTCCCCAGCGGTAATGATTATCCCAAAACCATTGACGACTGGGAGTATATGCTGCCCCTCTTTAAGTCCTACTTTGAATCCCGGGGCGTAACGGACTACGCCCCCCTTATCATTCCTTATAATGGTTATTTCGCGGCATACGGTGAACTGGTCAACAGTTTTGGCGGCCGGGCAGCGTTCTACCTTGACGGTTCCACGGTTAAATACGGACCATTGGAGGAATCGTTCTTTAAGTATCTTAAAAAGATGCGGGAATGGTACGAAAAGGGCTATATCTACAAGGATTTTGCCAGCCGGGTAAACGACCGTTTCTACCTGCCCAATACGGCTCTGACCTACGGCGGCAGCGCCGGGATTTTTTACGGTCTGGTGAGTCAGGTCGGTACAACCATGTCCAGCCCCCAAAATAATATGTATTTTGATGTCCGGCCTATTCCCAGCCCCCTCTCCACGGCGGATGGCGTTACCGAGTTTGCCAACTTCCAGCGGAATCCCTTCTACGAGAACGGCGGCGTCGGATGGGCTTTTGCCGCAAAGTGTAAGAACCTGCCAAAACTCTTGAGCGCCCTTGATTATTTTTATTCCGAAGAAGGGAAATGGATGCGTCCCGGTCTGACCAAAGAAACCGGTTCCGCCGAAAACCCCATTTACGCAGCGGCGGGACTTCAGGATGGGTTCTTCTGGTTTGAGGGGGATAAGCTGGTGATAAATCCGGTGGTAAATACCATTGCGAATTACAACGGTTTCTTCGGCAACCGGCTTCCCGGTATTGTACGTTCCGATGTCGCTCCCCCTGAACGGCTGGCCGTCTATTCCATTTCCGAGCCAACTTGGGAACCCTATCCCAATGCGAAATTTTCCAAGTTGCCCGGTGTGGGAGGTTCCGGCGCTGCCCGGACCTTGGATGAAGAATCGGTCTATGCCGCCAACAATGTACGCATAACCGATTATATCGATTCCACGGTACCCAAGTTTATCATGGGAACCCTTCCCCTGAACGACCAAACCTGGGCGGACTTTAAAGCCCAGCTTAAAAATCTGGGTATTGAAGATAATATCCGCATCCAGCAGGCGGCTTATGACCGTTATTTGAAACGGTAAGCAGCGCGGTAATATGCCGGCGGCCGTACAAAGGAGTCTGTGATGTTCGTTGAAGACAAAAACCAAAACGGCCTTGGCCGGATAGAAGTCCGTACCCTGGAAGTACCGGATTTTGTTATCCTGGAAACCGCAACCTATACCGTTTCGGGAACGGTACTGCTTGCTTATCATAAGGCAGGGGATCCCGCCGATCCCGATTACCGGAACATCGCGGTACTTAACGATGACGGCGGCGGATTCAGGAATATCTTTTCCGGGGTCATACCACAGCATCAAAAGGCCAACGGCATACGGTACATGGTCTTTCAGGATAAGCGGCGGGTGCTTCTGGGGGATTATGTGCTTGAGTGTTTCCCCGGCATTGATAACTGTGAAAGCACAAAACTGGCGCCGGTAGCATATCCCTGGAACATGGAGGATGATCCCCAAACAACTGCCCATTGGTCGGAAATTATCATTGCCCCGGATAACGAGCATATCGCATGGACGGTACTCCGCAACGACATCGGGGCCTTTGCCGCGCTTGGAAAATTGGTACGGGAAGGGGACCGTTACATCGTCAGTGATGCCCGGATAATCAGCACCCCGGAATTCATGAAAAAGGATCCCGGGAGGCCGGGCTATATTATCCCCCAGGTAATCCGTGGGGGCGAGGTGAAGCAGTTTGTCCGGGGCGGCACGGCCATAAGCCTGGTGGGGAACAAGGATTCTCCGGTAACCGAATCGGTGGTTCAGGATTTGATCTCGGAAGAACTGGTCCGCATAACCAATACCCCCGGCTATGACGAAACCACCATTTTTTCCCCCGATGAAAAACTGGGGATCGTGATGAGTACCCGGTTCTCCCCTAAAACGGACCCGGCCATATTCGGCCTTGTGCCCCGGCCCTCTTATGGGGTGCAGGGGTTTATCCCGTACCTTTACATGTACGCCGTAGCCGGGGTGCGTAAATTCAGGAAAGGCAACATCGGGCCGGTGCTGATCGAAATTGATCGTTCCCTGACCGATACGCAGTACCGGGGTGTTGCCCTTAACGACCCGGAAGAAGAATGGGTCTACCATTCGCCCATGTCCTGGCATCCCGGCGGGAAAAAGGTTATGTGGCCCGAGGGTCTGCGGGGAACCGGGACCATGCGGATACGGATCGCCGAGCTTCCGGATTATACGCCGGGTCCGGCGGTTCCCGCCCGCAAAACCCCCGCCCATATTCCCTATGCGGAAAAAGACATAGGGAAAATACGGGCGTCAAGGGATCCCAATATTGAGGGAAAAATCGCGGGGAAACATTCGGGCCATATCGAATTCAAAAAACAGAGCCGGGAAGGCATGGAAAGCTGGGAGGGCTCAATAGAGGTTCGGTACGTTGATTTTAGCGATGACGGCAGGAATTTCTACCGGGGTTTTGAAAAATCCCGGTATTCGGTATCCGCCGAAAACA
>JAISLX010000008.1 GCA_031277045.1 Treponema sp.
GAAAACCATAAAAAACCTCTTATTTGTTGGACTTATCGCCCTGGCGGCGGTAATAACGTTAGCCGGCTGCTCCGATGCCCCCACGGTTGACCCCCTGGAAGGCACCTGGAAGAAGGGCACATTTGCGGCTAAAACTTCAGTGGAACTGACCATCGGAGATTCCACATTTAAAGGGGTGAGGGTCGAGCCATATCCCCCCAACCCGCAGAATGGCGTGGTAGGGACAAGGGGTTTGCTTATAGGAAAGTACGTCAAAACCGCGGTTACCGACACCGAGGCCGTGCTGCAATCAACCTACAGCTACAATAACGACCAAGGTGGTCGCTGGCACGACGATACGTATAGAAAAGGTACTTTCACCGTTACCGGAACTGGAGCTGCCGCGGTGTTGACCGTTTCGGGTACTGGTGACTCCGGTACCTGGGATGCTCCCGCTAATTACGGTCTTGACGGGACATATTACAAGACCTGGGAATATGAATAGGAACAGATAAAGTTCCGGCGGAATTCCGCGCCCCCGGTACGGGGCCCCGTACCGGGGGCGCGTTTTTTTACAAGCCGCCCCGCCGCGGCCCCATGCCGGACAGGGCGGCCCCCGGATTATCGAACACGTCCGTTGAAAGGGACGTGCTTTTGGGCTACGCTGGGTGCATGAAAGTAGTCGTTATCGGCGCCCAGTGGGGCGATGAGGGAAAGGGAAAAATAGTTGATTACCTGGCCAACGAGGCCCAGATCATCGTCCGTTATTCCGGGGGCGCCAACGCGGGGCATACCATCGTTATTGGCAGCGAAGAATACGCCCTGCACCTGATCCCGTCCGGCATCCTGTACCCTGACAAGGTGGTGATCCTGGGGGCCGGCATGGTGATCGACCCGGTGGCCCTGTTCAGCGAGATCACGATGCTGAACGACCGGGGCATCGACACCAGCGGCCGGGTGCTTATTTCCGACCGGGCCCACCTGGTGCTGCCCCGCTGCATCCAGATTGATAAAGAGCGGGACCTGGCCCGCAAAAAACCGATAGGCACCACGGGCCGGGGCATCGGCATTGCCTATTCCATGAAAAGCGAGCGGGAAGGTATCCGCATTGCCGATCTTGGCTGGGCGGAAAAGCTTGAGGAACTTGAAAGCGTAGACCGCGATTTTCTGGCCCGGTACGCCGAACGGCTTACGGCCATGTCGGTGGATCTTTCCACGTACCTCGTGCATCACAGGAATTCCCAGATACTTTTTGAAGGCGCCCAGGGGACTTTGCTGGACCTGGACCTGGGGACCTACCCCTACGTGTCCAGCGGCATGTCAAGCGCGGCGGGGGCGGCGATAGGGGGCTGCGTGGGGCCCCGCGCCCTGGACAAGGTGCTGGGGGTCTTCAAGGCCTACTCCACCCGGGTGGGGAACGGACCGTTCCCCAGCGAATTTGACCCCGGTTCGGAGGACGAGCTGTGCCGTTTTGTCCGGGACACGGGCCGGGAGTACGGCGTTACCACCGGGCGGCCCCGGCGCTGCGGCTACCTGGACCTGGTGGCCCTGCGTTACGCCTGCCTTACTAACTCCATTGATTCCCTTGTGATGACTCACCTGGATGTGTACAACACCCTGGACGAGATAAAGGCCTGCGTGGCCTACCGGATCGGCGGCAGGATGGTGGAAAATTTTCCCGCTTCCATCGAGTCGCTGAACAGCGCGACGCCGGTGCTGCGCGGCTTTCCCGGCTGGAAAAAGCCCCTGGACAATTCCCTGGTGTACGAGGAATTTCCTGTTCAGGCTATGGAGTATATTGAGTTCATCGAACGATTCTGCGAGACCCCCATTCACATCGTTTCGATTGGGTATGATCGCAAAGCCACAATTATCCGTAAAAGCCCATGGACAAAATAGTTATTCTGGACTTCGGGAGCCAGACAACCCAGTTGATAAGCCGCCGGATCCGGGACATGGGCGTCTATACGGAGATATTCCCCGGCGATTTCCCGCTTGACGCCGGGGCCCTGGCGGACGCCCGTGGGATTATTCTGTCCGGTTCGCCTGAGTCGGTGTACGAAAACGGCGCCGCGCCTGACCGGGCGGTTTACGAATGCGGCCTCCCCCTGCTGGGGATCTGCTACGGCCTCCAGCGGATGAACTACGACCAGGGCGGCGCGGTGGAGCCCCTGCCCCGGCGGGAGTACGGCCGCATCGGCGTTACCATTGACCATGGCGCGGCCGGTGAAAACGGTATTACTGCGGGTAGCGGTACTGTTCCGGGCGGCGGCGCCGTTCCGGCCAACGCCGCGGCGGCCCGCCGCTTCCTGGAGGGCTTCCCCGTAAAAGACGGGGCGCGGCGTTTTACCGCGTGGATGAGCCACGGAGACACCCTGACCCGCCTGGCCCCCGGTTTCCGCTGCCGCGG
This sequence comes from Treponema sp., assembly GCA_031277045.1. Next base: position 2,390 of record JAISLX010000008.1, read on the forward strand.
GGTCAGCGATACCGGCTATCCCGCGGTGCTGATCCACGACGAACGGCCCTGGTTCGGCCTGCAGTTCCACCCGGAGGTAACCCACTGCGAGGGGGGCGATGGGATTCTCCGGGCCTTCGTGTTCGGGGTCTGCGGCGCCGATGCCGGATGGACCATGGAACGCTATGTCCAGGAACTGCGGGCTTCCCTGGCGGAGAGGGTGGGCCCCAGCCCGGCGCTGCTCCTTATCTCCGGCGGCGTGGATTCCACCGTCGCCGGGGCCCTGCTCCTGGCGGCCCTTCCCCCGGACCAGGTACACCTGATGTACATGGACACGGGGCTCATGCGGAAGGACGAAACCAAGGCCGTCAAGGCCGCCCTGGAAAAACTGGGGGCCCGGCATCTGCACATCGTGTACTGCGGGGACGAGTTTCTCGCGGCCCTCGGCGGCCTTTCCGAGCCGGAGGCCAAGCGCAGGGCTATCGGGGACCTGTTTATTACCATCCAGGAGCGGGAGGTCCGCTCGCTGGGACTGCCGGACTCCTATTTCCTTGTCCAGGGGACTCTCTACACGGACCTTATCGAATCCGGCAAGGGGGTGGGCAAGAAGGCCCATCTGATCAAGAGCCACCACAACGTGGGGAGCCCCCTGGTGGACGCCAAGCGCCGCGCCGGGCGGATACTGGAGCCCCTGGACCGGCTGTACAAGGACGAGGTCCGCCGCCTCGGGGCCCTGCTGGGGGTAGACCGGGAGACCCTGCGGCGGCACCCCTTCCCCGGGCCGGGGCTGGCGGTCCGTATTCTGGGGGAAGTGACGGCGGAAAAGTGCGCTATTCTGCGGGAAGCGGACGCCATTTTTATCGAGGAACTCAAAAGCCGCCGTTCCGCGGAAACGGGCAACAGTCTTTATGACGACATCTGGCAGGCCTTCGCGGTACTGCTGCCGATCCGTTCCGTGGGGGTGGCGGGGGATGTCCGCAAATACGGCTGGGTTCTGGCGCTGCGGGCTATCACCAGCGCCGACGGCATGACCGCCGACGTCTACCCCTTCCCCGCCGCCGATCTTCTGGAAATTTCCACCCGCATCACCAACACGGTCAAAGACATTGGCCGCGTAACTTACGATATTTCGAGCAAACCCCCCGCTACGATTGAGTGGGAATAGGAGGTCCGTATCTTCGGCAGGCTTGTATTAAAATTACCCGCTCCCGTGTTGGCGGCGGTGATTTGGATTCTTTCCTCCCAGTCAACGCTGCCAAAACCCAAGGGCCTTTTGGGCTTTGATAAAGTTCAACATTTTTTGGCCTATTTCGCCCTGGGCGCCGCCATTGCCCTGTGGTTCCCCCGGGAAAAATGGCGGCGGCCGGGGTTCCGGCTTTCCGTCCTTGTCGCCGCCCTGGGTTCGGCCTACGGCGTTATTGACGAGGTACATCAATACTTTGTCCCCGGTAGAAATTGTAACGTCCCAGACTGGATCGTTGACACGCTGGGGGCGGTTGCCGCCGCTGTGGCGGTGAAACTCATTGCGGTTAAAATTTCACAATGGCCCAAATTTCGAGCTTTAGGATAGGGTTTTTCGGCAGGAGGCATGTCACGAGACCGCCGGTTTATGCCGGTGGTAAAAATATTACGGAGGTGCAATTCTATGAAAAACGCATGGGTATATCTGACTGCGCTGATGGTGTGCCTGGTTGGTTGTTCCGGCGATGAATTTGCAGAGATAATTGATCCAATATGGGTTGACCATGGCAGTGGTATTGTGCAATTTCATACAAATAATCCCGACCATTACAATTATGCATTCTATCATACAATAACACCCGCTACGAATGATGTCTACGAAGTGACCGCCAAAAAGATGAGCGGCTCGGATAACTATGGGTACGGTATGCTATTTTGTGTAGATGCTAACGATTATTATAGATTTTTTATAACCGCAAGACAGCAATATACAATTCAGAAGTTTATTTCTGGAGAAGGAGCGGGTTCTCTAATTGGCTGGACTAATTCGCCAGAAATACGGCGCGGCTATAATGCTGATAATAAATTAAAAGTTGTTCGGACCAATTCCGGAAGTGCGGCAACACTAGCCATCTACATAAACGATACTCTTGTAAAGTCTGTCACTGACGACATCCCGATAAATGGTACAAAGTTCCGGTTGGCCGCGAGTGTTGACGTGGAAGAAAAGGAGAATTTTCCATACGTGCCTGTTGAAGTCTGGTTTAAATATTGATTCTGCGCTGGACCGAAAGACAGCGGGGTGTAAGAGCTGAATTCTTTAACGCGGCCTAATACGCGGCGAAGGGGATGATTTCCGTGATGTCCGTGCGGAAGCGGGCAAAGGCGGTCCAGCGGCCGGCGTCTATGCCGTAGATTGGAAAGTCCGCCAGCGCGATGAAGCCCCGGGCCTCCTTGGGGCGGTTCCGCTCGCTGCCCCGGA
>JAISLX010000029.1 GCA_031277045.1 Treponema sp.
TGGACCATCGGGGGAAGATACCGTGTTTTGTGACCGAATCCAACGCGAGGGAGCATGAGTGTAAAAAGATACGGACGGTTCCATTTGCCGCGAATGACGTGGTGGTTTTTGACCGGGGATATGCCGATTACGGGTATTTTGCCGCTTTAGACGGTCAAAACGTATGGTTTGTGACCCGTTTGAAGAAAAACGCGAAATTCAAGCGGGTAAAAAAGAATGAGAATACGGGCAAGAACATCATATCCGACTATGAAATCATCATTCCCGGCTATTCGGCTGAAAAGCGTCTGCGAAAGATACTTGTGCGGGACCCGGACACCGGTAAAAGAATAACGCTGCTTACCGACAACTTGAAATGGGCGGCGTCAACCGTATCTGCGGTGTACAAAGAGCGGTGGCAGATAGAACTCTTTTTCAAGGCGGTAAAACAGAACTTGAAGATAAAGCGGTTCTACGGAAACTCAAAGAACGTGGTCATGACACAAATCTGGATAGCCCTCATAGTGTATTTGTTGTTCTATCTTCTGAAGGTGCGGGCAAAAAACATGGCGATGTCATTTACCCATTTTATCTCGGTTATTAAAACGATGTTGTTTCAAAGGATCTGTCTTTTTGAATGGCTGCTTAATCCTTCATGGCCCGGTTACGGTAATTGGCAGGATGTAATATATAAGCCCGCGTTCATGTTTAGATTGAATATGCAACACGGCCTTTAATGTCGGCACGGCCAAGAAATAGAGTTGTTCAGAAACCCCAGTTTCTGAACAATAACCGCTTAAAAACAACCGGGCATATGGATCGCCGTCGGTGAAGACTTTCGAAGCAAAATTTAGCCGGCGGACTGCGGTGTCCTCAGCGTTCGGGGAGCCGCATGATGTGGGTCTTGAGGGGAGGAAAGCCGTTAAAGTGGACGGATGCGTAGCTGGCCGTATAGGCTCCGGCGCTGAGAAAGTAAAGCCGGTCCCCGATCTTCAAATCTACGGGCAGGCGGTATTTGTAATCCTCGTAAAGAATATCCATGCTGTCGCAGGTGGGACCTGCCAAAATTACCTCAGCTTCTTTGCAGTCCGGCAGGTCTTTGCTGGAAACAATTGGGTATTTGATCGATTCGTCCAGGGTTTCGATAAGGCCGTTGAATTTCCCCGCGTCAAGGTAAACCCAGCGGTTTAAGGCGGTGTTGTTTTTCCGGGAAATCAAAACGACTTCAGAAACCAGAATACCGCTGTTCCCCACCAGGGACCGGCCCGGTTCCAGGATGATTTTGGGCAGGTCATCCCCAAAGTCGTCAGTCAGGTACCGTTTTAGCTCCGCCGCGTATTCGGAAAGGTCGTTGGTTGCCTGAGTATATGGGGCGGGAAAACCGCCGCCCATGTTGATCATGGAAAGGCGGATATTCTCGTCCTCTTCCAGCGAGGAAAAAAGGTATTTGGTTTTGGCGATGGCGTCGTCCCATTGCCCAATATCCCGCTGCTGACTTCCTACGTGGAAGCTGATACCGCACGGGACCAGTCCCAGGTCCCGTGCCATGATCAGCAGGTCGTAGGCCATGTCGGGGTGGCAGCCGAATTTGCGGGACAGGGGCCAGTCGGCGGTGGAGGACGCGTCAATCAGGATTCGCACGTACACCCTGCTCCCCGGCGCGTTGCCGGCAAGATGTTTTAAATCCTCCTTGCTGTCGGTGGCGTAGAGGCGGACGCCCTTTTCGTAGAAATAGGCGACATCTTTGGCCTTTTTGATGGTATTCCCGTAGGAGACCCGTTCGGGGCCTATACCCAGGGAAAGGACCATGTCCAGTTCCCAGCGGCTGGCAATGTCGAAATTGGAACCAAGTTCCGCCAGCAGGGAGACGACCTCCGGTTCCGGGTTTGCCTTTACCGCGTAGTAGATCTGACTGTAGGGGAAAAGTCCCCGCAGCCGCTGGTAATTAAGCCGGATAGTATTCAGGTTCAAAACAAGGCAGGGCGTTTCCAGATCCCGCGAAAACTCAAGAAAATATTTCCAGTCTTTGTCGCTGACAAAATCGGCCCTTGACATCATTTTTTCACCCCCGTCCCCGCCGCGTCTGTGGAGTTTGCCGGTACGAGGCAAACTACCGGATCGGATGCTAACATATTAAGCCCCCGCGGAAAAGCGGCTTTTTGAGCGCGGAAAAAAATCCGATACTGTATTATGCGGAACTACCTGTGGATTGTCCTGTGCTTGGCCTTTTCCATGAGCCTTGGGGCCCAGGAAGAGAACGTACCTGAGGAAACCGCCGGGCCGGAACTGCCCCGGCAATTCCGGGGCATTAGCCTGGGAATGGGGCTTGAGGAGCTTAAAACGGCCCTGGCTGCCGACAGTCTCTTTGCCTTCCGGGGGGACAGGGACGTGTCCTTCCTCCCCGATCCTCAGCAAAGTCTGGTAGAAACCACGGGCCTGTCCTTTATCAAACGGGCCTTCTTTCAGCTAAACGATGGGGCGCTTTTTATTATGGCCTTTACGATGAACACCGATCTTGTCGATTACTATTCGCTTTTTACGGCCTTTAACGAAAAATACGGCCCGCCCGGCGATCTAAGCCCCCGGCAGTCGGTGTGGGAAAACGGAAGCACCCGGCTGACCCTGGAACGGCCCCTGACGGTTAAGTACGTAGACATGGGGATCTTCAACGAAATTACCGGAGAATCCACGGTTCAGAAAACCCGCGAACTGCGTCTGCGCCAGGAATTTATCGATGCCTTTTAGCGGCCGGCCGCTCTTCCGCGCCGCTTTGCCGGCTCTGATGCTGTTTCTGTGCTGCCTGCTGCTGGGTGGAACCGGCGAATCAAAAACCCTGGAAACCAGGGACTTGATCATTGAGCGGGAAGAGGGGGATCCGGTAATCCTGCGGGCGGAAATTGCCCGGAGCGCGGAGGAAAAACAAAAAGGGCTTATGTTCCGCAAAAACCTTGCCGACGGCCAAGGCATGCTCTTTGTGTTTGACCGGGATCAGATCATGAGCTTTTACATGAAAAACACTCTTGTTCCCCTTTCTATCGCCTTTATCAGGTCGGACGGGGGCATAGTGGAAATACGGGATATGCGTCCCCTGGACGAAAGTCTTATCCGATCCTCCCGGAGCGTCCGTTACGCGCTGGAAGTACCCCAGGGCTGGTTTGACCGGGCGGGGATTAAAACGGGGGATTGCTTGTTATTATCCGGACTTTGATAGTATATTAAATAAGGGAGGGCGTACGTGTTTAAAGGTCTAACTCAGCGGGTTCAGAGGATTCTTTCCGTCTCGGCTCAAAAAGAAGCCCGGCGTTTTAGTTCGGATCAGCTGCTTCCCGAACACGTAATCATTGCCCTTCTCAAAGAAGGAGCCGGAATTGCCTGCAAAGCTTTAATGTTTTTGCGGGTTGACCTTCTGGAATTCCGTCATGCCCTGGAATCCGGAATACCCCGGATAGTTGGGGTTCCGGTCCACGGGGACGTGCCGCTTTCCAAACGTACCAAAAAATTACTGGAAACCGCCAGCACGGAGGCCCGCCGCCAGGGCAGTGAGTATCTGGGGACCGAACATCTGCTGCTCGCCGGCATACAGGAGCAGGGGACCCCAGTTCAGGATTACCTGTTCCGGCACGGGGTGGACACAGAAATGCTGCGGGTGGTAGTTCAGACCACGTTTAGCCGGGACATAAGAAACGAGGGCGAATTCATGGAGACCGGCTGGTCTGGGGGGACGGGTTTTGGCCGTTCCGCCGCACAGATAGTGTACCAGCCCTGGTCATTCCACCGGGAGGGGGAACATAAGTTCCCCAGCTCCCGGCCTATACCGGCCGCCTATCCGGCGCTTACTCCAACCCTTAACGAATTTTCGCGGGATCTTACGGAGATTGCCCGGGCCGGAAAGCTGGACCCTGTGGTGGGCCGCCATAAAGAGATAAGCCGGGCGGTCCGTATTCTGGCCCGTAGAACAAAAAACAACCCGGTTTTGGTGGGGGAACCGGGGGTTGGCAAAACCGCGATTGTGGAAGGCCTGGCCCAGCTTTTATCGGGGGAAGACGCCCCCGCGGCCCTGACGGGAAAACGTATCCTTTCGCTGGATATGGGTTCCGTAGTTGCCGGTACCAAGTACCGGGGGGAATTTGAGGAACGGCTTAAACGGATCATGAAAGAAATTTCCCAGGCGGGAAACGTGATCCTTTTTATCGACGAAATTCACACAATTATTGGCGCCGGCGGGGCGGAGGGGACCATCGATGCCTCCAATATGCTCAAACCCGGCCTTTCCCGGGGGGATATTCAGTGTATCGGGGCTACCACCCTGGCGGAGTACCGCAGGCACTTTGAAAAAGACGCCGCTCTGGAACGGCGCTTCCAGCCTATCCTGGTGGAAGAACCCCGCGATGCCGATACGCTGGAAATTCTCAAAGGCGTCCAAAAAAAATACGAGGAACATCACCGGGTGTCGTACTCCGCCGGGGCGGTTGAACAGGCGGTTAAACTTGCCCAGCGTTATATCAGCGGCCGTTTTATGCCCGACAAGGCCATCGACATCCTGGACGAGGCCGGGGCCATGCGCAAGCTGGAAAAATCGCGGGAGCCTCCGGAAATTACCGGGGTGGAGGCGGAGATTCTGCTGCTTACGGAAGAAAAGGCCGCCCTGGTAAGCGCCCAGGATTACGAGCGGGCTGCGGAACTCCGGGACCGGGTGCGGAATTTGCGGGCCAAGCTCCAGACCATACAGCTGGCCTGGGAACGGGCCTCCCAAACCGAGGCAGCCCTGGTGGATGAGGCCGATATCCGCCGGGT
>JAISLX010000065.1 GCA_031277045.1 Treponema sp.
GAGGAGGGGTCCATGTACAACACCCCCCCCTGTTACGGTATCTACGTCATCGGCCTGGTGCTGGAATGGCTCAGGGACCTGGGCGGGGTCAAGGCAATCGCCGCCCTGAACCGGGAAAAAGCGGAGTTCTTCTACGGTTACCTGGAGGAGTCCCGCCATTTTTACTCCCCCGTGGAAAAACCCTCCCGCAGCATCATGAACATCCCCTTTGTGCCCAAGGAGGCCGACGCGGACAGGCGGAAGGAAATTGAAACCCGTTTTGTAAAAGAGGCCGCCGCGGCGGGGCTCTTGAACCTGGCGGGGCACCGGCTGGTGGGGGGCATGAGGGCCAGCATCTACAACGCCATGCCCATCGAGGGGCTCAGGGCCTTGGTCGAATTTATGAACAAATTCGAAAAATCTCTTTGAACCCGGTAAAAAAAAGCCGGTAAAATGACCGTTTCCGCCGGAAAAAAATCCCCCATGCTGAGGAGTTACAGCGATGTTTAAGATACAGACCCTTAATAAAATTTCCGCCCCCGGACTGGACCTCTTTCCCAGGGACCGTTACGAGGTTGCCAGCGAGATTCTCCATCCCGACGCCATTCTGGTGCGGAGCGCGGATCTCCACGCCGCGCCGATCCCCGATTCGGTAAAGGCCATTGCCCGGGCCGGGGCGGGTTACAACAACATCCCCGTGGGTCCCTGCAGCGACAGGGGGATCGTGGTGTTCAACACCCCCGGGGGGAACGCCAACGCGGTAAAGGAACTGGTTCTGGCGGCCATGCTCCTCTCCTCCCGGGATATTCTGGGGGGCGTCGCCTGGGCGGCCGGTATCGCGGACCGGGCGGACGAGGTGCCGGAACTGGTGGAGAAGGAAAAGTCCAGGTTCGAGGGGCCGGAACTCAGGGGCAAAACCCTGGGGGTCGTGGGGCTGGGGGCTATCGGCGCCATGGTGGCCAACGATGCGGTGAGCCTGGGCATGGAGGTTATCGGCTACGATCCCTACATCTCCGTGGACGCCGCGTGGAGCCTTTCCGGCCAGGTTATCCGGGCGGACACCCTGGAGGGCCTTTTGGGGAAGTCCGATTACGTCACCCTCCACATCCCCCTGACCGACGGCAACAAGGGCCTCCTTGATGCGGAAAAAATCCGGTTCATGAAGAAGGGGGCCCGGATCATCAACCTGGCCAGGGGGGGGCTGGTAAACGAGGCCGACATTATCGCCGCCCTTAACTCCCGGCATATCGCCTGCTATGTTACGGACTTTCCCACAGCGGAGCTTTTGAACTGCCGGGCGGCGATCTGCATTCCCCACCTGGGGGCCAGCACCCCGGAGGCGGAAGACAACTGCGCCATCATGGCGGTGCGGCAGCTTATGGATTTTCTTGAGTCCGGGGCCGTGAGGAATTCGGTGAATTTTCCCCGCTGCCGCCTGGACCAGCGGGCCCCGTACCGGCTTTTGGTGGCAAACCGGAACATCCCCAACATGGTGGGGCAGATCACCACCATACTGGCGGGGCAGAACATCAACATTACGGATCTGATAAACCACCATCGGGACGATTACGCCTATAACATTATCGATACGGAGCAGCGGATTCCCGATTCCCTGCTGGACCAGCTTAAAAACGTGGAGGGGATCATCAGGGTCCGGACCATCGTTCATGGAGTACAGAGTGTCTGAAGTTATAAATCCCCGGTTTGCCGCCGGCCTTTTTTCCCGGTTGGACCGCCCCGTGGCCTGGGGGAAGCCCCTCCCCGGCGCGGTTCCCGCCTTCCTGGCGCGGCGGCCCCTTCTTCGCGGGGCCCCTCCCGCATCTCATTCCCCCGGCATGGGGAAGGTCCTGGGGATTCATCCCTGGGTTCTCCTGCCCTTTTTCTTCGCCGTCCTGCTTGCCATGAACCTTGGGGCCTTCATGGCCTCCCGCTTCCTGTTCTCCCCCGCGGAGGGCCCCGGCGCCCGGATCCCGGAAATTTTAGAAAGCCCCGAAGCCGGTCCGGCGGAGTCCCCGGTTCTTTTTGAGGGGCTCTCCTCCGCCTTTTTGCGGGAACCGGAGGTCCAGAGCGATTTTGTGATGGATTGCTACCGGAATCCCGAAACCAGGGCCTGGGCGACGGGCTTTTTTGAGCGGGTCTGCGGCTCCCTGAAGATAGCCCAGGCCATTCTGGAGGGGGCGGAGCGGTATTCCATATCTCCCAGCCTGGCCTTTGCCCTAAGCTGGGAGGAAAGCCGCTTCAATTTCCGGGCGGTGAGCAAGAAGAACCGGAACGACAGCGTGGACCGGGGGCTGTTCCAGTTGAACAGTATGTCATTTCCCAAACTGGGGGACGCGGAGTTTTTTGATCCCCGGCAGAACGCCTTCTACGGCATGGCCCACCTGCGGGTCTGCCTTGACATTGGGGGCTCGGAAATCGCCGGCCTGGCCATGTACAACGCCGGCACCGGCCGGGTCCACACCGGCGGGACCCCCCGCCAAACCCTGGATTACGCCGCCCGGGTCCTGGCCGCCCGCCGTAAAATAGACAAGACCTTCCTGGAGGAATGGGCCCGGAGCCAAAATCCGCCGCCGTCAGGCGGGCGTCTCCCCGCGGAGCCCGCGGAAATCGCCGCCGTGCCGGAGACCCCGGTCCCGGCACCCGAAGCCGGGGCCAACGGCTTCCCCCTGATCCCCCTCTGCCCCCTTTCTTACCGTTAGCGGCGGCCTGGGGTGCAATGCTGGCTGGGCGCAGCGCACTGGACAAAATCACCAATGTGGTGCACAATGATGCTATGGCTAATCGAGTTATTGATAAAGACGGGAACGTGGTTCGGGTGAGCGTCAGTTTCTCTCATGGAATTTATGACTCGCTGAAAAAAATAGCCGCGGCAAAAAAAGTTTCGATTGCGTGGGTTGTCAGAGATGCCGTAGAATCGTATCTTGATGCATCGGCAAAAATAAATTCTTTGCCGGATAATGCGGCATCTGCTGCGGGCGCCGTATCGGAGAAATCAGCCAATGTATGAGAAAGATCTTGTAAAGGCATTGGGCTTCTCTCCAAAAGACAAGAGTACGGATGTATATCACAAAAAATACGCATCCGGCCATACTATCGAAATTGATTTTAAAAATTCGGCAATCAATTATGGCAAAGAAATAAAAAGCGACAGTAAAACCACTCAAAATTTTTCGCAGGCGGAAAACTTTGTCGTATTGGAATGTGTGGACCGGCTTTTAACTAAAGGTTACAAACCAAAAGATATTACGCTGGAAAAGGTTTTTCCCTCCGGGCATGGCCATTCCGGCAGACTCGATATATTTATTAAAAACGGCAAAAAAGCCTTTCTCATGATTGAATGCAAGACATTCGGCAAAGAATTTGACAAGGAATTGGCCGCTATTCAAAAAAACGGCGGGCAGCTTTTTACTTACTTTCAGAACGATACCAATACCAATTATTTAATGTTATATTCCTCCCGTTTGCTCAATGGAGAAATCGAACCTAAATCCGAAATTATCAAAATTGAGGACACCTATCGAACTGCGGGAAATATAGAAGACGTATACAACCGCTGGAATAAAATAACCTATAAAAACGGGATTTTCGATGAATGGATAGGACCTTACGAGTTTCAGAACAAGCTGCTCACTAAAAAAGATTTACAGCCGCTGGAAGAATCTGACAGCGGGCTTATATTTAACAGTTTTGCTTCAATTTTACGCAAACATTCTGTTTCCGATAAACCGAATGCGTTTAATAAAATATTTAATTTATTTCTTGCAAAAATATATGATGAACAAAAACGTGATACCGATGAGCTTGATTTTCAATGGAAAGAGAAAATAGATGATCCGGTAGAATTTCAAATTAGATTAATCAATCTGCATAAGGCGGGCTTGTTTGAATTTTTAAGAAAAGAAATCGCCGGTATTTCCGATGATGATTTTAACTGCGCCCCCAAAGATCTTTATGAAAAGAAAAAAGAAAAACTAAAATTTAATAAAATATTTGACATCAAGGATGTTATAGATGATGAATCATTTGATGATAATTTCAGGGTGCTTAAAGAAGTCGTTCAATTGCTTGAAAAATATCAAATACGGTATCCCCAGCGTCAGCGGCATTTAAGCAATCTTTTTGAAAGGTTGTTGACAACCGGATTAAAACAGGAGGCGGGGCAGTATTTTACGCCGCCGCCCATAGCGCATTTTATTATCCGGTCTTTGCCGATACGGGAAATGATTTTATCCTTTATAAACCAGGCCGAACCAAAATTACCGGCTGTAATAGATTATGCGGCGGGAAGCGGACATTTTTTAACCGAAATTCTTGAAGCTTACCAGGATGTTATTGACGATCTGGACACATCTGATTTTTTCCCCAAGGCAAAGCAAAGGGTAAAAGCGTGGTCAAAAGACGGTGATCCCTATTCCTGGGCAACTCACTATGTCTACGGCATCGAAAAAGATTACCGGCTGGTTAAAGTCGCAAAAGTGGGCTGCTATTTTTACGGCGACGGCCTGGCGCAGGTTTTCCACGCCGACGGGCTTGATAATTTTGAGAATTCAAAGGTCTACAAAGGCTTATTGAAGGAGAACGCCAAACATCCGCGGTTCGATATTGTTGTTTCCAACCCGCCCTATTCCGTTGACGCTTTTAAGGTCGATTTACGCAATAAAGACGCTGAAAATGACTTTACCCTTTATCAGTATTTGACCGACAGAAGTTCCGAGATTGAATGTCTCTTTGTGGAACGTACCGCGCAGTTACTCAAAGAAGGGGGCGTTGCGGGCATTATCCTGCCCAGTTCCATGTTGAGCAATACTGGCATCTACACAAAAACCCGCGAAATTATTCTGCAAAAATTTGAGATTATTGCAATTACCGCTCTTGGTTCAAATACCTT
>JAISLX010000094.1 GCA_031277045.1 Treponema sp.
GCTCTACGCCTACTACGGTTCCGTGCTTCGGGGCCTGGACCCGGACAAGCCCCGGAACCTGGCCAAGTCGGTGACCGTGGAATAAGGGTGGGGTTCCGGGCTTGATTCCTGCTGCTCCTCTTGTAATTATTGAACACAAAATTATGTGGGCGAAGACATTGGCTGCCTTTCACCTTGAGGGGTAATACGTCATGTAATATATTGACAAAATGGTTGTATAATCATATCGTTAAAAGACCATGGAAAAGCAAAGGATATTTACAACTTCATTTGCGAGTATTTATCCGTTTTATATTCAAAAAGCGGAAAAGAAGGGACGCTCAAAAACAGAGGTGGATACTATCATTTGTTGGTTGACAGGCTATGATCAACAATCATTGCAGCAGCAAATCGACAATAAGAATGATTTTGAAACATTTTTCACAGAAGCGCCGCAGATCAATCCAAATGCTTCAAAAATTACAGGTAAAATATGTGGTTACCGGGTAGAAGAAATTGAAGATAAACTCATGCAAAAGATTCGGTGGTTGGATAAGTTAATTGATGAATTGGCAAAAGGAAAGTCAATGGAAATGATTTTAAGGGGATAAAAGAAATAGAGTTCTTCAGGCCTTTACTTTCTGAACAATAACCGTTTAAATCAATAGCTTGGGAATCACTGTCAACAATTTAAAAATTCCAGTCCATAGATTACACTGATTTTCACAAATTTAAGAGGGCTTTGGAATAAAAATCCGTGTAATCTGCGTAATCAGTGGACCTTTTTGTGTCACATTTTGCTTAACTTGTTGACAGTGGATTTAAGGGGGTAGCACAAAAATTTGCGTAATTCGTGTAATCTGTGGACCTCTTTTGTTTTCCATTTGCTTAACTTGTTAACAGTGGTTTGAGAATAAAGAATCCCCGCCGCAAGCAGCGGGGTATTGAAGATTTCTTCTTGAAATCTTTGCGTATGCGGGGGAACAAATCCCCCGCACCCCCAGGTTCACGCCCCAAGGGGCGGGGTATTAAACCCGCTTTATGAAATAAAACCGGAAAAAGGACTTAATTATGAATATTTCCCGTATTTACGCTTCTATTCGGACCTGTTCCGATGTAACTTTCTCTCGATCCGGCGGTCCGGGGGGTCAAAATGTTAACAAAGTAAATACAAAAGTTTGTCTGCGTATTAAAATTCAGAATATAGAAGGGCTTTCGGATGCCGAGCTAAACCATCTTCGCGCGGTTCTTTCCCCTCGTATTAGCGCAGAAGATGAAATTATTGTTACCTCCAGCGAAGAACGATCCCAACGGCTTAACCTGGAACGATCTTATCTGCGTCTTGAAGCCCTGATTATCGCTGCGGCGCGAATTCCACCGCATCGCCGGCCCACTAAGCCCAGCCGGGCAGCGCGGGAAAACAGAATACACGCTAAACGTATTCGCGGCCTTAAAAAAAAGGGCAGAAAACCCCCATCCGAAGAATAATTTTATACAACACGGGCTTTTTCCAAAACCCGGTTAGTTTTGAAAAAACCTCAAACAAACCGGATTTACAAATTCTTATACGATGTCCGTTCCTAATCAAGCTGCATAGGCATAACAATGTGGAAAAAATCTTTCTCAGGTATTGGCAAAATAGTTATTGCCTTAGCCGGATCGCTGAATTTTATGCCTATTTCGTCCTCTTTCATTGCCTTGGAAGGTTCCTCAATATAACGATAGTTCAAAGCTATAGAAACCTCTTCCCCATCGTACTTACAGGGTATTTCCATACGGGAATTTCCAATTTCATTTTCTTCCGAATAAACCGCCATACTACCGGGAGTCAATCCCAAATAAACCCGGTGAGACTTCTGTTCTACCAGCAAGGAAACCCGTCTCAAAGCGTCCAACAGTTCCAAGCGGTTTACCGAAATAAAATTATCCTGATTCTCAGGAATAACCCGCCGGTAATTGGGAAACTGCCCCTCCAAAAGTACCGAAGAAAGGCTATAATACCCAAATTTGATAAAAATAGTCTTATCGGTAACAGAAATCGAAACCGGTCCCTCGTCCCCTGCCCTTTTGGCTAAAATATTCAAAATTTTAGGAGGCACAATTACGCCACTAAAGTCATTAATGGACGAATCAGCCGGTTTCGACATGTACGCAAGGCGGCGGCCATCAGTAGCTACCATGACAAGTTTATCTTCTGTCTTTTCAAAAAAAACACCGTTCATAAAATACCTGGTCTCGTCATCGGAAACAGCAAAAACAGTCTGTTGTATCATATCTTTGAAATCCCTGATGGGCAGATCAAAATATTCGACTGTGGAAACGGTAAATTCGGGAAATTTCTCGGCGGTAATGCTCTTTAACTCCCAATTTGCCTTCTTTATCGCGGATTTTATGATGAGCTTTGAAGGTTTTTGTTCAAAAACCAGATCGCCATCGGGACTTGAGTTAAGAATCCCCAAGAATTTGTCCCCAAACACTGTGGTAGAACCTTCTTCCAGCACTGTTACAGGTATTTGAGTTTCAAAATTGACCTTGTTATCAGTGGCCTTTATAAAAAGGGTATCTTTTTCAGTTTTGAGGTAGATATTTGAAAGAATGGATACCACATTTTTACTGGATATAATCTCTTGAGCAATAGATATCTCTTTTTGCAGCATGCTTCGTTCACAGGTAAATTTCATATTCGCTTGGCTCCTATCCTTATTTATTATATATAATAAATAATAGTAATAATAGGGTCTCCTTAATTGTGGAAAACGTCCTAATTCCTTATGATAAAAGGAATTAAAGTCTCCACAAACAAGGAAAAACTTTTCCCCTATATCCCCAGTTTTGGTAAATTCCAAAATCAAAACACTTTTTACGCTGGGTTTTTACCGGATTTCCCCAGGTTTTAACCAGCTTTTTAAACTGTTCTTCTTATAGCTTAGATCCAGCCTCCTTAATTAGCCGTTTGAGGCTTTCAATCGTTGGTTCTATGGTTGGGTCGGCCTTCATCCGTTCGCTGATTTTGTTGCAGCTGTGCATTACCGTGGTATGATCCTTGCCCCCAAAAGACTGGCCTATCTCCGTGGTGGAGTATTCGGTAATATCCCGGATGATGTACATGGCGATTTGCCGGGCATACACGATGTTTTGGGCTCTTTTTTTGCTTCGAAGGTCGTTTGAGGACAGTGAAAAGTACTTTGCCACTACGCTTTGGATAAGATCTATGGACATATTGGCTTGCCGGGGGGAGGCGAACATGTCCCGCAGAAGATGCTGGGCTTGTTCAAGAGTTACCTGCTTGCTTACCATGTTGGAAAAGGCGGTCAGTTTAGTCAGAGCTGATTCCAGATCCCGGATATTGGTCGAGATATTTTTGCTGATAAGATCGATAACCTCGTCCGAAATGGGTATATCTGCTGATACAACTTTGCTTTTTAGGATGGCGCAACGGGTTTCGTAGTTCGGGGGTTGCAAATCCACATTTAAACCCCGCTCAAAACGGTTTCTTAGGCGCTCGGTAAGGTTTTTTAGTTCCGCAACCGGACGGTCGCAGGTAAAAATGATCTGTTTTTTTGCGTTATACAGGGCTTCGTAGGTAAAAAAAAGTTCTTCCTGGGTTCCTGCCTTGTTTTCCAGAAAGTGAATGTCGTCGATAAGGAGTACATCCACCTGACGGTAATGGTTTTTAAAGGTTGTCATCTCCTGTTTTTTCACGGATTGAATAAACTCGTTGGTAAAATTTTCCGCAGTGCTGTAGATAATCTTGCTGGGTGAATTTTCGTGGATGTAGTTTCCAATAGCTTGCATCAGGTGGGTTTTTCCCAGTCCGACCCCGCCGTAGATAAGAAACGGGTTATAGGCGGTTCCGGGGTTTTTGCTGATAGCCATGGCGGCGTTGGCGGCAAAGTTGTTGTTTTCTCCAATGACGTATCTTTCGAAGGTATAATCTTCCCGCAGTTGGGGATGAGGCGCTTTGATTTTGGGTTTTTCTTCCTGTTTACTGGTTGAAATAGCTTGTTTCTGGCTGGAATTGGCTTTTTTCATGTCTACAGCAGGCGCTGTAATGGCTGATTCCGCTTTGTTCCGGGGCCGGACCTCAAATTCAACCAGCAAATCCTTTCCCGTAAGCTCTTTAAGCGTGTTTTCTATAAGATTTTGGTAGCGGGGTTTGATCTGATCGCGGTAAAATGAAGAGGGAACTGCCACGATTATGTGATTTTCGCTGGAATTCATGTACTCCAGATTGCCAAACCAGATGGAATACTCCTGTTCTGGAAGGGTTGATCGAATCTGGCTTACTGTTTCCCCCCAAAAGACTTCGTAATCAGATTCAGACATGTCTAATCCCCTACTCCAAATTCAATGGTTTCCCCAAAATTTGGTTAGTTTTGGAAAAACGGACCTTTAGACCGCTTTTCCACGAGCGATACTCAAACCTCAAAGAATTGTACGTTATCTTTACTTTTTTGTTCAAGACAAATAATATCAGTTGACATGAACGTGACCTATTCGGCTGAGAACATCAAGGTACTTAAGGGTCTTGAAGCAGTGCGGACCCGTCCTGGTATGTATATAGGGACCACCGGTATCGACGGTCTTCATCATTTGGTGTATGAAGTTGTAGACAATTCGGTGGACGAAGCCATGCAGGGCTTTTGTGATGATATTTTGGTTGTCCTGGAGGGGAACGATATTGTCCGGGTAGAGGACAATGGCCGGGGAATTCCCGTGGATATTCACCCGGAAGAGGGGGTCAGCGCCCTGGAACTGGTGATGACCCAACTCCACGCCGGAGGTAAGTTCGATAAGGATTCCTATAAAGTTTCCGGCGGACTTCACGGCGTTGGGGTTTCGGTCGTAAACGCCCTGTCCGAGTGGTGCGAGGCATTTGTTCACCGGAACGGCAAGATTTACACCCAGCGTTACCGAATCGGGATTCCCGAAGGCCCGGCGGCGGTTATCCCCGCCCAGGGACTCCCCTACAACGCGGAAGGCAGGGAAAAAGGCACGGTAATCCGATTTAAGGCCGATTCCGCCATTTTTGAGGTTACCACCTACAATTTCGATATCCTTTCCAACCGTCTCAGAGAACTGGCTTTCCTCAACAAGGGACTTAAAATCACCATTCGGGATGAGCGGCTTATGACCCCCAAAAGCCACGAATTCCGCTTTGATGGGGGGGTAAAGAGCTTTGTAAGCTATCTGAACGAGAACAAAACCGTCCTCTACAAAGAGCCCATATTCATCGAAGGGGAGCGGGACGGCGTAACGCTGGAATGCGCCATCCAGTACAACGATGGTTTTAACGAGATCATGTACTCGTTTGTGAACGACATCAACACCCGTGAAGGGGGAACCCACCTTGTAGGGTTTAAGTCCGCCCTTACCCGCACCCTGAACGAGTACCTTAAAAAGTCCAAGCAGGCCAAAAAGATGGAAGAAGGCCTTTCCGGGGACGATGTGCGGGAAGGGCTTACCGCAGTGCTTTCCGTCAAGGTCCCCAACCCCCAGTTTGAAGGTCAGACCAAGGCCAAGCTGGGGAACTCGGAGGTTAAGGGTATCGTGGAAACCCTTACCAATGAACAACTGGAGCTATGTCTGGATCAACATCCTGACGTGGTAAATAACATCCTGGAAAAAAGCGTTCTTGCCGCCAAAGCCCGGATCGCTGCCCGTCAAGCCCGGGATGCCACCCGCCGCAAGAATGCCATGGATTCCGCCGGGCTTCCCGGCAAGCTTGCGGATTGCAGTGAGCGGGACCCCGCCCTCTGCGAGCTGTTCATCGTTGAGGGCGACTCCGCCGGAGGTTCCGCCAAAATGGGCAGAAACCGCCAGACCCAGGCGATACTTTCCCTGTGGGGCAAAATGCTCAACGTAGAAAAGACCCGTATCGAGAAAGTAGTAACTAACGAGAAACTCCAGCCTATCATCGCCAGTATCGGCGCGGGCTGCGGCAGTGAGTTTGATGTCAGCAGGATCCGCTATCACAAAATCATCATTATGGCTGATGCCGATGTGGACGGTTCCCACATTCGTACTCTGCTTCTTACGTTTTTTTACCGTTACATGACCGATCTGATTGAACATGGACACGTATATCTGGCCATGCCGCCCTTGTACAAGATCAGCTACGAGAGAAAGAGTTTTTTCGCCTATGACGATACGGAAAAAGACCGTATCCTGGCTGCTTCCGGAAAAGATCCCAACAAGGTTTCTGTTCAGCGTTACAAGGGTCTGGGGGAGATGAACGCCGAAGAACTTGCGGACACTACGATGGACCCCATCCGGCGGAACATCATCCAGGTTCATCTGGACGACACCGTGGAGGCAGAACGGATCTTTACTACTCTCATGGGAGAGGTCGTTGCCCCCCGCCGCGAGTTTATCGAGGAAAATGCCCTGCTGGTGAGTAATTTGGACGTGTAAACTGCACATATTGTTGTGGTATGCGCTGGCCCTGCGCGTGTAACGCGGGTCCATGACTTTTTTCCGTGAAATTGCTATACTCGCCGAACTGGATTTTGAACAGGATCAAGGGATAAACACATAAATGGCTGAGAGCGAAATAACTGAGGGGCAGGGCCCGGGAAAGGTCATCCCCATTGCGATAGAGGACGAAGTAAAGACCGACTACCTTAACTACGCCATGTCGGTTATTGTGGCCCGGGCTCTGCCCGATGTGCGGGACGGCCTTAAACCCGTACACCGGCGGCTTCTCTTTTCTATGGACGACCTGGGGCTTAGGCCCAATGCTGTCACCAAAAAAAGCGCCCGGATTGTAGGGGATGCCATGGGGAAATACCATCCCCATGGAGATGCCGCCCTGTACGATGCCCTGGCCCGGATGGCCCAGGATTTTTCCCTCCGTTATCCCCTGGTTCACGGGCAGGGGAACTTTGGGTCCCTGGACGGCGACCCCCCGGCGGCCATGCGCTATACGGAAGCCAAACTTTCCCGGGCCGGCGATGAGATGCTCCAGGATCTGGGCAAAGAGACCGTAGATTTCCTTCCCAACTTTGATGAAAGCCTTAAAGAGCCCCAGGTACTTCCCGCCGCCGTTCCCAACCTCCTTGTAAACGGATCCAGCGGTATCGCCGTGGGGATGGCCACCAACATGGCCCCTCACAACATGAACGAGATCTGCGAAGCCGTCTGCGCGTTTATTGATAACCCGAAGATTAGCGTTGAGGAACTGATGCGGTTTGTCCAGGGGCCCGACTTCCCCACCGGCGGGATCATCTTTGGCCGGCAGGGGATTCGAGACGCCTATAAAACTGGCCGGGGGAAACTCCTGGTCCGTTCCCATTTTGAGGTAGAAACCACCAAATCCGGAAAGGAACAGATTGTCTTTACCGATGTTCCCTATGGGGTTAATAAGCTTACCCTGGTGGAGAAGATCGGCGCCCTGGCCCGGGAAAAAGCCATAGACGGCATCGCCAATTCCAATGACGAATCCGACCGGGACGGCATCCGGATCGTGGTGGAGCTGAAAAAAGGGGCCATCCTCAAGGTGATTCTGAACCAGCTTTTCGCCAACACCCAGCTTCAGACCACGTTTGGGATTATCAACCTGGCCCTGGTCGACGGGAAACCCCAGTGCCTTAACCTAAAAGAACTTATCCACTACTTTGTTGAACACCGTGTCGAGGTGGTTACCCGCCGTACCCGCTACGATCTGCGCAAGGCGGAAGAACGGGCTCATATCCTGGAAGGTCTGGCTGTCGCCCTGGCGAACATTGATGAGGTAGTGGCGATTATCAAGGCCTCCCATGATGTCGCCGCTGCCCGGCTTAAGCTACAGGAACGATTCGCCCTGTCCGAAGCCCAGTCCGAGGCCATTGTGGAGATGCGGCTGGGACGACTCACCAGCCTGGAAATCGAGAAGATTCAGCAGGAGTTGGCGGAATTAAAGATACAAATAGATTATTTTAAATCACTTTTGGCGGATGGGAAAAAACTTCGGGGTGTAATCAAAGACGAAACCCGGTCCGTGGCGGAACGCTTTGGCGACAAGCGGCGTACCGAAATCGTAGCCGGCGAAGTGGAAAGCATCAATATCGAGGATCTGATCAAAAAAGAGGAAATGATGATCCTTATTTCCAACCTGGGCTATGTAAAGCGAGTTCCGGTATCTATTTACCGTAACCAGGGCCGGGGCGGCAAGGGTATGCAAAGCGCCAAACTGGCGGAAGACGACTTTATCGAGCAGATCTTTGTGGCTTCCACCCACGAGTACATCATGTTTATTACCAGCGCGGGCAAAGCCTATTGGATGAAGGTCCACGAACTTCCCGAAGGAAGCCGGACCAGCAAAGGCGCCCATATCAAAAGCCTCTTAACCGTTTCCCCCAACGAGGACATTACCGCCATTGTGGCCCTTAAAGACTTTAATAACAGCGCTGCACCCGGCGATGGCGCGGCCGGCGGCGATTCCGGCGGGGGCCCCTACCTCTTTATGGGGACCGCGCGGGGGGTGGTCAAGAAGGCGGCGGTAAGCGAATTTTCCAATGCCAAGACCAGGGGGATCATTGCCATTAACCTGGACGAGGGGGATAAGCTGGTCAGCGCCCTGCTTACCGGCGGCAAGGACGAAGTGGTCCTGATATCCCGCAAAGGCCAGGCCCTGCGCACCGGGGAAGACCAGATCCGCCCCATGGGAAGATCGAGCCGGGGGGTTTCGGGCATGAAGCTGAGCGATGATGACGAACTGGCCGGGCTCCTCAAGGTGGTTCCGGAAGAAAAAATGCTCATCCTGTCCGAATACGGCTATGGCAAGCGGGTGGATTTTTCGGAATTCGCTTACCACGGCCGGGGCACCGCAGGGCAGCGGATCTACACGGTAAGCGAAAAAACCGGGGAAATCGTAGGCTGTGTCAACGTGCAGGAAAACGAGGAGATCATGTGTATCACCAGTCAGGGCAAGTCCATTAAGCTCAATGTGTGCGATATCCGGGTTATGGGCCGCAGCGCCCAGGGGGTGCGGATCCTCAGTATCGACAAGCCGGATTTTGTCATCGGCCTTGACCGCATTGTGAAAGAGGATTAAGCCCCCGGCGCACACACGTATGCACAGGCTTAGGGCTTTTCCTGGCGTTTGGGGCTCTTTCCCAGGATGATTCCCCCGGCGAATACCGTCAGGGGGGCCACCAGGACCAGGCCGAAACAGCCCACCAGCGTATGGACCACTTCGGAAGAAACCCACACCATGTTAATTACGTTTTCTACGGGGATACCCTGGGCGATAAAAGTCATAATCATGGCGGTGTATTCGGCGGAATAGGCCAGGAGCAGGGTGGTACTCATGGTTCCCGCCACGTGCCGCGACACGGAAACGCCGCTTTTGATCAGGTTGATGCGGCTTATCGCGGGGTACTGCGTCTTGATCTCGTCCATGGCGCTGGCGATGTCCATGGAAAGGTCCATCATGGCCCCGGAAGACGCAAGAAAAATGCCGGAAATAAAAAGATGGGCCAGGTTCAGGTGGGTGTAGCCCGAGTAGAGCAGGGCCTCCGCAAAGGGCCGCACCGCCCCGTGGATCTTGAACCAGTAGGTAAAGAAGAAGGCCAGGACGGAGGTTAGCAGGACGCCCCCCATGGACCCGGCGAAGGCGGTAAGGCCCCGCCGCGTAAGGCCCCCCACCAGGAAGATGATTACGGCGGTAAGCAGGGCGGTAAGAAGCACCGAGGCAAAGATCGGGTCCCAGCCCCGGAGCATGGCGGGGAACAGGACCCGGATCAGGGCCGCCGCCGTGAACACAAAGGTAATGATGATCTTTACTCCCATCCATCCCATGAGGAAGATGATAAAGGCAAAGAACAGGACGCACAGAAGGGCCGTCTTTCCGGTGCGGTAATGGTCGTAAACCTGGGCGTGGCGGATTCCCCCCTCCTCCGAAACGCTCAACACGACCAGCACCGAATCCCCAGGGGCAAAGATCTTGTCCAGTTCTATTTTGCCCATCAGGTTGTTGGAGCCCGAAAAAACCTCCCCCTTAAAGGGGCCGGAGCGGATCTCCACCTCAAGCTGCTGTTCCCCCTGCTTCACCGGGCCAATGCTCAAAAGACGCTCGTTGTTGACTTCAATCACCTTCCCGCGGGCCCGCAGGCTGCCTGCGGTTTGGGAGGCCCCCTCGAAGCCTGTGGGAAGCATAAAAAACAGGGCGGTAAGGGAAACGCAGGCCAAGACGAAGATAATGTTCCGGCGCGGTTCTCGTATGCCCTTACCCTGCCCAAAATTCATAACAAACCCTGCTACAGGCTAAGATTCATGGCGGAGGCCATTTTTTTGAATATGTCGGTGTTGTCGTAATAGCCGCTGAAAAGCTCCTGGTGGACCCCCAGGGCAAACGTGGAAACGGGTACCCCGGTGTGGGCGTAGGAAGTCCAGCCGATACCCGCCGTCTGGTTCATGATCTGGGTGATCTTCACTGTCAGGGGTTCGTAGCCCCCGTAGAGCAGGTACTGGTCCTCCGCCACCGCCCGTTCAATTTCGTCCCCCATGGACCGCTGGAAGGCGAATTCAAGCTGCTGCTTCTGGAACTCCGAAAGGCTGGCGTAGTCCAGGCCGAAAGATTCCTTAATTGCCGGAAGCAGGTCCGCCAGCCTGGCCCGGTCACGCGGGGTGTTCTGCTTGTAGGGCGCAAGAATATCCGCGTTAAAGGCGACAAAAGATTTTGTCTGCAGGGCCACTTTGTCGAAGAACGTGTCGTATTGGGTTCCCGCAAAGCCGATGGTCATGCCCCCGGTTTCGTGGTCCCCGGTAACGATGATCAGGGTGTCCCGGGGGTGGGCCTGGGCGAATTCGGCCGCGACTTTGATGGCGTTATCAAAGGCCAGGACATCGTGAATGGCGGCCCCCGCGTCGTTGGCGTGACAGGCCCAGTCGATTTTCCCCCCTTCAACCATCATAAAGAAGCCTTGGGGATCGTCCTGCAGCAACTCAATCCCCTTGCGGGTGTAGTCCGCCAGGGAAAGATCGTCCGATGATCGATCCAACTCGTAGGGCATGGAGCCAGAGTCCTGGAGCTTCGCGTTGATGGCGAGAACCTTGCCGGAACCAGGTTTGAGCGTGTTAAAGGCATCTTTACCGTTGACATAGGTGTAGCCGTGTTCCCGCGCCAGTTGCAGTACGTCCTTCTGATCCTTGTTCTTGCCTGTGGGCTGCAAAAGGCCGCCCCCCGCAAAGTACTCAAACCCGCTTTCCACCATCTGAACCTCGATATCGTAGTAGTTGCTCCGGGAAGGAACCTTGGCGAAGAAGCCCGCAGGGGTGGCGTGGTCCAGCGTGACGGAACTGACTATGCCGACCTTCATCCCCGCCTCGTGGGCGTATTCGGCAATGGTCTTGTAGGAAACCGTCTTTGCCGGGTCCATGTTAAGAACCCCGCTTAGGGTTTTGTTTCCCGTGGCGATGGCGGTTATGGCGGAAGCAGAATCGGTGATAAAGGTTCCCGCGTCATAGGTGGTGGTAAGCCCCGATATGGGGAACTTGGTAAAACCCAGCCTGGTGATGTTGATGTTTTTAGACGACTGGGCGGTGGCGTAAACCTCCGTCGAACTGATCTGCGACATAGCCATGCCGTCCCCGATAAACAGGAACACGTATTTGGCCTGCCCCTGCTGGGCCAGCTCCGTGTTCTGTCCCGATCCGGCGTCGGTTTTCCCTTTGGCGGGCAGGGACATGATCGTAAGCAGGGCCATCATCAGACCGGCCGCCCTTCCCAGCAGACGTGCGGAAACCCCGTTCCGAACACCCATCTGTTTTTTCATAAGATCCTCCTCTCATAAGGTTTGTGTAGTCAAAAACAAGATAAAGGAGGATTGTTAAGGATCGATAGGGTAACGGTAAATATCCGGTAAAATGTTGTAGTGCCGCCGATCCTGTGGTATAAGAGGAGCATGCGTATGGGCCTTACGGTTTTGGATATCGGCGTCATCGTTCTGGCGCTGGGGGCCGTTTTAGTTTCGGCGGCTGCGGTCTATGCCCCCGGCGCTGGCCTTCCCCTGGTTGTTGTTGAATCCGGTGGCCGCCGCTGGGAATTCCCGCTGGATGCCACGGAGACCGTTGCCGTAGGCGGCCCCCTGGGCGATACCCTGGTGGAACTGCGGGGAAACCAGGCGCGGATTATCTCTTCCCCCTGCGCGGGACAGAACTGTGTTGCCGCCGGAGCCATCCGCAGGCACGGGCAGCAGGTTGCCTGTCTTCCTAACCGGGTAATGGTTTCCGTTCAGGGCGGAGGAAGTCCAGGCGGAGGGCCGGAGCTTGACGCCGCATCCTGGTAAAGCCGGCCCGGATACCGCCGTAGTTCTGCTGGGCGCTTTTTGTCTTTTTCTTTCAACCCTCGAATACCTTATCCCCAAGCCTCTGCCCTTCATACGAATCGGACTTGCGAACCTTCCCCTCATGCTGGCCCTGGATTTGCTTTCTCCCCGCTATTTCGGCCTACTGGCGCTCATTAAAATTGCCGGGGCGGGGATTGTCGGCGGAACCATTTTTTCTTACGTGTTTGTCTTTTCCCTTGCGGGAAGCGCCGCCTCGGCCCTGGTGATGTACAGCTTGCGGCGTGTAAGCGCGGGTTCCAGACATTCCCATTCCGGAACCTGCCGCAAATCTTCTCCAGATCAGGCACGGCTGAGTCTGGCAGGTATCGGCGTGGCGGGGGCCGTCTGTTCCAGCGTGGTCCAACTTCTCCTGGCCCGATTCCTGATCTTTGGGGAAGGGGTCCGCTATCTTATTCCTCCGTTTCTTGCCCTTTCCCTGGTTACCGGCTGTGTTTTGGGACTTTTTTCCGAACAGTTCTGCCGCCGTTCCCGCTGGTACCGGGCGGCATTGGACGGCGAAACGTGCAACACCCTCAATGACGTACCCGCAGGGGCCGGCGGGCAGAGCCGGGCGCCTATGCAAACGAGACGCCAGGCGCGGCGCGCTCGTTGGGACGGGCTATTTGACGGATCCGAACTGACAATCGCGGGGATCGCTGCCCTGTTGATGTTTCTGTTCACCCCTTCTACGTTTGGGCGAATCCTACAGTTTTTGTTTTTTTGGTTTTGCGCCTGGCTTTCGGGTAGAAAAAACAGTCCCCTTATGACCCTTTCGGTGATTGCGGGGATTGTGCTGGTAAATCTCCTGATCCCTTACGGCAGAGTGCTGACGGAAATCGGCCCCTTGCATATCACTGCCGGAAGCCTGGCGGACGGCCTGCGGAAGGCGGTTACGCTGGAAGGGCTCGTCATGCTTTCGGCTGCGGTTATCGGTGGTAGGCCGTCTTCCGGCGGGTTTTTATTCGGCGGAAAACCTGGCTGGGTCCCGCTTTGCCCTGGCGTGGGCAGACGCATCGTTGTTTTCGGACGGTTATTAGGGAAATCTCTTTCGCTTTTTGCGGTTTTGCGCGAAGGTGGAGTGCGTGTCAGGCCAGGGCATTTCATTGATGATGTGGATGTTCTGTTTATGAAGATGGACTGGTTCAGTCCTGTGGAAAACGAAAAAACAGAAATTTCAGCGGTAAAACGACATCCCGGCTTTGTTTTTGGGCGTCTATGGCTTGTCGCGGGATTAGGTATAACGCTAATCCTTATGGTTCTACCGTTTTTCTTGTCCCGGTTTTTGCCTAATCTTGTGTGTTTTTAAGTTTCCATGAACCTGCCGGTTCCGGACTTTTTAGGGCTTGTTTATGGCGGGCTTCGAGTGTTTCACGTGAAACTATTCAGAGAACACCAAGACGCTTGTCCTTCCGTTGGCATCCTTGCCGTGCAACTCTAGCCTGTTATCCTTTAGGTCCCAGCGATAGATCCCTTCGAGGTATGTAAAATACTCGTTTTCTTTGAGCCCCTCCGGCTCTTTAAGGAGAGCCATGAGAGTTGCGGCCACTTTGTTGAAACTAATGCCTTGATTTTTAGTCAGTTCAAAGGGACCACGATAGTTGTTTGGGGCGGCCCGGCCGGTGATTGTTCCATCCTGAAATTTCAAAGTATAAAAATTGGAAAATTCCGTTCCCAGCGCGTCACGGGAGAAACCCGTTTTCAGGTTTTCAATCCGTACCTCGATAAGCTTCCAGTTCTTCCCGGCAACCAGATCAAAACTGGGCGCAGCCAAGGATTCCGCTGTTTGCCGGCTTGCACAAGCGCAGATCAGCGACATAACCGCGATCCATGCCGGCAAAATTTTTTTGACTGATTTTTTCACTCCGCTTTTTCCTCTGCTCTACACTCTGCCGCTGGTTTCATTAGCCCTTAACTGCCTTGTTAAGGGCTGCCACTTTGTCGGTGCGCTCCCAGGGGAATTCGCTCCGGCCAAAATGTCCATACGAAGCGGTTTTCCGGTAAATGGGATGCCGAAGATCCAGCGCGGTGATAATTCCCGCGGGTGTAAGGTCAAAAATATTTTTGATTGCCGTTTCAATTTGTTCTTCGGGTACAACCGCCGTACCATAGGTATCTACCATCACCGATACGGGGAAGGGAACGCCAATGGCGTAGGCCAGCTCCACCTCGCAGCGCTCGGCAAGTTTAGCGGCTACCACGTTTTTAGCGACATGGCGGGCGGCATAGGCGGCGGAACGATCTACTTTGGTGGGGTCTTTGCCGGAGAACGCGCCGCCTCCGTGTCGTCCCATGCCGCCGTAGGTGTCCACGATTATTTTGCGGCCTGTAAGCCCCGTGTCCCCGGAAGGCCCGCCCACTACAAAGCGGCCGGTGGGATTGATGTAGTACTTGGTTTCTTTATCCAGCAGACCCGTAGGTTCCAGGACAGGTTTTATGATCTGTTCGATGACCGTGGTCTCAATATCTTTATAGGAAATCCCGGGATCGTGCTGGTGGGAAACTACTACCGCATCCACACGAATAGGTTTGTGTCCTTCGTACTCTACAGTTACCTGGCTTTTGGCATCGGGCCGCAGCCACGGGATAATACTTTTCTTTCGCAGTTCCGTAGCTTTGATAAGGATTTGATGGGCCAGGCTGATGGGCAGGGGCATCAGTTCCGGAGTTTCGTTGCAGGCAAACCCAAACATCATGCCCTGGTCCCCGGCCCCCTGTTGGCCTTTGTACTGTTCAAGCCCTGTGCCGGAGACCCCCTGACTAATATCGGGGGACTGGCTGTGGATCATGTCCAATACCGCCATGGAGTGGCAGTCCAAACCGTAGCTGGGGTCTGTGTAGCCAATGTCTTTGGCTACGTCCCGTACCACTTGCTGAAAATCCACAAAGGTTTTGGTAGTAATTTCCCCACCGATAAGAACCAATGATGTTGACGCAAAAGTTTCGCAGGCAACCCGGCTTTGGGGATCGTCTTTTATGCAAGTATCCAATATCGCGTCTGAAACTTGATCGCATAGTTTATCTGGATGCCCTTCCCCCACCGATTCGGAAGTGAAAAAATACTTTCGCTTGTTCATGACTATTCTCCTTGTATTTTGTTTTACTCTATCGGCGCTGTCCAGCTGTTGCCGGGGTCTTTCCCGGCGCCAAGTTAAGTTTCGGGAAAGACCAAGTGTAAAACGATTACAAGGTATTGTACAGCCGGATTAGTCCAGTATAAAGCCCTGCGCTTTGTCTGCCCGGCTTATGTGAATAAAAGCCGGCTATTTCTTTAAGCAGGTTTTTTAGGCTGCCGCGGGCGCCCGGATCGTCCAGGTTTTTTTGAAGATCGGGGATGATAAGATGCATGCCTACCTCGATTTCATCAGGATCAACGATGCTGGTGATAGACTTGGAGGCCGCGATAATCAAGGGGAAATAATAGGCATTGCCGCCGGTCCCGTAGTGTTTTCTGGCGATCTTTGAGAGAGTATCGCCCCTGATAACTGTATACTCCTTTGCCCCGGTTAGAATGATGCCTTCTTCGTGCTGGTCGTAGATTTGCTCCAGGATTTTTTCTTCCTCGGGCTCTGGGTTAGGGCTGGATGTGGAAATAGCGCCGGGATTAGGAACAGGTGCAGGTGTGGGGACAGGTGCAGGTGCGGGGACAGGTGCAGGGCTTGGGGCGCTTGTTCCAGTGCTTTTACAGGAAAAAACAAACCCGGTAACTAAGATACCCAGAATACCAAACAATCTCGCTTTCATTTTTTTTAATCCTCCATGAGGGCATCGCCACGATTGAACGCGGCGCCTTTGCCGGATCCTTCTTAATCAAAGGACATGCCCATAACCTGATCGACAGGCAGGGAGAAAACGATGCCGCCGGCCTTGGTGGTGATACCACAGGCCCGGCTAACTGCTTGCATGATGGAAACCTTTTTTTCTCTGCTGGACAGGACAAGTATAATTTCCTTTTCATCTTGAACGGAAACTCCAAAGAACTTAACCGGCCCGGAGTGGGCGAGTCCCCGGGCATTGATCACGGTGCCGCCGGCCGCCCCCGCCTCACGGGCGACTGTCATAAACTCATCACTGTAACCCTGGTTGATTATGGAAATGATAAGGTCATCCTTAATTTCACTTTTTACGGGTTCTTTTCCCTGGTCAGGACTTATTTTTTCGTTCTTCAAGATACTCTCCTTAAAGACCCGGAGTACCGGGGTGTTGATTCCTGAAAGGGGGATCGAGAAAGCAATTCCCGCCCCCGGACTGCGGCGGCCTACCTTTTGGCGGACCTCTTTTAACAGTATAGGCGTCAGAACTTCCTGTTCCAGGCAAAGTACCACTGCTTTATCGTTGGCGCCGATACCCAGCAAATCCAGGATTTCCGAATTCGCGGTTCCCCGGCCTTTCGTAATAAAGTGAAAGCGGACGTGTTCCTGGTCAAAAACCTGAGACAGCAGGTGGACTTTGTTCCAGTCGATGATAAAAAACATTATTTTAAGCCGGGTTTGAGATTCCGGAGACTGGGAATTTTCCTGTTCGGAACCCCGCAGCCGGGGGAGTTTGATGAATTTACCAAAGACAGTGTTAGACCATTTGAACCCGGTTTTTTTATTAGCCATTGGAGGACACCTCGTCAAACAGCGTAATGGCCCCAAGTTCTTCCGGAGCGATGCTGGGTATCTCCGGTTTCGCCGCGGTCTTCATCTTGTGGCCGTACACCAGACCCAGAATTTGAATAATGATGAGGGGCGTCATGGCAACCATTGCCACAATGCCAAAGGCATCCTCCATGTGCCCGGCGGTGGCGCACGCGCCGATGGCAAAGGGCAGCAGGAAGGTACTGGTCATGGGGCCGGAACACACGCCGCCTGAGTCAAACGCGATACCGGTAAAGATCGGCGGGACAAAGAAGGCGAGCAGCAGCGCAAACGCATACCCCGGAACGAGGATGTACAAAATGCTGATGTTAAAAAGAATTCGAACCATGGCAATGCCCAGGGCAAGGGACATGCCGATGGCGAGCGCCTTGCTCATCACCTTTTGGGTGATAGCGCCATGGGACACATCCTCAACCTGTTTGGTCAAAACGTGTACCGCAGGTTCGGCAGCCACAATGAAGTAGCCTATGACTATACTGATGGGAATCAGCGCCCATTTGATGGGGGACGCGCCGAGTTCGCTGCCAAAGAGGCTTCCCACAGGGATAAAACCTATATCCACCCCGGTAAGGAATACGACCAGCCCTATAAAAGTGTAGACAAATCCTATAAGAATCCTTCCCAATTGGTGCCGGTGAAAACGGCGGGTAACCAGTTGGAACAGGAAAAAAAACACCAGTATTGCGCCCAGCGCGGTTCCCACTTTTTTGGCGGTGGCGGGGAACGCGAAGAAAAAGTGTTCCACCACATCCCGGTCGGTGTAACCCGCAATGGCGGTTATCTCTTCCACAGGCATGCTGTTTGGCGGCACTTCGGTGATGTGTTTGACCAAACCGAGCAGCATCACCGCCAGTATCGGCCCCACACTGCACAGGGCGACAAAGCCGAAACTGTCGTTTTTGGCGCTTTTGTCCCCCCGCAGGGACGCTACGCCGACGCACATGGCAAGCATAAACGGAACGGTAATCGGGCCGGTAGTTACGCCGCCTGAGTCGAAGGACACCGGGATAAAGGCCGTATTGCCCTGGTCCGCCATGTAGAAGGCAAGGCCGAAGGTTACGGCGTAGAAAAACAGCAGGAGGAAGTGCAGCGGCACCCCAATGACGATACGTAACACCGCTATTGCCAGAAACAGGCCCACTCCCAATCCCACAGTTACGATGAGGGTCCAGATGTCCAGCGACCTGGCAAGCTGCAACGCAAGCACCATAAGGTCCGGCTCGGCTATGGTGATGATGAGCCCCATCAAAAAGCTGATCCCCACCGCCACCGGGATGCTCCGCCCCTTGGTAAGCTCCGCGCCTATACCTTCCCCCATGGGCATCATGGCCATGTCGGCCCCCAGGGTAAAGAAGCCCATACCGATAATGAGCAGCGCCGCCCCAACGAGAAACATCAGGACAATCCCCGCGGACATGGGCACAAAGGCAACACTGGCGATCATTACAATCGCCGTGATGGGAAGAACCGAAGAAAAGGCCTCCATTATTTTTTCTTTTAAAACTTTGTTCATCGGAAATTCCTTTTCAACTATAACCAATTAGCCTGCCTTTGCAAACAGAACCGCTAGGAAATTTTTCCGTTTTTCCCCATGATCCGCGATATAATGTATTATACTTTTGAAGACCGTGGACATTTCAAAAGAAACTATGGAAACCGGAGGTGACTGAGATGGCACAAAAAAAACAGGCCGGGGAAGAAGCGAAGAAACCCGCGTCCAAGACCGTTTCCGCCCCTGGTAAGGCGGAGAGCGCTCCGCCGCGGACCGGCGGAAAAACAGAACAGCGCCTCACCGGCGTGGTGGTCCCCGTCGGCGCCCTAAGGGGAAAGGGGAGCATGGGGGTCGGGGAATTTCCCGATCTGGAAGAATTCGCCCAGTTCTGCAAAAAAATGGGCCTGGGGCTCATCCAAATTCTGCCGGTCAACGACACGGGGTACTGGAGTTCGCCGTATTTTAGCCTCACCGCCTTTGCCCTGAACCCCATCTATCTGCGCATCGAATCCCTGGATGAGTTTGCCGGGGCGGGGGATGCTATAAAAGAAAAAATCGCCGCCTATGGCAGGAAATTTGAGGGGGAAACCCGTTTCCCCTACGAGCCGGTTCTCCGGGCCAAAATGGAAATTCTCCGGGAAATTTACGGCGTCTCCAAGGCCGGTATTATCCAAAAAGCCGCCCCCGGGGGGAGCCTGGCCAAATGGCAGCAAGAAAATCCCTGGGTCAAGGAATACGCCGTGTACCGCCGGCTTAAAGAGGCAAACGCCGAAAGAAGCTGGCATGAATGGGAGAGCCGCCGGACCGTAAGCCCCAAAGACATTGAAGCTATGTGGGAGGATCCGGCGTTCAGGGATACCCAGCTTTTTTGGGTGTGGCTGCAGGAAGCCCTGGACCGCCAGTTCAGCGCCGCCGCAAAGGCCATTGCCAAGATGGGACTGATCCTGGAGGGGGATATTCCTATCCTGATGAACGAGGATTCCTGCGATGTCTGGGCCCATCCTGAATATTTCCATACGGACCTTTCCGCCGGGGCGCCGCCGGACATGTACAGCCCGGAGGGACAAAACTGGGGATTCCCCCTCCATAACTGGGAAGCCCAATCGAAAGACGGTTACGCATGGTGGAAACAACGGCTTAAAGCGGCGGAAAAATACTACGGCGCCTACCGCATTGACCACGTCCTGGGCTTTTTCCGTATATGGGCCACCGGCCGCCAGGACAATACCTCCACCCTGGGCAGGTATTTCCCCTATATCCCAATAACGGACGATGACCTGCATGGCCTGGGCTTTGACGAGGGACGGATTCGCTGGGTTTCCCAGCCCCATATCCCCACCGGGGAAGTGTGGGACAACCTGCGGGACATTGTAAACGGCTGGGGGAATATGGATTCCGGCGCCATTGGTCCGGAGGCCGAGCGGATATTTACCCAGGCATTGGACCGGATAGGTTCGGAAGAACTCTGGCTGTTCAAGGACTGCATCCGGGGCGAGCGGGATATAGACGCCCTGGGCTTCCACCGGGTGGCGCAGAAATACCTGTACAAGGCCTGGCATAACCGGCTTTTCTACGAATACGAAAAGGGCCGGTATTTCCCCTCGTGGTTTTACCGGGAAAGCCGGGCCTACGCCTCCCTCTCCGGGGAGGAACGGGGCCGGCTGGA
>JAISLX010000098.1 GCA_031277045.1 Treponema sp.
CCCCGGGAGATCATCATCGGCGCGGGTTCGGCCTACAACCCCTATTGGTTTCTGGACGAAAACAACCAGCTTACGGGGTTTGAGAAGGCGGTGCTGGACGAAATCGACGCCCGGCATCCCGAGTTCACCCTGACCTATCAGATCTACGATTTTGCCAACATCCTTTTGTCCCTGGAATCGGGGAAGATCGACGTGGCGGTCCACCAGTACGAATACAACATTGAGCGGGACCAGAAGTACCTCTACGGAAAAACGGGGTACACCACCTTTCCCCTCTACCTGGCGATTCGGGAAGATGATGCTGACATTCAGGGTTTCGAGGACCTCAAGGGGAAAACCGTCGTTTTAACCGGGACTACCAACAACAGTTACTATGTAACCAACAAGTGGAATGAGGAGCATGGCAAGCCTTTCAACATCATCTTTGAGGCCACTACCGCCCTGGCGCTGGAGGATATCGCGTCCGGCAGGGCAGACGCGATGACGAGCATGATACGGAACATCGAAAGCTACAAAACCGAATACCAGGCCAAAATCAAGGCCTCCGGCAGCCCGGTAGCCAACTCCAATACCTACTACCTTTTTAACAAGCAGACCGGAGAGGAACTGCGGCAGATCTTTGACGCGGCCTTACAGGAACTCAAAGATGACGGAACCCTGGTAAAACTTTCCCACAAGTGGCTGGGAGGGGATTATATCGTTAAGGACTAAACAAACCGGGGGCCGGTAACCACGCTGAAGGCCCCCGGCATTTCCGTTCAACCAAAAAGGGAGAGACAGGGTATGAATTTTTTTAGCTGGTCGTTCTTTGCCGTTACGCTGTTCCGTATTATAGGCCGGGTTCCGGTTACCCTGGGCATTACCGTCGGGGCGTTCTCCGTTGGCCTCGTTCTGGCTTTTATCCTGGCGGCGGTCCAGTTGTACAAAGTTCCCGCAGCGTGGCAGGCCGCCAGGTTCTACATTTCGTTTATCCGGGGAACCCCCATTCTTATTCAGCTTTTAATCTGTAATCTGCTGCTTCCCGGTCTTATCTGGCGCATTACCGGGTACAACGCGGGCCGTTACTGGCCGCCCATCGTGTTTGTCATCCTGGCCTACGCGCTGAACAGCGCCGCCTTTTTATCGGAAACCCTGCGGGCTTCCGTATCCGGGGTCGGCGCAGGGCAGCAGGAGGCGGCCTATTCGGTGGGCCTAACCAAACTGCAATCCCTGGTACACGTTATCCTGCCCCAGGCGATCAGAATCAGTATTCCGGGAATAGCCAACAGCCTTTCCAGCCTTCTCAAAGATACGTCTTTGGCCTACAGCGCCGCGGGTATTCTGGACATCATGGGCATGGCCTCTACCAACGCCACCGCTTCATTCCGGGGGCAAAGCGGCGCCGTACTGAACGCCACATTCCGGGAAATGGAAGGCTATATCGGGGCGGCCTGTGTCTTCTTCGTACTCTGCCTGCTTTTGGAGCGGGGTATGAACCTGCTGTCCAAACGTCTTGACCAGGGAGGCGGCTACACCCCTTCCCAAACGAGGGGCTGAATTATGGGACTTTCATTTGATCCGGCCTTCTTTTTTTACGAGGTTACTGTCGCCCTGTCGTATCTTCCGGTGGTTACGCTGCTCAGCGTAGTTCCTCTGCTGGGAGGAATAGCGCTGGGTACTGTTCTGGCCCTGTTTCGGATTTACCATATCCCCGGCTGGCAGCGGTTCGCCCAGGCCTATGTAACAACCCTGCGTTCAATCCCGCTTTTGCTGCAAATGTTCGTGGCCTATTTTATCACCAAGGCGGTATACAGCGCGTTCGGCCTGGATCAGCTTGTGCTGAACAAATTGGCGGTGGTGGTTATCGTCTTAACCCTGGACGCGGCTGGGTTTTTGTCCGAGGGAATCCGTTCCGCCCTGCTGTCGGTGGAAAAGGGCCAATACGAGGCGGGATATTCCGTGGGCCTTACCGGGTTTCAGATAATCCGCCATATCGTGCTTCCCCAAAGCCTGCCGGTAGCGGTTCCCATCGTGGGTTCCTCATTTATTGGCATTGTTAAGGGATCTTCGGCGGCCTACCTTCTGGGCGTTATTGAAATGATCCAGGGAACAAACATGAAAACCGCGGGAAATTACCGCTACCTGGAAGCCTACTGCGCGGTAGCCCTTATCTACTGGGGGATTACTATTCTAATAGAACGCCTAACCGCAATAACGGAAAAGCGGGTGCGGCTTCACATGAAAGGGGGAGTAAGTTGATACGCATTACCAATCTGCATAAAAAATTCGGTGAAAAGGAAGTGCTCCGGGGCATCGATCTTACGGTACAGGACGGACAGACGGTGGCCGTCATCGGCCCTTCCGGTTCGGGAAAAACAACGCTGCTGCGCTGCTTTAACTGCCTGGAACATTCTGACGAAGGGGAACTTACCATCGACGATTTCCACGTATCCCTGAAAAAACATTCCAGCCGCGACACCCTGACGGTCCGGCGGAAAACAGCTATGGTGTTTCAGCAGTACAACCTGTTCCGGAACATGAACGCCCTGCGGAATGTGGAACTGGGCCTGCGGGTGGCGCAGAAGAAAAAACAGAGCCAGGCGGAAGCGGAGGCAAAGTCCGCCCTTGAGCGGGTAGGGCTGGGGGAATACTTTGAACGCTACCCCTCGGAGTTGTCAGGCGGCCAGCAGCAGCGGGTGGGGATCGCCCGGGCTCTGGCGTTAAATCCGCGGATCATTCTTTTTGACGAACCTACCAGCGCCCTGGACCCGGAGTGGGTAGGAGAAGTGCTGGCGGTTATCAAACAGCTTGCCGACCAGGGGCAGACCATGCTCATCGTCTCCCACGAAATGAACTTTGTCAGAAAGATCGCCGATCATGTAGTGTTTATAGACGAAGGCCTCGTGGTGGAAGAAGGCCCGTCAGAAGAAGTATTTGTCCACCCCAAAAAAGAACGGACCATCCAATTTCTGCGGACCGTTACCGATGACTGGATATACAAAATATGAAAATATGATAAACTGTTTCAAATGCCAAATTTTGAAACAGCCGCCGTTTTGCCGCGCCCCACCCCAAAATGCGGGGTGGCCCCGCGCATTCCTGCGGCTGTCCACCTGTTTCTTATGGCGCTGCCGCCCGTCCTGTCCGGTTCCTGCTCCAGCGTTCCGCCGGAAATTCCCGGCGGCGTTTCCCATGTTGTTCCGGGGGATTTCGCGGGGATCATCCATACCGGATACTCGGAGGACCTGGACACGGAATACGCCCTGCTTGCGGAGATGGGCGTTGTCTGGGTACACCGGGATTTCAGATGGAGCAGCGTGGAGCCGGCAGATAACGACTGGCGCTACGAGGAATTTGATCGCTATGTAAGCCGCGCCAACGCCGAGGGGAAGAAAATCCTGGGGATGCTTCTCTACGATACGGGCTGGATACATAACGGAACCCGCGCCGACGACAAGTTCAAAGACGGCAAGACGCATGACTACGTTTCGGTTTCGGAGATTCCCTTATACTGCGATTATGTCAGGGAAACAGTAAAACGCTACAACGGAAATCACGGCTGCGGCAGGGTCGACGCCTGGGCAATCTGGAACGAGCCCAACCTAAAGGAATTCTGGCAGGGCAGCAAAGAAGAGTATTTCGCCCTTGCGCGGGAAGCGGTCAAAACGATCCGCGAACTGGACAAGGCGGAAGGGACCAGGACCACGATTATCGGCGGCGTTTTAAGCGATATGGAACTCGTGTTTGGAAACACCTCCTGGATCAGGGGACTTTTTGAATCCCGCGCGATGGACGGCACGGACGGGATTGCGTTCCACCCGTACCACATGAACGCCCAGGCCAGCGCCCGTATATTCAGCAAATTTAGGGATATTGCGGCATCCTACGGGTTTGCCGGTAAAATCTGGGTGAATGAAGTCGGTTTTCCGGCCCGGGGAATTTCCCCCCGGACAGTACCAGAATCAAAAATGCCTGAAACCACGGTCAAAACCATTACCCTTCTTGCCGCGGAAGGTGCCCGGACTCTTTTCTGGTATCACATGTTTGACGATGATTCCTTTGGGCTGGTGGATAAAAGCGTCCTGCCCTGGCAAAAAAAGGGGGGATATTGGGCCTATGCCTTGTGCGCGAACAACCTGGCCGGCAAGATATTGCGGACCGGCGTCTATCAAAATTTAACGGCGCCTTCTAAAACACGGAGTTTCTATTTTGAGGGAAATGACGGCAGCCGGGTATTAATCGCCTGGAACGAAAGCGCCCTGTTTAACAAAACTATCAGCGTGAGGCTTCCCGGCGTAAACCACAAACGCTGGAACGCGGCCACCGGATTGTCCGGGGATATAAACCTTACCGGCGGCGTATATACCACCGTTCTTTATCCTTCCGGCGGGAAGGATCAGGCGGCAAAACCCAGCCTCCTGTTTCTTACCTGGAACGAATGAGCCCTAAACCCGGCCCCTAACCGTGCCGGATGGCGTTGAATTTCCACTTGCCGGTGAACAGATACGCGATAATCATCACCAGCACCCCCGCGCTGGCCACCGGCGCGCCCAGGCCAACCCCCCGGAGCCCCCAGCCCAGACTGATACCAAAGATGTAACACACCGGCGCCCGCAGGATTACTGAGGAAAGAAGGCTGCTCGCCATCGTAAAAAAGGTGTGGCCCCCGCCGGTCAAAAAACCGTTGATGCAGAACACGAAAGGGATAATCAGGAAGTCCCAGGCGAAGGACCGGGCGTAGGCCATGCCGTCACGGATCACCTGGGGGTCGTCCCCAAAAAACCGCAGGATGGTTTCCGAAAACAGCATGACCAGAACAAAGAATATCCAGGTAACAATAACGGAAAATACGGTCCCGATTCGGCAGGCTTGCACCGCCCGGTCCACCCGGCCCGCCCCAAAGTTCTGGGCGCTCATGACGGAAATGGAGGCGCTCATGGCCAGGGCGGGCATAAAGGCAAAGCTGTTGAATTTGCCAAAGGCCCCCACGGCGGCGGAAGCGCTTACCCCTCCCACAATGTTCACAATCGCGGTGATAAACAGGAACGAAAGGCTGGTCACGCTGTTCTGGACGCAGAAGGGCAGCCCAAGTTTGAGGATCGGAACCAACTGATCCCGGTAAATCCGGAAGGACCGGGGCCTAAAGTCGAACTGGAAGTTATTCCGCACCATGTAGGCCACACACAACACCACGCAAAGGGCCTGGGAGGTCACTGTGGCCAGGGCGGCTCCCAGGGCGTCCCAGTGGAACAGGGCCACAAAAACCAGGTCCAGCACGATGTTGACCGCGCAGGCTATCATCACAAAGTAAAAGGGCTGTTTGGAATTCCCCATGCCCTGCAAGATCCCCGCAAAGGCGTTGTAACCAAAAATAAAGAGTACCCCAATCACTGTTACCGTCAGGTAGCGGTCGCTTTCCAGGTAGGATTCCGCCGGTGTGCGGATAAGCCGCAGCACCGCCCCCTTAAAAACCAGCATCCCCCCGGTAATAACCACCGCCAGAATCACCAGCAGCGTAATAACGGTGGCGGTACAGCGCCGCATGGCTTCCCGGTTCCCCGCCCCCAGGTACTGCCCGATCAGCACCGTGGCCCCCGTGCACAGCCCGATCACCGTGTTGGTCAGGATAAACGTTACCTGCCCCCCGATGTTTACGCCGGACATGCTTTCGGCCCCCGCGAAGTTGCCGACAATCAGCATATCCGCCACATTGTACAGGGACTGAACAATGTTGGATGCCAAAAAGGGAAGGGCAAACCGCACCAGTTGGGAAAGCACGTTGCCGCGGGAAAGATCGGTCGAAATATGGGCCATTCGGGTATCATAACCGTTTTGGAATCAGGAGTCTTCCCCAGGGCCGGCCCGGCAGCCTATTGACAAATTCCGGTATCTTGAGTTAATATTCAACGAATTTTTGTATAGAAATCGGTAAGGGGTATATCATGGAGTGGATTTTTTTTATA
Source organism: Treponema sp. (assembly GCA_031277045.1). The sequence continues at coordinate 5,943 of JAISLX010000098.1, forward strand.
ATCCTCCCTCTTGCCGGGCTATTCTTGGGCTGGACTATAAGATGGCTGTACGCCAAATTTCAACTTACGGCATCGGAGCAGCGCGCCGAGCGTATAAAACAGGATGCGATAAAGGAAGCTGAGGCCAAAAAGAGGGATATCCTTCTTGAGGCGAAAGATCAGGTTATTCGCGACAGAAACCAGCAGGAGAAGGAAACCCGGGAACGCAGGGCAGAGTTACAGCGGTACGAACGCCGCGTTTTGCAGAAAGAAGAGGCCATTGACAGGAAATCGGCCCAGATCGAAAAGACGGAAAAGGCTCTTGCGGACAAAGAGCGGTTTTTTGCCGAGCGGGAAAAGGCCCTTGACAAGGAAGAGGAACGCTACCGGGCCGAACTGGTCCGAATTTCCGGTCTTGGCATGGAAGAGGCAAAGGCCCTTATCATCCAAAGCCTGGAAAACGAAGCCAAACACGATGCCCAGGCATTGATTAACAAAATCGAGCAAGAGGCAAACCACGCGGGGGAGAAAAAAGCCCGTGATATCCTGGTTACCACCATCCAGCGTCTTGCCACGGAGGTAACCGGGGACGTTACGATTACGTCCGTCAGCCTGCCAAATGACGAGATGAAAGGCCGGATTATCGGCCGGGAAGGGCGGAACATCCGTACCCTGGAAACCCTTACGGGGGTGGACATCATCATCGACGACACCCCGGAAGCGGTAGTTATCTCCTGTTTTGACCCCGTGCGCCGGGAAATTGCCAAAGTAAGCCTGGAACGGCTTATCTCCGACGGCCGTATCCACCCCGCCCGGATCGAGGAAATTGTTACCAAGGTAAGCCGGGACATTTCCCAGCGGATATTTGAAGAAGGGGAAAAGGTCCTCTTTGACATGGGAATCCACAACATTAAGCCGGAGGCGATTCAGGCCCTGGGACGGCTCCACTACCGGACCAGCTACGGTCAGAATGTGCTTCAACATTCCCGCGAGGTGGCGATAATCGCCGGGATTCTGGCCGCGGAAATTGGCGACTGTAACCGGGAACTGGCCCGGCGGGCGGCCCTGCTCCACGACATTGGTAAAGGCGTGGAATCCGATTCGGACATGAACCACGCGGAAATCGGCATGGACATGGCCCGGAAAATGGGGGAAGACCCCCGGATCATCAACGCCATCGGGAGTCACCACAACGACATTGAGCCCACCTGCCTTGAATCCGTGCTGGTCCAGATTGCAGATGCCATTTCCGCCGCCCGGCCCGGCGCCCGCAAAGAAACCCTAGATAATTACATCAAACGGCTTGAAAATCTGGAAAGTGTGGCCACAGGTTTTACAGGGGTAGACAAGGCGTTCGCAATCCAGGCAGGCCGGGAGCTGCGGGTTATCGTCAATAACGAGGCGGTCAGCGATGACCAGTCCCGGGACCTGGTCAAGCAGATTGCCAAAAAGATCGAAAACGACCTGCGCTACCCCGGCCGCATCAAGGTAACCATTATCCGGGAAACCCGGATTACCGAGTACGCCCGTTAGGGCGCCAGGCTTACGGCGCCCATTCGCGGAACTCAACGCGCCGGGCGGTCTCGCGGGTTTTCCCGGCGGTTCCGTCCGGCGTTGGGCGCCTTTTGCGCTTTTCCGGCCCCTCAGCCTCCCCGTCACATGCCCATTGCCAACAATGAAGAACCCCGCCGCAGAGTTCGAACCAAGGGTTCGGCGGGGTATCTTCGTTCGAGAAGAAAAAGTCCTGCGGACTTTTCTCATTTTGCACAGGAGAGGTCTCAACCCCGCCATCGTTGGCATAGAAATTGAACCGCCCCAAGGCGGGGTATTCGACCCCTCTTCGAATAAAGTTGTTCAATCTCTGAACAATGACCGCTTAAAACAATCCGGGTATCAACGGGACATAAAAAATCCCCCGGTTTTAAAGTTAACGAACATTTCGAACGCCTGTATCCCCAAACTTACCACGGCGGTAACGATGATCCCGGCGCAGATAACCCCCAGGATCACCGCCAAAAGGGTACGGCCCTTCCGCAGCCCCAGGACCCAGGCCCCCAGGGTTCCGGTCCAGGCGCCGGTAACCGGCAGTGGGATGGCTACAAAAACGGCAATGCCAAACCAACCCCACTTTTCCACGCCGCTTTGAAGCCTGTTCCGGGCCCGTTCCACAAAGCGGTTAAAAAACCCGGCGTACCATTTTATGGGGAGAAACAATTTGTGCAGGGTAGAGAGAAAAACCCAGCAGACCGGGGCCACCAGAGCATTCAAAATTACCGTGTAGGGAAGGGCAATATACCAGGGGATTCCGTTGGCTATGGCGAAAGGGATGGCCCCCCGCAGTTCCGATATGGGAAGAAAAGCCAAAAAAGCGGTAAAGAAAAAAACCAAAGGATCGCTCACAGGTTCGCTCCGCTGTTGTAGTTCCGGGCCGCGCCGAAAGCCGCGTTACCGGTCATGTCCGCGCCGGCGTTCAGAATCAGCTCCCAGTAACCTACATCCAGCCACTCCCCCAGCTTATAGCCAACCTGGTTGAATTGGCCGGCCTTTTTGAAGCCCATGCTTTCGTGGAGTCCCACGCTTGCCGGATTGGGGACGGTGATTACCGACATAAGCACATGAAACCCCGTCTGCCGCAAGTCCTCTATCACCCGCTGTAAAAGCCGGCGGCCAATACCCCGCCGTTCCCAGCCCGGTTTAAGGTAGATCGAATCTTCCGCCGCAAAGCGGTAGGCTGTGCGCTGATGCCAGGCATGGGCATAAGCGTAACCTGCGATCTCTCCCCCTTCCTCCCAGACCAACCAAGGGTAGCGGCCGGCAACTTCCGCAATCCGGCCCGCCATAGTTTCAAGGTTAAGCGGCTCTTCCTCAAAAGTGATCACTGTGTGATTAATGTAGTAATTGTAAATCTCCACAATCGCGGGAATGTCTTCCGGACAAACCGGCCGCATCCCTCCGGAAGCGCCGCGCCGCTCTCTTCCCGCGTTTTCTGCGGATTGGCCCATCAAAGCCCCTGCCAAAGTTTTGCCGGATAAATACCCCGGGCGGTAAGTTCCGCGATCCGCCGGACCGCGACCGCCTTGTCGTCTTTGTAAGTAACTCCAAACCATTCGGAATTTGCCGGCAAAGACCTGATGCGGATAATACCCTGCCGGATAAAATAATCCGCCGCCCCGGGGATGTAGCATTCGCTTTTAATATCTTTATACCCGGCGCTAATAAAACTGTCAAAATACTTTTGAAATTCCGGCAGAATAGTTTCCGGAAAGCCCCAAAAATTCATTGATACCAGGGTGTCTGGAGCCAGTTCCCGCTTGGTCCCGTCCGGGCTGGTATTGCAGATAGCGCCCTCCTCTTTCCTGATGCTGAGAAGTTCTTCCACCGAAACAAGATAACCGTCTTTTACCCCGCAGATCCCCCGGGCCACCGATCCCTGGGGGCTTAGTGTTGGTTCCAGCCGATAGGGGACAATGGCGGCCTCCGCCGGGGCGCCGGACAGGGTGGAAAGGTAGTTTCCCAGGACGGCGTAAGCTTCGCGGCCATAAAAATCATCGGCGTTTATGACGGCAAAAGGAGCGTCGATCTGGTCCGCCGCGCAGAGCAGGGCGTGAGTTGTTCCCCAGGGCTTGGTCCGTCCCAGCTTTTGCACTTCCCGGTACATGTCCGGCGGGATAAGGCTGTCCAGGTCCTGAAAGGCCAGACTGTAGGGAACAGAAGTCCCCATGCGGTCCAGGACAATTTCCCGGAAATCTTTCTCTATGTCGTGGCGGATGATAAAGATAATTTTCTTAAACCCGCTGCGCAGGGCGTCAAAAACCGAATAATCCAACAGCGCTTCGCCATTGGAGCCAAGTTTGTCCATTTGTTTCAGGCCGCCATAGCGGCTCCCCATTCCGGCGGCCAGAACTACCAGTACCGGATTTTTCATAACTGCCTCCCCGTATCCAATTTTACTTCAAAGCGTTCCAGGGTTTTCCCCGAAAGGGGAATACCGGCTTTTCCCGGCGGGACAAAGCCGGTATTATCCACAGTATCACTGCGGCGCACTGTAGTATCCAGCGCGTTATTCCGCACAGTATTATCACTGTGCGCGGCGTCCGGTTTAGCGGTCAGACGGCGTTTAAGTTCGGCAAATTCGTCCCGCGAAAAACTTACCGCCCCCAGAATGTGCCGTTCAAAAGATTCGCAGCAGCGGGGAGCGACATTCCGGGTTATATCCAAAACAAGCCGGGCATAAAGCCGGATTTCCTTTTGGGCATGGCTGTCCAGCCTGAGTTTCAGGAAGTGAAACAAGTTGTGCAGGTCGATTTGCCAATACCACTCTGTGTAGAGAGAAAGGGGCAGATTGATCCGCGCCAGCTCCCTGGCAAGGCCCTGATCCACAAGGGCGCGGTAGTTTTCGTAGGCTTCCCGCTGGCCCCGTTCAAAGACGCTTCGTACTTTTTCCGCTTCCGCCGTTTCCAAAGCATCTTCCCGGCGGCCCTGTTTATTATCACTGCTCTGCGGGGCCACATCCCCTGCCGCCGGCAGGTAAAAATCGTCCTTCATAACCGAATAGCGGCCGGAAATTTCGTTGACCCGGGCAGTACGGTGGCGGATCCACTGGCGGGCCACAAAAATGGGAAGTTTGACATGGAACGTAAGCACCACTTGTTCAAAAGGACTGGTATGATGGTGGCGCAAGAGGTAGTCGATAAGCCCCGCGTCTTCCCGGTAACTTTTGGTTCCCGCCCCGTAAGACACGCGGGCGGCCTGCACCACCCGTTCATCCCCCCCCAGGTAATCCACAAGCCGCACAAACCCCTTGTCCAAAACGGGGAATTCCTTATCCAAAATGGCTTCCGCTTCGGAAACCACGCAATGCGCCATTACCCCTCCCCAAACCAGCCCGCTGTCTTTACCATAACGCTTTTAATCAAACTTGTTATTTATCTGTATTGGATTTGTTCAATACCCTGGTCGGTTATTTCACAAGTCCAATGTTCTTTGAAATGGCAACGCAAAGATTCTCATGCTCCCTGGTCCCCGGACTGCCGCCACAGACCGCGTCCTTCGCGGCGGGCTTCCTGTTCCAGGCTACGGAATTCGTCCATGAACTGAAAACTGAAACTGGTGTAGGCATGGGCGTAACCTTCCCGGACAAGGGCGGCGTTGTGGCAGTCCCCGTTGGGGCTGTAAATGTAGGCCAACAGTCTGCCATAGCGGTCCCGCCTGTCCCAGTCAAAGGCCAGGAGAACGGATTGTCCCAAAAGTTTTTGCCGGGTAAATTCACTGGCTTCTTTGCCGAAGAATTCCACTTCCCGCCTGGGGTGTACGGTTTCCGGGGTGTCTACTCCAATCATCCTGATGGTTTCCACCGTCTCCAGTCCTGCCGGCGGGTTATCGATCCGTACCCGCACGGTGTCGCCGTCCACATGGTCCACCACTTCGGCTCTGGTCATTTGGGACAGATCCGCGTGGCTGAAACTGCGCAGTTCCGCGATGTTTACCTGGTACAGACCAACGGTCTGGGACGTGAACACGGGGGGCTTGCAGATACTGCAGGGCCCGTAACCGGATTCTACGGCATCCGCCAGGCTTATGGCGATTTTTGACCGGCTAAGGCTGCGGCAGTTTTCCCGGTGGTATTTTTCCCCTGCATTAGTTACATAAACCGTGCTGCCACCCAAGGTACCGGCATTCGCAGGCGATTCGGATGACGCTGATGGCGCGGCGCTTTCCGATCCTTCGGCGGACACCAGGAATCGAAAAGCGGGCAGGAAGAAAAAAGCAAAAACCAGGATGATACACAGTATCGCCGGGAACTGCCTTGCGGCGCTTTCTTTTTTCATTATGGCGAGTATATCAAGACTGATAATTCAATACTATACTGAAAAACATGGAAAAGGACGGAGCGGTTGAAAGATTTCGCCAGGCCATACGAATCAGGACCGATTGGCCGGAAAATGCGCAGAGGGACGATCCTCCCCCGGAGGTTTTAGAGGCCGCGGAGGCGCCGTTACGGGCTTTTCAAGACTTTTTAACTGCGGCATATCCCCGTTTCCTCCAGGCCACGGAACGCTGGATTTTCAGCCCCTACGCCCTGGTGTACCGCTGGCCCGGCGGGGGGGGCTTGCCGGAGGCGGGGACAAGCCCCGGCGGGGGGGCGCTGATCCTAGCCCATTACGACGTGGTTCCCGTGGAAACGGACAAGTGGAGCGCCGATCCCTTTGGCGCGGAAATCCGGGAGGGCTTTATGTATGGCCGGGGCACCCAGGATATGAAGGGGAGCCTTATCGCCATCATGGAAGCGGCGGAGGAACTTGTTATACGGGGTTTTAGACCGAAGCAGGACATCTGGTTTGCCTTTGGCGGCGACGAGGAGCGTTCCGGCCTGCAGGGTGCCCAGACTATAGCGGCCTGGTTCGCCGGGCGCGGACAGCGGTTCTCGTGGATACTGGACGAGGGGAGTCCGGTAACTATCAATCAGATTCGGGGAATCTGCCGCCCCCTGGCCCTGTTCAGCGTTGAGGAAAAGGGCTTTTTAAGCCTGGAACTGGCCGTTGACCAGAAACCGGGCCATTCGTCCCGGCCGCCGCGGGTACAGGCGGTGGCGCTGCTGGCACGGGCGTTGCTGCAGGTTTCCCGGCGGCCTTTCCCCGTCCGGCTAAACCCGACAGTGGCGTCGTTTTTTTCCCACCTGGCGGCATTAAAGTCCCAGGAACGGGGCGGCAGCCCCCGGACGGGGGTTGTTGCCATAAAAACGGCTGTCCTAAGCGCCCTGGGCCCCCTGGCCGCGCCGGTTTTGGCCTTAAGCTACCGCAATGACCCGCAGATCCTCGCCCTGCTTGGTACAACTGTGGCAATGACCCAACTGGAAGGCAGCGCGGCGGACAATGTCATGCCCTCGCAGGCGCGGGCCGTTATCAACCTGCGGCTCCTGGCCCCCTGGTCCGTAGACGACGCGATCAATTATATAAGCTGGGTCATTGGGGACGACCGGGTGAAAATACGGACCCTGGGCCTTGCCTCTTCCCCGGTTCCGGCGCACCCCGAACACGGGCGGGCGCGGGGACCCGGCTGGGAAGAAATGGTAAAGGCGGCGGCGGCAGTTTTTCCCGGCGCAGTCCCCATTCCCTTTATTATGACCGCCGCCACCGATTCCCGGCATTACCAGAAACTTGCCGGGGGTATCTTCCGGTTCTGCCCCATGCAGCTTTCGCCAGCGGACATGAGTTCAGTTCACGGCCATGACGAGCGGGTTTCTCTGGAAAATTTCTTCCTGGCCGTCAATTTTTATACCACCCTTTTTGGACTGCTGTAGGAACCCGTTATGCCGGCAAACATTGAATACCGGGCGCGGATTATAAAGACCGCCTCCCTTATCGCCCTGGCGGGGAATCTGGCCCTGGGGGCTTTTAAGATCGTGAGCGGACTTCTGGCAGGCAGCCTGGCCGTGCTGGGGGACGGCATCGATTCCCTGGTGGACACTCTTATTGCCGTAATGGCCCTGGTGGTGTCCAGGGTGGTCTCCCGTCCGGCCGACCAGGAACACCCCTGGGGTCATGGCCGGGCGGAGACAATAGCCACCGCCTTTTTAGCCTTTCTGCTGTTCTTCGCGGGGGCCCAGCTTATCCTTAACTCGGCAGACCAGCTTATTTCCAAACAAAGCCGCGAAATACCCGGACGCCTGGCCCTGGCGGCTGCCATAGTCTCCATTGCGGGGAAAGTTTTCCTGGCCTTTGTTCAGCGTTATTTTGGCAGAAAAGCGGATTCCGCCATGCTGCGGGCCAACGCCAAAAACATGGCCGGGGATGTAATCCTTTCCCTGGGGGTCCTGGCGGGCCTGGGGCTTTCCGTCAAAACCGGAACCGCCATTCTCGATTCCATTACCGCCATTCTGGTGGGGCTGTGGGTAATTCGTTCCGCAGTAAGTATTTTTATCGAGGCAAATCTTGAATTGATGGACGGCAGCGCGGAAACCGATACCTACCGGGCGGTTTTTGACGCGGTTCATTCAGTTCCAGGGGCGGGGAATCCCCACCGGACCCGGATGCGGCGCATCGCGGGGCTGTGGGACATCGACATAGATATTGAGGTAGCCCCGGACCTTACGGTATACGCCGCCCACCGCATCGCCACCCAGGTGGAACAGGCAATTAAGAACAGACTGGAGGGCATTTTTGATATTATGGTCCATGTAGAGCCTTCAGGCGATCATCACCGGGGGGATACAGAAGGTTACGGCCTGAGCGAACAAGAGATTCGCACATAACGTTCCGGCTGTTTACGACGGTTTGCCAGCCCTAAAAATGCGCAGCATTTTTAGGGCTGGCAAACTGTGGGTGTAGTGAGCCGTGGGAATGTTCAGACCGAAGGTCTGCGCGTAACGGAATGACCTAGGCGAACGGAACCCCGAGCCGCCTACTGGCGGCGTCCCCAGCTATGCTGGAGCGCGTAAACAGTCCTGTTATGTGCAGTTTTGGCGCTTTTACAATTTATTTCCTATATTTTATTGAAAAATCTTCAACGATTTTTACCAATTCTTTGGGTAAAATTTTTAGAACATTTTCAATAATATTATCAGGTATTTCTTGATAATATGCTTCTGCAATTCCTCCGGTAATACAAGCAATTGTATCACTGTCCCCACCTATAGAAATTGCTAACCTTATAGCATTTTCAAAATCTGTACTTTCAAAAAAAGCAATAATTGCTTCTGGAACTGAACCTTGACAACTTACATCAAATTTATAATCAGGTCTTATGTCCTCAATTTTTCGTTCAAGATCATACTGGAATGTATCCATTATGAATGTTTTTATTTCATCTTTACTTTTACCTTTTCGTGCCAGATAAATTGCAATAGCCGTAGATTGAGCCCCTTTTATACCTTCTGGATGATTATGTGTAACTTCCGCACTCTTTTGCGCTTCGGCCATCACTTCCTCAACGCTATTACCATACCATCCAACAGGACTGACACGCATTGCAGAACCATTACCCCAGCTATTATAAGGTTCAGGATTTTTTGAATGTATCCATGAATGGAAATGCCCGCCATAGCCCCTGTGAGGATAATTTCTACCAAATAATTGATAATTTTCCGCATAATTCTTTTGATTTAATATGGCATCCATTGTAGCCAATGTTAAAACACTATCATCGGTAAAAGTCGATTTATGACAAAATAAATCAAAATCAACCGTTTTTACATTGTGCCATTCATAAACAGAGCCAATAATATCACCGGCAATAGCCCCAATAACAAGTTTATCCTTAGACATAGATTTCTCCTTTTAATAGGATTATATATGCATACTCACAAAAAGTCAATACTCTATTCAATAGACTTGCGCCAAAATGTCGCATAACGTTTCGGCTGTTTACGACGGTTTGGCGGCCCGAATAAGGAAATGCGTAGCATTTCCAGGGCCGACAAACTGTGCCGGAGCAACGGCGTGGGAATGAGCGACGCGATTGACCTAGCCGTTGCGGAGGCCGAGCCGCCTACCGGCGGCGAAGCGTAAACAGTCCTGTTAGGCGCAGTACCCGTTTTTATTTATAGCCGGATGTTCCTTTCGCTATTTGTTTTATTTCTTTTTCCAGTAATTTTATATTGCATATTAATGGTTCGGCAATTTTCTTATCTTTTATCATTTCTTTTATTTCTTCTATTGTAGCCATTTTTATATTTATAACTTCATCTTCCTGTAATTTTATTTTTTCTATATCTATGTTTTCTTTAAATAACCATATATCGCAAAAATCATTTTCCCGAATTAATGTTTTTATTAATTTTCCATTGTTTTTATTTAATTTTATTCCTATTTCCTCGTATACTTCTCTTAAGGCGCCGTCAATACTATTTTCTCCCGCTATTATTGATCCGCCGGTACATTCCCATTTATAGGGGTATGTTTTTTCAGGATGCCGTTGTGTTAATATTATTTTGTTTTGATCATTTACTATCCAAATATGTACAACAATATGATACTCGCCGGAATTTAATGAATTTCCGCGTAAATGTAATTTGTTTATTTTTTCCCGATTGCTATTATACAAATCCCAATATTCCATTATTTTTCCTCTTTTTAGAAAAATTTACATTAGTATATTCCTATAAAATGTTATTGTCAATCCATTTTATTCAATAATTTTATATTGCGGCTAGGGTATTGCGCCTAACGTTTCGGCTGTTTACGACGGTTTGACAGCCCGAATAGAAAAATGCGTAGCATTTTTAGGGCTGGCAAACTGTGGGTGTAGTGAGCCGTGAGAATGAAGCGTAGCGGAATGACCTAGGCGAACGAAACCCCGAGCCGCTACTGCGGCGAAGCGTAAACAGTCCTGTTATGCGAAGTCCAGGCCACTTCCATTATTTCATTTTTTGCATATAAAACAGATAATAGATCCTTTATTCCATATTTTTGTT
>JAISLX010000114.1 GCA_031277045.1 Treponema sp.
CCTTCGATTAAGGGATGGGGGATGCGTACCGCCAGGGCGCCGGTCCGCAGTTCCCCTACCGTCGGGTGGCCGGAACCGAAGCCCCGGATCGCCGCGTAGGCCAGGCCGCTGATGTACCCCGTGTCCGCCCTGGCCAGGGTTTGCAGCCGGGCGGAGCGCGGCGCGGGGAACCGGAGGGGATTTTCGGTTATGTCCCAGGGATCAAGATCCCAGGGATCTTGATCCCGATGTTCCCCGTTATCTTTGCCGCCGCCAGTAAGCCCTTCCCGTTTCAGTTCTTCCGAAACCCTGGGAGCGCGGATGGCCCCCAAGCCGCCGGTCCCGACGGAAGGGCCGGTTCCGTCAGCGCCGCCGACTGTTCCGGTATTGCCGGATTCCATGAGGGCAAAATCGAGGAGCCGGTGGGTATAGTCGTAGGTAGCGCCCAAGAACTGGCCGCCTGGGATATCCTTAAAGGCGGCGGATATGCGCCGGTGGATCGCCATGTCCGCGCCGTCCAGGGGGAGGCTGAGATAGGATCGGGAGAGGGTTGAACGGTAGGCCCGGAGCAGAAAAACCGCTTCCTCTGGCGATCCTTCGGATTGTTTAAGGGCCAGGGCCGCGTAAGCGGGGGCGTAAAACCCGGCCTCCCCCATGATCCGGTCGATGAGGAGGCTCATCCGTTTTTCCAGGGCTTCGATCTCCACATCACAGGAACCGGCGGCCCGGTATGCTTCCAGCAGCTTGACCGCCTCGGCCGCCGCCTCCTGGCCGCCCTTTACCGCTACATAGGCCATAGTATCTCCGTCTTCCGGGTAAGGGCCAAAAGGGAACCGTCCTTCCGGAGGAAGATCAATTCCACCCCGCGGGGGTATTCAAAGCCCTGCTCATCCCTGGCCCGGTGCCAGGCCGCCTCCGCCGGGAGCAGATCGATCCGCCGCCCTTCGGGGGGAATGCCCGGCCCCCGGAGAGAAACCGGCCCGTTCACCGGTTCCCCGGCATCTTTTCCGGCGTAGCGTTCTCCGGCGGCGATAAACAACAGGGCCGAATCGTGGGGATACATGTAGGTTCCCTGTTTAACCGTGGAAAGAATCCGGGCCGCCTCAACCGCCGCGGATTCGGAAGGCCCTTCATCCAACGAAGGCAAAAAAACAAAATCCGCCTTCTCCAGGGGAACCTGGGGAGCGCCTGAGAGGAACCGCATCTCCTCCCCGGTCTGCCGGTCCCCGTCCCAGAAAAACCCGGTCTCCGCGTCCAGCAGAGTCAGCGCCGGAGCAAGCCATCGCCCCTGGGCGGCGAACTGTTCTTCCAGGGGCCGGAGGTTCAATATTCTGCCGGGATTGGCCAGGGCTTCCAGCAGGATACGGAAAACTTCCTGGGCGCCGTGAACCGTGTCAAAGGTATGTTTATGCTTCAGTGTTTCTGTCATAATTTTTGTTCATTTTCGTCCAGGGATGTTTAAATTTCGTGAATATTATGTGAAAAAACAGGTAAAAGGGCAGGGACTTTAGCCTCTCCCTTTGCATGGCTTTCCGGTATTCTCTACACTGTTTTCATGGATAACAATGGAGGTTATTTGTATGGAAAAATATCAAATTTCACTCATTGGCATTTTTGTTATTATATTCTCCCCTGTAGCGATACCGGTATCGATGGCCGTAAGAAGTTGTACCGCCGTGAAACCTGTGGTGGCCGTCGCGCCCTTTGAGGCCAGGGAGAGACTTCCTCAGGCGGACGCGGACGCGGTAACGGAAGTCTACAGCCTCAGACTTTCCGGCGAAAAGGTGCGGGCCATAACACGGGACAGCCTGGACAAGGCTATCCGGGAACAGGGCTTCCGGGAGGGGGACTGGTCCGACGACGCCAAGGCCGCCGCGCTGGGTGAGGCGCTGAACGCGGACTGGATCGTCCGTGGAACCGTGCAAAATCCGGGGGATACCATCATCATAACCATAACGATCCTGAATGTCAAAAACCTTCAGGTGATAAACGGCAGGCCTCTGCGGGTCGCCAGCATGAACGAAGTTTCCGAAAGGATGGACGGCCTCATAGTCTGGACCGTCCATACTCTGAGGGAGGGAGGGCGCAAGGCCCCGGATGGGGAATACAGGGTGGGCGATTTCGGGCCCGCCGGCGGCTGGATATTCTACGACAAAGGCAAGGTAACGGACGGCTGGCGGTATCTGGAAGCGGCGCCCGTTGAAGCCGAGTTTTGGGCAGAATGGGGGGTTTTTGGAATCAGCATAGGTGGAACAAAGAGCGACATCGGGACGGGCAGGCGGAACACGGAGTTGATTGTGGAATTTTTGCGGCGGACCGGGGAAAGCGGCAGGGCGGCGCAGCTTTGTGACGAGCTTGTGTTTGGGGGCCATGACGACTGGTTTCTGCCCAGCGACAAAGAACTGGAGAAAATACGCTACAGCATTGTCAGCGATCTGGGGGAATTCTCCGATACCAACTATTGGTCTTCATCAGAGTCCGACAGTACTTCCGCGCGGACTTATGATTTCGGTTATACCGACGATGAGGCATGGGACATTACCGATAAGAATGTTACGTATAATGTTCGGGCTGTCCGGGCTTTTTAACAATTTCAACAGTAACGAGGCTTTCCCAAAACTTCAGTTTTTGGGATTGGCTCTAGCAATAGAAAATGGGTACCGGCCACTATATGTGTTTACCGCGGCAATGCCCGCGTTTTACAGCAACGGCCCTCTCTCACAGGCGACACCGCGCCCATACACGAATCGCCGGACACCTTTTGCCGGATAGGGGGGCGACGATCCCCTTGCAAAAGGCGTCCGGCGGTATAGACGCGGGCGCTGTGTCATTTGGCAAGATCGTGGAGAGAGTCAAAGGGATAGAGTTCTCCCATGGTGGTGTCCACCCGTTCGGGGCCGGAGCCCCCGAAACGGACCCGCGCGCCGGGCGCCATAAACTCGCTTAACACCTGCCTGCAGGCCCCGCAGGGACCTACCGGTTCCACGGAATCGGGGGTAAAAATGGCGGCCGCGATAAAACGGCGTTCCCCCCGGCTGATTCCGTTAACCGCCGCCGTTCTTTCGGCGCAGATCGTAAGGCCGAACGAACGGTTTTCCACGTTACATCCGGTATACACATCGCCGTTTTCCCCCAAAAGAGCCGCCCCTACCCTGAAATGGGAATAGGGAGCATAGGCCGCGCCGGCTGCCTGCCGCGCGGCGTGAAAAAGTTCATCCATATTCATAGCTTCACACTCAATTGACTTATACGTTTTTTTCAGTATAGTATGTTTATCAGTAAAAAACAGGGGGCTGGAGTGGCCAAAGAAAAAAAAGTTTTCTTTTTCTCCGCCGGGGTGGTTGTTTTTCTGCTCTATATACTTGTCGCGGCTCAGCCGGTTCCGCCCGAAACGGTTCTGGTAAACAATTGGCTTAAAGATTTAGAGTCCGATTTCAACAGTGAGGAAGAAGAGAACGATAGGCCGGGCGGATCGTTTGTTATCCCCTTCACGCTGGGCGGCCGTTTCGGATACGCCGACGCCGGCGGCGGGCTTATCCTGAACAAGGTCAGGGACAAGTACATTTCCATTTCCGAAAAATACTGGTCCGAATACGATCCGGCGCCGGAAGAGATTGTCATTCAAAAAACGGCCGGGGACGGGGAAATCAGAATAAACCCCGCCAAAGGATACCCGGTATTCCTTGACGGCCGTATTTTTATCATCAGCAAAGATCAATGTTCGCTTTCGGAACTTGACGAAGAGGGACACACCCTCTGGAGCTACGATTTTGAGGCGCCGCTTACCTCTTTCGACGCCGCGGGCGGATACGTCCTGGCGGGCACCCTCGACGGCATGGTGGAACTGCTGAACAGCGACGGCAAAACGGTTTTCCCCTCGTATGCCCCCGCCGCCCGGATAACGGTCATCCTTGGCTGCCGCATTTCCTCCGACGGTTCAAAGCTTGCCCTGGTGGCCGGTATCGATCAGCAGCGCTTTATCTTTCTGGAACGTTACGGGGACAGCGATTACCGGGTAACGTATCACGAATTCCTTAAAGGTCAGGCGTTCAGGCGGGAAGTGCACATGGCCTTTATCAACAACGATTCAACGGTGGTGTTTGAGCAGGAAGACGGGTTGGGCATTTTCGACGTAAAAACCAGAACCAGGACAACCCTGCCCCTTGAGGGAACGATACAGGCCCTGGATGATACGGGAGAAGACGGCCTTCTTTTCCTTGTTACCGCCGCGAAAACCGGCAATGTCCGGAAAAGGCTTATCGTTTTGAGCCTCCCCGGTAAAGTGCTTGTCAATGTTCCGTTTACAAGCGAAAACACTTTTTTGGCCCGCCGGGGGAAAAAACTTTTTATAGGCGGGGGAATGACCCTGGCGTCGTTCAGCCTGGACAGGATGTAACGTGATTACACTAAAATCGTTTTCAAGGGTATTTTTCAAGGTTTCGCTGGCCGGCTTGACTTCTTTTTTCGCGTTCGCGCTGGACTGGCCTTCGCGGGACGGAATCCTTGTTTCCAACTTCGGCCTTAACGAACGGGGAACGGCGGTACAGGAAAATACGTTCCGGGCAAGCGGCCCTTTCTATCCGTCCGATATTGGGGAACTGGTTTTTTATCAGGATTCTTCCAACAGCGCAAGCCGTTTTCCCTCTCCCCTGGGTTCGTGGAAGGCCCTGGATCACGGGGACAACATCATCGGCATATACAGCCGTTTTGAAGACAGAAAAGGCGATTCGATCACGACAATCGTTGAAAAGGAAACGATTATCGGCAACTCGGGAAGATCGGGATGGGCCGATGAAGAAGGCTTTTCTTTCGCGTTCTTCGACCGGAAGGAACGCCGGTGGATCAATCCGTCCATAGTGATTCCCCTCCTGGAAGACGACCGGCCGCCGGTGATACGCCAGGTGGAACTGCGCGGCGTTTCCGGCGTTTCGATTAACCCCGCCCAGACAAGAAACATAGCCCAGGGCGCCTATTCGGTGTATGTCGACGCCTACGACACTATTTCCGCTTCCGGCGAAACGATCGCCCCCAACCGGATTATCTGCAGCGTCAACGGTTCGGACGCGGAAGAATTGAAATTTGAATTCAGCGTGGCAAAAAACGGCAGGCGCATGGTCTACCGGAACGGACTTGTCCCCGCCGAACAGGTCTACGCCTCGTGGCCGGGTTACGAAGCCGGAAACGTCCGTTTTTCCCGGGGCCAGGCGACGCTGGTTGTTGAAGTCAGGGACATTGCCGAAAACAGCCGCAGCGTTACCTACAGGCTTACTGTTGAGTAATCCGCCCCTTAAAACATGGTCTACCCCCGTTACGGCCGGGGAACGCCGGCCCGTACCCTGCACGATCTGCGGGGGCAACGCCTTTACTCCGTATTTTACCTGCGGGGATTGCGGGTTTTCCTACGTGCGCTGCGGACAATGCGGCCTTGTTCAGATAAATCCCCAGCCCGATCCCGCCGAAGTAGCATCCCGTTACGGCAGCCGTTATGGAAAAGACTACCTGTCCTACGAGCTGGAAAACGAGGCGGCTTTTTTCCGGCTCCAGGATTTGGCGTTACGCGACGCCGGGTTCTTCGATGTGGAAAAAAGGAACGGGCCCGGCCGCGTTCTGGAC
>JAISLX010000026.1 GCA_031277045.1 Treponema sp.
GGGGAAGGGCGCTTCGGCTTTGAGGAGACCATCTACCTCCTCATGTTCGGCAGCCTGCCTGCCCGGGATCAGCTGGAGGGCTTTTGCAGGCTCCTGGGGGAATGCCGGGTCCTGCCGCCCCATTTTGCCGAGGATTCCATCATGAAGGCCCCTTCCCGGGACATCATGAACAAACTGGGCCGCTCGGTGCTGACCCTGTATTCCTACGACGAGAAGCCGGAGGATCTGTCCCCGGAAAACGTGCTTCGCCAGTGTATCGAACTCATCGCCCGGTTTCCCACCATCGTGGCCTATTCCTATATGGCGAAGAAGCACTATTACGACCACGAGAGCCTCATCATCCACCTGCCCGAATCCTCCTGCCAGAGCGCCGAGACCCTGCTCTCCCTGATTAGGCCGGATCAGCAGTTCTCCCGGCTGGAAGCGGAGCTTTTGGACCTGGCCCTGATCCTCCACGCGGAACACGGCGGGGGGAACAACTCCACCTTTGCGGTGCACCTGCTCTCCTCGGCGGACACCGACACCTATGCGGCGATCACCGCGGGGATCAACTCCCTCAAGGGCTTTAAGCACGGCGGCGCCAACCTCAAGGTCATGGGCATGATGACTGAGCTCCAGCAACAGGTCCGCCGCTGGGACAGCGAAGGGGAGGTGGCGGACTACCTGGAACGGATCCTCTCGGGGGAGGCCTACGACCGCTCGGGCCTCATCTACGGCCAGGGCCACGCGGTCTATACCCTCTCGGACCCCCGGGCAGTCCTCCTCCGGGATAAGGCCGCGATCCTCGCGGAGCAAAAACACCTCACCGACGAGTTTGCCCTGTACCTTCTTATCGAAAAACTCAGCCCCCTGCTTTTCAAAAAAATAAAAGGTTCCGCCAAGGATATTTGTTCCAACGTGGACTTTTATTCCGGCTTTGTGTACAAAATGCTGGGGATCCCCGAAGAATTGTTTACCCCCCTTTTCGCGGTAAGCCGGGTGGCGGGCTGGTGCGCCCACCGGATGGAGGAGATCATCGCCGGGGGCCGGATTATCCGCCCCGCCTACAAATGCGTCCAGCCCCGTTTGCCGTATGTCCCCCTGGAAAAGCGCCGGGGGGAAGACCAGGGCCCGGGGAAACGGACATGACCGTCGGGTGGCTGTGGGCCGCAGGCGGCCTGGGTTTTATTTTTCTTATGACCACACTGGGGGCCGCTATGGTCTTTCTGTTCGGCGCGTCCGGAGGAGATCATTCGCGGAAAATTTTCCTGGGCTTCGCCGCGGGGGTGATGATCGCGGCTTCCATGTGGGGGCTCCTTGCCCCCGCCATCGAGGAGGCGGAAGCCCAGGGCTGGCCGGGCTGGATCCCCGCCGCGGGCGGATTCACGCTGGGGGTCCTGTTCCTGTACGCCCTGGATAAGTTTATCCCCCATCTGCACCCTTCCTCCAATGTTGTGGAGGGGGTTCCCTCCGCGGCGCGGCGCACAACCCTGCTGGTCTGGGCCGTTACGCTACACAACATTCCGGAAGGCATGGCGGTGGGCCTGTCCTTCGCCCTGGCGGCCCAGCGTCCCGACATTCCGGGGCTTTACGCATCCGCCCTGGCGCTGGCGCTGGGCATCGGCATTCAGAATTTTCCCGAGGGGGCGGCCATCTCCATCCCCCTTAAACAGGAGGGAATGAGTCCGGGCCGGGCCTTCCTGCTGGGCGGCCTTTCCGGCCTGGTGGAGCCGGTTTTTGGCGCGGCGGCGATTTTTCTTGCCGCGCTGATCGGCCCCCACATGCCCTGGCTTCTGGCCTTTGCCGCGGGCGCCATGATGTACGTGGTTGTAGAGGAACTGATCCCCGAGGCGAACCTGGGCAGCCATTCCAATACCGGCACGATAGGGGTTATGGCGGGCTTTTTGCTGATGATGATCCTCGATGTCGCGCTGGGCTAACAGCCTGTTGCGCGTGCGCAGGTGCCACGCACGGGAAGAAATATTAACCACGAAGGCGCACGAAGAAAGAGAAGAAGCGGCAACGCTTGCCATCTCCCCTTTGTGCGCCTTTGTGGTTTTTTCTTCCCCGGTAAGGAAAGCGCCTCACACGCGCCCAGGTGCGAGCCTCTCACGCGGGAAGATTTTAACCATGAAGGAGGGCACCAAGACGTACGAAGGAAGAGAAGAAGGAGCGGGGTTTGATGTCCTTCCTTTGTGTCCTTTGCGGTTTTTTATTTGCAGTGGGGGTCTGCCGCTAAGGTTTGCGGGCCGTAAGGAGGAGGCTTTTCCATCTCCAGTTTAGCGGTCCCTGTTTGGCGAGATCCCTTATCGCGGTTTCGACAAGCCGGAAGTCCCCGTCCCCCAGTTTGTCCCGGATAAAGGCGCCCCAGCGGGAATGGCCGCTGTCGAACCACAGGTCCAGATCCGCCGCGCCGATAAGCCGGTCCTCGTTTTGCTCGATGAGTTTTGAGCTGACTTCGAAACCCGCCCCCGCAAAGGCCGCCTCCGGGGCGCCGCTGTCCCAGAACAGGGATTCATTCCCGTTGAAAAAGGCATCCTCCGCCAGCCGCAGTTTTTCCGCGAGTCCCTCGTCCGCGATAAAGCGGGAGATCCGTTCCCCCAGACGCGGCGGGGATTGCAGCGCGGCAGCGGTTCCCCCGTCCGCAAGGAGCCGGAAAGCGGCTTCGGCGAATTCCCTGAACAGGGTTTCCGCGCCGGTCCCCCGGCCCATCCGCCGCCAGGGTTCCCGGGCAAAGACGTGATCGTAGACGGGGCAGCCGAACCGCTGTTCCGCCTCTTCCGGCGCGGGGAGCTTATGCTCCGGGGACACGGCGATCCGGGGTTGTTCCTCCTCGTCCAGGGTCGCGGCGTAGCGGAGCAGGGTCTCGCGGGCGCTTTCGGTCCCCACAAGGCAGGCGCAGAGCCCTTCCGGACAGCGGCGCATGCTTTCCCACAGCAGGAGTCCGTCATCTCCCCGGGCGATAAGGATCCGGTCGTGGCGGCTTATGCTGGCTGCCCCCAGGATGCGGTCCCGGTCCGCCAGCAAAAGGCCGCTGCGCCCCGATTCAAGACGCTTGAACCAGCCTTCCCGGCCTTTGGAGACGGCGGACCAGGTAAGAACCTCGCCGTCCCCCGGCCGTTCGGCGTCGCCCAGGACGATGGCGGCCTGCAGCTCCCGCTTTCGCAGGACTTCCTCCCGGATTTTCCCCTCGTAACCCGTGCGGCCGGGCATGTAGAACAGCTTTCCCGCAAGGCCGGATGGCAGGTACTGCTGGGCCGCCCAGTGGTCCCGGTAGGCGTGGGGGTAGATGTAACCTTCCCCGTGGCCGAAACTTTCTCCGTCCCGGCTGGCGTCCCGCAGGTGGTTGGGCACTTCGGCGTCCTCTTTTTCGACTTCCTTCATCACGTCGAAGAAGTTGAGGGCGGAATTGGACTTGGGGGCGGTGGCAAGGTACAGGCAGGCTTCTACCAGGGGGAAGTTCCCTTCGGGAAAGCCGATGCGGTCGAAGGCCTGGGCGCAGGCCATGACCACGCCGATGGCGTTGGGGTCCGCCAGGCCCACGTCCTCCCCGGCCAGGATGATCATGCGGCGGAAGATAAAGCCCGGATCCTCGCCGGCGCGGATCATCTTGGCAAGCCAGTACAGGGCCCCGTCCGGGTCGCTGCCGCGGACGCTTTTGATAAACGCGCTGATGGTGTCAAAGTGGTAGTCCCCGTCCCGGTCGTAGAGCAGGGCGCGGCGCTGTATGCTTTCCTCCGCCGCCTCCAGGGAAACGCGGATCTCCGCCCCTTCCGGCGGGGGCCAGCCCTGGCCGGGGGCCTTGTCCGCCGCGGCTTTGCCGTCTTTCCCGGTCTCCGCCTGGGGGATCCAGACGCTGGTTTCCACCGCCAGTTCCACGGCATTAAGGAGGCTCCGGGCGTCCCCCCCGGCAATTTCCACCAGGTGTTCCAGCGCGCCCGGCTCAAAGGCCACCTGCCAGCGTCCGTAACCCCGTTCCCGGTCGGCCAGGCAGCGGCGGGCGGTTTCCTCAAGGTCCGCGCGGCCCAGGGGCTTAAGCTGGAACACGCGGCTGCGGCTTACCAGGGCCCGGTTCACCTCAAAAAAGGGATTTTCCGTGGTGGCGCCCACCAGGATCACCGTGCCGTTCTCCACCCAGGGGAGCAGGGCGTCCTGCTGGGCCTTGTTCCAGCGGTGGACTTCGTCAACAAAGAGAATGGTCCTCTTGCCGTAGAGCCGGCGGCGCTCATCGGCCCGGTCAATGGCTTGCCGTATGTCCTTGATTCCCGCCAGCACCGCGTTCAGGCTCTCAAAAGACGCCCTGGTGGTGTTGGCGATAACACGGGCCAGGCTGGTTTTCCCCGTGCCGGGAGGGCCGTAAAAAATAAGCGAGGAAAGCCGGTCCGCCTGTATTGCCCGGCGTAAAAGCCGCCCCGGGCCGACAATGTGATCCTGTCCGATAATGTCTTCGAGAGTTTGGGGCCGCATCCGGTCCGCCAGGGGACCTTCCGCCGCCTGAGTCCCGGCGTTAAACAGATCGTCCACGGGAAGGCCCGGTGATTTCCCCGCCGGGCTGCCGGACGTTTACTGGAAAGCGCGGGCGTAATGCCCCGCCTTTTAGGGCGGGGAGGGTCATTCCTCCGCGTTCCACTGCCAGCCGCCGCTTCTGGGCCGGTACGACCAGAGCCCCCCGTCGGTGTTGTCCTTCGCCACCCCCCTTCCCTGGACTGACGCGAAGAGGGTTTGCTCCGAATCAACTTCGGCGGGGGCCTGGAAGATGGCGTTGACGGGTTTCGGCTCGATGGTATCCTTGTAGCGCTTGTTATCGTCCGCCGTGGAGGGGGCTTTAACGCCGGGTTCCGACATGGTCACGGTTTCTGGCAGGCCCCCGGTAATATTCAGTTCCCGGTACCCGTAAACGTAGTTGTTCGTGGAACTGGATGCCTGGGACGCCGCCAGTAACAGGGTTGTCGTGTTCCGGGTCCACACCGCCGCCGCTCCGAAGGGGTTGATGCCGGTATTTCCCTTTGCGGTCGCCGTGGAACCGGAGACCGTGTACAGGTCCCCGTTACTGCACAGCGCGATAATTTCCACTGTGGGGGTATCCTTAACCCGGATTAACGCCCTCGAGTTTGTGATGCCGCTTACCTGGGCAAATCCCGAGGAAGGGCTGGTTGAGGAGTATACCCCCCCTCCGTTAGCGGAGAAGTAGTGGTTGGTCCCATCGTATGCCGCCCCGGTTAACATGCCGGTTCCGGTTTGCAGCAATGTCAGGGCGCCCCCGGCGCTGTGAAAGACCGCGTAATCGCCTGTAGAATTATTGGCCCCTATGTAGAGATTATTGGTGGTCAAAGGTTTCCCGGTACTCTCGGTTTCGCTGTAGATGGTCTGGAACCGGGAGTAGGCTCCTGCGGCGGCGGTGTTAACTTTTGTCCATCCCGCTGATTGATTGAACCGGTACAGTTGAGGCGAATCCACGTTGACCAGCGCGTACAGGGCATCGCTGGTAGCCGCCAGGTCGAAGACCCTCCCCGGCGGCTGGGGAATCTCCCCCGCGTCCCAGACCCCTTTGGCGTAGCGGTGCAGCGAAGATCCGGCCACGTACATCCCCCAGTCGCCGCTGCCCCTGTCAAAGATCGCCATCTTGGTGGGGACCCCCTTGATCCGGGGCTGGCGGGGCTTCACTTCCCGGGAGATCATGTCGAATATGGGGTCCTGGCCGCAGGTGGACAGCAGCAGGGCCAGGGCGCCGCAGGCCAGGAACCTGCCGCGCCTGTGAGTTTTTATGCCGTTTTTGGTGAAAAAAGCCGTAAAACCCCCGAAAACCGCCGGAATTGACCGGTTCCCAGCAATCCCAAGGGGCCGTTTGTATTTAGAACTGACGAATTTCATCTTTCTGCCTCTGTTAAAAATGGTAACGGACCGCCAGAGCCGCCTCAAAGAAATGAGCGTGGACCGACTCGGCAGGGTTGCTGGTTGTCTGGGGAAGCCACCACCATGCGGCGTTTATCCCGACCGACCAGTCCGGGTTGATGCGGAAATAAGCCGAGACTCTGGGTTTCATAAAAAAGCCCAGATAACTGTAGCTTTTGGAAGTCCGCAGCTGCTGGGGGGCAATCCCCAGGCCCAGGGACAGGGGAAATTCAAAACTTTTGTACACGAATTGGTAGCCCGCCCTTAGGTTAATAGGGACGATGATAAGCATGTGGTCCCCCAGCGTGGGGGCAAACATGCCCTCCAGTTCGCCGCCCACAAAGACACGGGCCCCCAAAAAGTAGTCGTAGGAAAGGGAACCGGCGCCCCCAATGGTCATGTTGTGGGGAATAGTCCCCCCGCCGGGTCTGGTAAACGCCACGGGCGCCACAATCCCCACGGAAAGGCCAAAGATCTGATCCCCCGCGGAGTAAAGGCTCGGCATAAAACCGGTCCAGTCGTCCTCCGCCGGTATGTTCCCGTCTTCCGGAGCGTCCTGGGCCCCCAGCGGGTCCAGAACTGCCGTCAGCAGCGCGGCCGCGCACAAAAAGGACAAAAACGTCCCGCGCGGAAATTTCCGCCCTCCACCGTTATTTATTGTTTTGCCGGACTGTTTTGTCCCTGTTACCACCATAGCACTCCTGTATACCCCGCGGGGACAAATTTTTCTAGCGGTCTGCCGGGTTTTGAAATGAGTTTGCCCGCATACACAACGGTTTCGCTGCCGCGCCGACGGGGATTACCGGCGCGAAATCGCATACAGTACAACAATTCACCGCTTGTAAGAGTTACTTGGTCTCCAGCTTCAGGTACTCAAGCAGCACCGGATAGCGGGTTAAAAGCTCCCCGTAACCGGCAAGCTCGTCCAGCCGGAACCGCGAAGTGATCTGCCGTTCCGCGCGGCCGTCTGTTGCCGCCAGCATATAATCACGTTGCCTGGTCAGGTAATCGGCGTAAAGCTGGCGCAGTTGTTCATAAAGCCGGAGATCGGGAAAGCGAATCACCGGGATACGGCAGGAAAAGTCCCGAATCTGGGGGAAATTCGAAAGGACCTCCTCCTCCAGCGCGGCGCTGGACCCGGTTTCCAGAACACGCTGCAGTTCCTCCCCGTCGTCCCCCAGGTTTTCCAGGCGTCTCAGAACAAAAGCCTCAATGTCCGCCGCCAGGGACGCGGTCCGGGCTTCCAGTTCTTCCTGATTCTGAATGTCCCATTCCCGAATGAAGGAGATAAGGGAATCCTCGTCAAGGTGAAAGGACAGGACCGCGTCGAATTCGTAGCCAAAATCCACGTCTACCGCCGCGAAGTCCGCGTACACATCCGCCGAGGGAAGAACCCCCCGGTGGTTTATCCGGCGTTCCATCCAGACAGGCTGGTAAATCTGGATATGGGTATTGGTGGGGATAAGCTTAAACCAGACCCAGCGGAAATCCCCCTCCCGGATCAGGGCCCCGTCGATGCCGTGGGTTTTTGACCGCAAGACCCCGTAAGAACCCGGCGGAACCTCAAGCTGAACCCAGCCAAGAAAAAAAACCGTCCCGCCCAGCGCGAGCAGGATAAAAACCACGATAAAAAATTTCCGCATCATTGCCGTCCTGAAATATTGGACTTGTTCGGTAACCCGGTTGGTTATCTGCCAACCAAAGGTTGGCTTCAAGTCTCCCAAAAAACGCGGGTTTTTTGGCAAAATCCGCGTTTTTTGTTGTTTTTAAGCGGTTGTTGTTCAGAAACTGAAGTTTCTGAACAACTCTATTACCCGCTGCGATCCCGCGTTGTATACACGGCGGCCATGCTTTTTCAATGGACACGGTCTGCGGGCTTCCCCTAAAATAATATCACGGAGTACCTGAAATGAACAAATCCCCCGCGGGAACAGGCCGGGACAGGGAAAGGCCGGACAAGACCTCATGCCCCCTTCTGCTGGTTTTGCTCAACGGGGCCGTCCTGCTGTCTTTCCTGTTTTGTCTTGTAATTCTTATCCTCTATGCCCTGGCTGTCCGGCGCGAGGAAGGGGATTCCGCCCTTTTTAATCTTATCCAGTGGGCTGTTTACGGCGGTATCGTCCTTGTAATCCTGTCCCTCTACCGGTTCTTCGCGGGCGTCTGGTTCTGCCTGCGCCGGCGCAGACTACCGTTCCTGCTAAGCTCCCTGGGCTTCCTGATTCTTGGCGCGCTGGGGGCGTTTATGGCCGCCGCCCTTACCCTTATCCGGTCCCTTGCCGGGGGGAACACATAATTCGCCGCCGCTGTGCCGCGCCAAAACGCGGCAAACCCCCGGCCGCGGCCCCAAGGAGGTACCCGTGAAAAGACTCTACGCCCTGCGGGGGGCCGCCCGCTGCCTTAACCGGGCCGACGATATTCAGTACCAAATAGCCGTTCTTCACGACGAGATGCTGGCCCGTAACAGCCTGGGCGAAGAGGACATTGTCTCGATCATCTTTTCGGTTACCCGGGACCTTGACGCTGCCAACCCCGCCGCCGCCCTCCGCGCGTCCGGCCGCGGCGCCGGCCTGGCCCTGTTCTGCGTCCAGGAGCCCGATGTCCCCGGCGGGCTGGAGCGGGTTGTCCGGGTCCTTATCCACTACTACGCGGAAGAAGGTTCAAGCCCCCGCCACGTCTACCGCAACGGCGCGGAAATTCTGCGCCCGGACCGGGCCCCAAAATAGCGGAGACACAGTTTGCCGCGCTTTGCGTACTGGACATCTTCCCCGGAATCCGGGATACTATACACACTAAAAACAGCGGTTTTGTAAGGTTCTGCCGGAAGCCTCAAAAACCGGCTGTCAATTTTTTGAAGGAGCATAACAATGAGCGAAAGATTCCAAATAGTAGGTAGTCTGCTGCGTCCCGAAGCGCTGCTGAAATATAAAACCCAAATCGAACACCGCGATGATATCACCTACCCTTTCTACGGTAATTTTGAAGGGTATAAGGAATGTGAAATCGCGGCGACAAAAGACGTGGTACAAAAGGAAATTCAGCACGGCCTTACAATTATTACGGACGGCGAATATTCCAAATCGCTGTGGCATTTGGACTTTGTTTGGGGACTGAAGGGCGTTACCCGTTACATCGCGGAACACGGTTACTTTTTCCGCGACAAGGACGAAACCCAAAAATACGAAACGCGCCGCGACATAGGCCTGCGGATTACCGGACCCCTCAGCGGTAAAAATCACCATTTTATTACGGTTTTCCAACGGCTGAAGTCCATTGCGGGCGATAGAAAAACAAAACTGTGCATACCATCGCCTTCGCATATCTTTGGAGAGCTTTCATGGTCGGACAATATCGGAGGCAAAGATTCCGTGTACGCCACGCCGCAGGAACTGAAAACGGGCTTAATTAAAGCGTACAAGGATTTTGTGGAAGAATACGCCGCGGCGGGCGGGAAAATTCTACAGCTTGATGACTGTCTGTGGGAAATTTTCGCGGACGATAATCCCAATTCCCCCTATACGGGCGAAAATATCGACCAAAAAACAGTTCAGAATCTGGCGGCGGAGTTTATCGGCATTAACAATACGATAATTGACTTTGGCCACAGCCTTGGACTTGCCATGTGGACGCACAACTGCCGGGGCAACTACGATTCACGCAATATGGGCGGTGGTTCATACATTAAGATCGCGGAACTGTTTCTTAAACAACTAAAATACGACCGCTTCTTTCTGGAATGGGACGACGAGCGGGCCGGTTCGCTTGACGCCCTGGCTGTGTTCAAGGACAAACCGCGGACGGAAATAGTGCTTGGACTGCTTTCAAGCAAGACAAATACCCTTGATGACGAAAACCGCGTTATACGCATGCTGAATGAAGCTTCCAAAATCATCCCCAAGAACCGCCTGCTCCTTTCGCACCAGTGCGGCTTCGCGTCCTGCGACGGCGGAAACGAACTAACCGAGGATGAGCAGTGGGCGAAGATAGATCAGGGGCAGCGTATCGCTTCGGCATACTGGGGTGAATAAGTATGGCGCCTGGGAAACTTGTAAGCCGGCCTTTGGCTGGCGGATAACCAGCCGGGTTATCGAACAAGTTCATTCTTGTTTACGCGGAAACCCGCGGCGCACGGCAGGAGGCCGGTTATCCGCTTAGGTTTTCGCGCTACACGGTACGCCTGCTACTGCGGTTACGTGGTCCAGGCTATCGTCAATAACCTGACCCCGCTTTTTTTTATTATTTTTTCGGAAGATTACGGGATTTCCTACCGGGGGCTGGGTTCCCTGGTGTTAATCAATTTTATGGTGCAGTTGGGGGTGGACGCCCTCTGCATCAAGCTGGCGGCTCCCATCGGTTACCGCCCCCTGCTGGTGGCGGCCCAGGCTTTCAGCGCCGCGGGGCTTGTCCTGCTGGGAATTCTGCCCTTCGTTGTAACGCCGGTCTACGCCGCCCTGGTAATAGCCGTTACGATCTACGGATTCGGCGGGGGGCTCCTGGAGGTGCTGGTGAGCCCCGTGGTGGACAGCATCCCCTGCGAATCGGGCAAAAAACCCGCGGCCATGAGCCTTCTCCATTCGTTTTACTGCTGGGGGCAGATGGCGGTGATCCTTCTGTCTACCTTTCTCCTTTCCCTTTTTGGCCGGGGGAACTGGCATATCCTTCCCCTTATCTGGGCCCTGGTTCCCCTGGGAAACATGGTTCTTTTTACCCAGGTTCCCATGGTACCAATGCTGCCGGAAACGGAAACCGTAAAACCACGGAAGCTTGCCGCGTCTCCGGTCTTTTTTATGTGTCTTCTCATGATGTTCTGCGCCGGGGCCAGCGAGCAGGCAGTGGCCCAGTGGGCCTCCCTCTTCGCGGAAAAAGCCCTGGGAGTGTCAAAGGTTCTGGGCGATATTCTTGGCCCCGCCATGTTCGCGCTCTTTATGGGGACGGGCCGGACCCTGTACGGGATATGGGGCGTCAGGCTGCCCCTTTTTCCCTCCATGCTTTTTTGCGGCATCCTTTCTATTTTTTGTTACCTGGGGATTACCCTTGTTCCCTATCCCCTGGTTCAGCTTGCCGCCTGCGGGATGGCCGGTTTTTCGGTAAGTATCATGTGGCCCGCCACTTTTTCCCTTTCCACCGCCCGTTTTCCCCTGGGCGGGGCCGCCCTTTTCGCTATTTTGGCCCTTATGGGAGACCTGGGCTGCTCCCTGGGACCCTGGGCTGCCGGCGCTGTAACGGATTTGGCGGCTTCGGAAGGCGCATTTGGAAAATTCAGGGGCTTTTTGGGCGCGGGAAGTTCCCCCCTTCAAACGGGGATACTGGTCTGTATTCTCTTTCCCCTTGCCTTTGTCATTACGGTTGCGGTTTTTATGAAGCGCCGCCGCCGCAAAATTGGAAGCGCCGCGTGAACATACCGCTTAAAAATGCTACACGCCGTCCGCCTGGCCGGGCCGCCGGGTTTTTGAGTAGTAGCGGGCCAGTTTTTTCAACGCCTCGTCGATGGGGGAGCGTTCCTCAAAGATGGATATTCCGGACAGTTCCAGTTTTTTCCGGGCCGGGGGCCCTATCTGGGCGGTTAGTACCGCGGCGCAATCGGTGATGTCCCGGGCAATCCCCGCGTCCCCTTCTTGTGCGTCCTTGTGACCGCCGGAACCGCACCAGGGTTCCACCGCCCGTTTTTCCACCAGAGTACTGGTTCCGTCTTCTTCGATGTCGTAGATGAAAAACCAGGCGGCGTGACCGTAGTGCTGGTTAATCAAAACGCCGTCGGCGCTGGTAACCGCCACTCTCCAACTCATAGTACCTCCAGGCAGTCCCGGTTCCCGGGACCAGTAATCCGCGACAGACTGCGGGCGGGCGGCCTTGACAGGCCGCCCGCCCGCAGCTTTTCCGCGCCGTAACACGGCGCCGAGGGCTTCCGGCGGCTTATTGCTCGTCCCACAGCCATGTGGAGAGGTAGCGTTCGCCCGTGTCGGGGAGGACCGTGACGATAGTTTTCCCCTTGTTTTCCGGCCGCCTGGAGACCGTCAGGGCCGCCTCCAGGGCGGACCCGGAGGAAATGCCCACCAGGATGCCTTCTTTCTTGGCAAGCTGCCGGGCGGCGCCGCCGGCTTTAACATCGTCTGTCTGGTAAATCTCGTCCACAATGTTTTTGTCGTAGACCTGGGGCACAAAACCCGCGCCAATCCCCTGGATCTTGTGGGGACCGGGATTACCGCCGGAAAGTACCGGGCTGGCGGAAGGTTCCACGGCAATTACCTTGACGCCGGGTTTTTTGGATTTGAGGTACTTCCCCGCGCCGGAGATAGTGCCCCCCGTGCCCACCCCGCCGATAAGGATGTCGATTTTTCCCTCCGTGTCCTGCCAGATTTCCGGCCCCGTGGTTTTTTCGTGAATTTCCGGGTTGGCGGGGTTGTTGAACTGCTGGGGGATAAACGAGTTGGGAATGGAGGCGGCCAGTTCTTCCGCCTTGGCGATGGCCCCCTTCATGCCTTTGGCGCCCTCGGTAAGCTCCAGTTCCGCCCCCAGGGCCTTGAGAAGCTTCCGCCGCTCAATGCTCATGGTTTCCGGCATGGTCAGGATGATCCGGTAGCCCTTCACTGCCGCCACGTAGGCCAGGCCGATGCCGGTGTTGCCGCTGGTGGGCTCGATAAGGACCGTACCTGCCTTTATTTTGCCGTCCCGCTCCCCCGCCTCAATCAGGGCCAGGGCGATCCGGTCCTTAACGCTGTGGAGGGGGTTAAAACTCTCCAGTTTGACGTAAACCACCGCCCCGCCGTCATTGATCTTGTTGATTTTCACCAGCGGAGTGTTTCCGATGAGATCCGTAATCTTTTCTACTCGTGCCATATCGTCCTCCTGGGTTATACCCTAGTAAATTTATGGGCATTATAAAATATTTGTAAAATGTTGTCAAGGGGGGCGCGCGGTTACACGAACTAACCCAACTCGTATTCCCGCGCCAAATTTAGCATATTCCGCCCAATAGCTTGTATACGTCAAATTATTGGATTACGATCGTTTCGTGTTCTTGATAAAACGCGCTGCGGGATTGGGCGCGGCGCCAAAAGACAACAGCTTCAGACTCATGGTTGTGGCCCTGGCGGTGAGTATTGTGATTCTGGGGATAGCGACTATCTCCCAGACCATTTTTACCGCCAATGTCCTTACCGAACAGTCTCTGGGCAAAGTTGAATATTCGGGATCCCTGGCGGTTTCCAGAATCAACGGCTGGCTGGAAAGCCAGATCGGCTACCTGAACGGGGTGGCCAGGGATTTGAGCTGGATCATGAACGCCTACGATGAAAGCGCGCTGCGGTCCATTGTCGAGGCCCATTACCAAAATAACGACACTACTTTTTTCCAGATGTACCTTGGCTATCCCGATGGGAGTTTTTGGTTTCCCGGCGATTGGGAAATTCCCGAAGACTGGCGCGCCGACGAGCGGGACTGGTACCGGGAGGCCGCCGAAAATCCTTACAGGGTTTTTATCAGCGATCCGTACAATGACACAAGATCCAACAATATCTGCGTAACCGTATCCAAGGCTATTCTGCGAAACAGCGAACTGCTGGCGGTGGTGGGGGCCGATATTTACCTGAGCAGCATCCAGGCGATTGTAAACGAGACCCCTATCGCCGAAGGCCGGGGCGCCGCCATTCTTGTGGACGCCGATTCGGGGATTATTCTGGTTCATCCGGACCCCCGCATGATGCCGGATAAAGACGGCCGCTCCCGGACAATTTACAACAGCTACGGCGGGGTGTACCGGGAACTGCTTGAAACCGATGACGGCGAATCGATCTTTATTGCCGGTTCGGACGGGACGCGGCGTTACTGCAACAGTCAAACCATCAGCTCCGCGGACTGGAAGTTTTTTTCGCTGGTGGATCAGGACACGATTCTTGTTCCCATAAAGCGGCAGACCCGCATCCAAATTTTTATGTCCATTACGGCGCTGCTGCTTGTCTGCGTGCTTATCGCCGTTACCTCCCGTGCGACACACCGGGCCGCGCAGACAGCCAACGAACACTCCAATATGAAAACCGCCTTCCTGGCCAACATGAGCCACGAAATCCGTACTCCCATGAACGGCATTATCGGTTTCGCGGAGCTTGCTCTGGAAAACACCGGCCTGGAAAAGCAGACCCGGGATTATCTGGAAAAAATACGGAACAGCGTCAAGGACCTTTTGAGTATTCTCAATGATATTCTCGATATTTCCAAAATCGAGGCGGGGAAGGTTGCGCTGGAAAAAATACCGTTCGACCTTCACGATCTTATCGCGGCTTGTGAAAATACCATCAGCGCCAAGGCGGCGGAAAAAGGAATAAGCCTCTACGTCTATTCCGAACCGTTTATCGAATACAAGCTTTTGGGGGATCCCACCAAGCTGCGGCAGGTACTTCTTAACCTTCTGTTCAACGCCGTCAAATTCACCAACGTGGGTACCGTCAAGCTCGCGGTTACGGCGGAACCATGCGTGAACGGCAGAATATCCCTCCGTTTCGAGGTAAAGGATTCGGGAATAGGCATGACCCAGGCGGAGATGGCTAGAATTTTTAAGCCTTTTGAACAGGCGGACAGAAGTACCACCCGCAAATACGGAGGCACCGGCCTGGGACTTCCGATCAGCAAGAACCTGGTGGAACTTATGGGGGGCAGGCTGAGCGTGGAAAGCGCGCCGGGAATCGGCAGCAAATTCAGTTTTACCCTGGAATTCGAACTTTCCGGCAAGAAAAGCGGAAGCCGTGAGAAAGACAGCGCCCCGGCCCGGGCGGCCCGGCGGCCCAATCTTTCAGGACGGATATTGATCTGCGAAGACAACACAATGAATCAGGAAGTTATCCGGGACCATCTGCTGCGGCTTGGCCTTGAGGCGGATATCCGGGAAAACGGCCTGGAAGGCCTGGATGCGGTCCGCGAGAGCATGGAACAGGACCGGCCCTACGATCTTATCTTTATGGATATTCACATGCCCGTAATGGACGGCCTGGAAGCCTCTTCCGAGATAAAACGCCTTGGCTGTCCAAGCCCCATCGTCGCCTTAACCGCCAACGTGCTGACCCAGGACACCAATATTTACTACCGGTACGGTATCGTAGACCACCTGGGCAAACCCTTTACCTCCCACGAACTGTGGGACTGCCTTTCCAGGTATCTAAATCCGGGCCAGACGGCGGCCCCGGAAGATTCAGGGGCCGCCGGCGCGATTGATTACCATGCGGGACTTTCCGTAACCGAGGGAAACCGGGAACTTTACGAAAAACTCCGCCGCGAATTTTACGACCGGAACCGGAACTTTTTTGAGGACTTCTCCGCCACGCTTGACGGGGAGCAGGACCGCGAGGCCCTTACAACAGCCCACCGGATGATCCACAGCCTTAAAAGCAGCGCCGCCCTTATCGGCGCGGAACGGCTGCGGGCCGCGGCGGCGGAGATGGAAGTCCCGCTGAAAGCGGGCAAAACGGACTACACCGCGGAGCAGATACAGGAACTGCGGGAAGCGCTGGAAGTGGTTCTGGCTGAACTTGAACCCAGGGGCGCATAGCCTAGGCACTGTTAGCAAATGAGTATTTTAAGGAAGGCGACCAGGATAAATCCGAGGAAGTTTATATCGGATTTTTCATACCTAACCGTAAGCCGACGGTTCTCTTTCAGTTTCCCG
>JAISLX010000054.1 GCA_031277045.1 Treponema sp.
CCTTAAATGTATGCCCAGCCTCTTTATATTCAATTACACGCTTTCTAAATACCACATCGTATGCCATGTCTCATATCATAGCAAATATATTCGGTATTGTAAAGTAAAACTACTATACCGTTGAAAGTAGATGATATTGATTATTATTTTGATATTGATACCGGATTATATCTCGGATTATTATTCTCAAATGCTGTGATGGAAGCCGAAAAAGAAAGAGACTATAGAGAAATAGAATCAAATGAAGAATCGGGAAACTATTATATTACAAAACTGGATACTGTTACTATTCTTGATGAAACATATAATGATGTATACGTTATGACAAATTCGTACATAGCGGCATGGAAAGGAAAAACTTTTAACGATAAAGGTATATTAGGCGTTGAATTTCTTAAGTATTATGATTTTTTATTCGCAGTGGGGTCTGCTCCCCCGCCGCTCGACGGCGGTTAAAATAAGCAACGTCTACAAAAAAATGGTAGTGGACCCCACAGATGATAAATTTCCTTACAGAACGAACCTCTGAGATAATGCAACGCTTACAAGATACCCCGCCTTATCCTTCCTTATCGGGTTAGGCAGGAAGCAAAACGTTAGGCAAAACAGCTTGACGCTGTTTTGTGGCGGGGAGGTTCATTTGATTATAGAGATTTGCGAAACGGAAAAACAACCGGTATGTATTATATGCCGAATACACCGCCGGAAGAAAGGGATTATGGATTTTTTGGCTTGCTGGATAAACCACCTGAAAAGGACAGTATAGCATACGATAAATTCGGTCTTCGTCCCGGAAGGAAAATTACAAAAATAAACGGCAAACTATACAAGGAATTCTTGTTCAGGGAAGAACTGTCTAAACCGGATTTTTACAAGGGCATATATGAGTATACGCCACTAGAAAACGGTAAAGAAAAAACAATAGTGATAGCGCAAAACCATGAAATACCATTATCAGCTAGATGAAGCGGACTGTGGGTCGGCTTGTCTTGTTATGGTTGCATTTTGTATTTCCGTTCATTCGCAGTGGGGTCTGCTCCCCGCCGCTTGCGGCGGGGAGTTTCATAGATTATTATCTGGAATGTCAGTGTTAAAATCATGCTGCTTGAGTTAAACGAAAAAAACATTTTGTTTGCTGCGGAACGGATACGGAAAGGAAAACTCGTTGCTTTCCCGACGGAAACGGTGTACGGGCTCGGCTGCGACGCCTTTAACAGCCATGCCCTGGCGAGGGTATTTGAGGTAAAGAAACGTCCGCGTTTTGACCCGCTCATAATACACATCGCTTCTCTTGATACGCTGGAACGGCTCGTGGATTTTTCGCGGCTTTCAAAGGACGAGGAACACAGGCTTTTTGTTTTGAGCCGTTCCCTTTGGCCCGGGCCCTTGACTCTTGTTCTGCCAAAGTTGAAGTCCGTGCCGGATTTGGCTACTGGCGGGCTTGAAACGGCGGCGATACGGTTTCCGGCTCACGAAGAGGCGCTAAGGCTGATAAAGGAGTCTACCGGCGCTGTCGCCGCCCCCAGCGCGAATCCGTTTGGCTGCCTTAGCCCGACGCGGGCGGAACACGTAGCGGCGCAGTTGGGTAATTCCGTTGACCTTATACTGGACGGCGGCCCCGCGAATATAGGCGTGGAATCTACGGTACTGGATATATGCGGTCAGGCTCCGCGCATACTGCGTCCCGGCGGAACGCCGCGAAACACGATAGAAGCCCTCACGGGCCCGCTTGCTCCTGACACGCCCGGCAGCGGTGGTAAAATCAGTTCCCCCGGCCAGTTAAAGAGCCATTACGCCCCGTCAAAGGCCCTGTACACGCATACCGGAGCGGAAATGCGCTCTCTGCACTTTTCGCCGGACGCCGCCTATCTATTTTTCAACCAGGCGTCGTTTGACGCTTTTGCCGGGAACAACAGTCTGCCGCCAGAAGCGCAGAACAGTATGTGTTTCATACTAAGCCCTTCCGGCAGCCTGAACGAAGCCGCCGCCCGCCTCTTTGACATCCTCCACACGATAGACGCGCTGCCCGCCGGCCTTATACACGCCGAGCGCCCGCCCGCAGACGGACTAGGAGCCGCAATCAACGATAGGCTTTCCCGCGCCTCGGCAGGCCGCGGTACATAGTGAAGCGCCCCCAGCCAGCCCCGCACTTCATTGCGGGGACACCCCTATGTTGGGCGGTCAGCCGCTCTCACACATCGCGTTCAGGGTGAAAGAGGCGTTTACACTCGAGTAAAGCCCCGCGCCGCCGCTTGGTGCCTTGACCAAGAAATCCGGTCTTGGCTATACTGAGTTTGGGTGCGGTCAGAGGCCGCGCTTTCCCATTCCATGAAGGAATGGCCTGCCGGAGATGAACTCCTATAAACGGGTTTTCCCTTGAAAACCCTCATTCTTTGTTTATAGGAGCATACCGTGAAAACCTTATGGCGTTTCAGATTCATTCTGTACCGGATCCTCCAGATGCTGCCGGTGCTGCTGGCCGTCTCGGTTCTCGCCTTTGTGCTGAGTAATATGTCCCAGGGGGATGTGGCCTCCATAACGATCCGCAGTCAGGGGCAGGAAGTTACCGAAGAGAACCTTGCGGCGATCCGGGCGGAACTGGGCCTGGATAAACCGCTTGCGGTCCAGTACCTCACCTGGCTGGGGAAGGTGGCGCGTCTTGATTTCGGCATCTCCTTCCAGACGAAAAAACCGGTAACCGAAGAGATTTTCCGGCGCTTTCCCGCAACCCTGAAGCTTGCCCTGGCCGCCACGCTCATCTCCGTCCTGTTTGCGATTCCGATTGCCCTGCTCTGTACCCGCTACCGGAATTCCCCCTTTGACCAGGTGTTCCGGGTGGTCTCCGCCTGCGGGACAACTATACCGGACTTCTGGCTGGGCCTCATGCTGCTGTACCTTTTCGCGGTACAACTGCACCTTGCGCCGGTGGTGGCGGGGAACAAATGGCAGAACATCCTCCTGCCCGCCCTTACCTTGAGCGTTAATAACAGCGCCGCCTATATAC
Organism: Treponema sp.; assembly: GCA_031277045.1. Next base: position 3,005 of record JAISLX010000054.1, read on the forward strand.
GCCTGCTCCGGGAAAACCTGATTAAAGTGCGGGGCATGGATTATATGCGGGCGGCGAGGGCCCGGGGGCTTGGGGAAATGGAAACCCTGGTGCGGCACGGGATAAAGAACGCCATGCTTCCCTGCATAACCCTGGTGGGGGTGAATTTCGGGAAGCTCCTTTCGGGGATGTTTGCCTGCGAGACCATATTCTCGTGGAACGGCATCGGGAAATTCGCCGTGGACAGCATACGCCTCAAGGATATTCCCGTCATCCAGGGGTATATCCTCGTGGTGGCGGTTACGTTCATAAGCATCAATCTGCTGCTGGACATCCTCTACATATATATTGACCCAAAAATACAGATTGCATGAAGGCGGGGAAGGCCGCATTAAGGAGGAACCATGGGAAAGGAATGGATTGAACGGTTCAAAGAGCAAAAGACCGCGCTGGCGGGACTGGCGCTGATTCTGGTTTTCGCCCTGACCGGTATTTTTGCCGAATATGCCGCGCCCCACGACCCCTACGGGGTGGATATAAGCCAAAAACTGCTGCCTCCGGGCGGGGCATATCTTATGGGGACGGACCAGCTTGGGCGGTGTATTTTTTCCCGCCTCATCTTCGGGATTAGGACGAGCCTGGCCACTGCGGTAGCCGCGACCGTGCTGATGGTCCTCATCGGACTGCCCCTGGGAATTCTCGCCGGGTATACCGGGGGCGTTACGGACAATGCGATTATGCGCCTTGCGGACATCGCCTCCTCCTTTCCATCGAGCCTCCTCGCCCTGGCGATTGTCGGAGTCCTGGGGCCAAGCCTTATGAACATGGTGCTGGTCTTTGTAGCCCTGTGGTGGGCGCCCTTTGCCCGGATTGTCCGCAGTTCCGTGGTGAAGCTCAAGGAAAGCCCCTTTGTCCTGGCTGCGGAGGCCGCGGGGAGCAGCCGGGGGACTATCGTGTTCCGGCACATCCTGCCCAATGCGGTTTCCCCGATTATCGTACTTGCCACCCTGCGGATCGCCGCAGTCATTATGCACATCGCCGGGTTTTCGTTTATCGGCCTGGGTTCCCAGCCCCCCGCCGCGGACTGGGGGGTGATGCTCAACGACTCACGCCCCTACCTCACCTCCCATCCGCTGATGATGCTCTGGCCGGGACTGGCCATCGTGGTTTCGGTATTCGCCTTTAACCTGGTGGGTGAGGGGCTTAACGACGCCCTGCTTCCCACTTCCGGAAGCGCCGTTATGGTCAAGGAAGAAGCCCGTGGGTAAACCGGCGCTATCTATACGGGGGCTTAGTACCTCCTTCTATTTGAAAAACCGGACGGTAAAGGCCCTGGACGGGGTAGATATGGACCTCTATGCCGGACGGATAACCGCGCTTGTGGGAGGCAGCGGCAGCGGCAAATCCGTGCTGTCCCTGTCCATACTCGGACTGATTGAAAAACCGGGGAAGGTGGTAACGGGTTCGGTCATGCTGGAAGACCGGGATCTCCTTGCGCTGTCCGAAGGGGAACTGCGGCGGGTGCGGGGTGAAAAAATCGCCATGATTTTTCAGGAGCCGGCTAATTCGCTGAATCCGGTGATCAAGGTAAAGGACCACCTGTTCGAGGTAAACCGGCTGGGTTCCCGGCGGCTAAAAAAACAGGATGCCCTGGCCCTGTTTCAGGATGTCCTTTCCAGGGTGGGCCTGCGGGACGCCCCCAAGATCCTTGAAAGTTATCCCTTTGAGCTTTCCGGGGGGATGTGCCAGCGGATTATGGTGGCTATGGGGCTGCTTGCCCATTCCTCCGTGCTGATTGCGGATGAACCGACCTCTTCCCTGGATTTGACCACCCAGGCCGCGATTCTAAAGGAGTTAGCCCGCCTGCGGGACACGGGGATAAGCATCCTGCTTGTAACCCACGATTTGGGGGTGGTGGCGCAGATGGCGGACGATGTGTATGTGATTAAGGACGGGCGCATTGTGGAACAGGGAACGGTGTACGAAGTCTTTGAAAGGCCCAGGCATGAATATACAAAATTACTGCTGGAAAAAACGGAGGGAACCGATGGCATTAATTAAAATCAGGAACCTGTATAAAACGTTTGGCCCCAAGGCGAAGCCGGTGGTATACGCGGCCCGGGATGTAAGCCTTTCCATAAATCGCGGTGAGATTCTGGGACTGGTAGGGGAATCGGGCTGCGGGAAATCCACGCTGGGAAAGTTGATTTTGAAGCTGGAACAGCCGACCCGTGGCAGCGTTGTCTTTGACGGGGAGGATATTACCGATTATTCCTTTAACGAGATGCGGCCCCGCAGGCGGCGTATGCAGATGGTGTTTCAGGGAAGCGCCCAGTCATTTAACCCCTCCTATACCCTCCGCCAGATTCTTCGGGAACCGCTGGATAATTTCCACGATGAGGGGGACGATGAAAAAGAACGGTGGATGATCGATATGCTGCGAAAGGTCGGTTTGGACGAAACCTATCTGACCCGCTACCCCCACGAGATGTCCGGCGGACAGCGGCAGCGGGGCGGCATTGCCCGGGCCTTGATTCTCAAACCTGAGTTTGTAGTCTGCGACGAGGCGGTTTCCAGCGTGGATTACGCGGTAAAAAACAAAATCCTGGAACTGCTGGTCTCGCTGAAAAGGGATTTTTCCCTGACCTACCTCTTTATTTCACATGACATTGCCGCAGTGAAACGGATCTGCGACCGAATAGCGGTGATGTATCTGGGAAACATCCTGGAAATTCTGGAGGACATGGATTCCGGTGCGCTCCATCCCTATACCCGGGCCCTGCTTGCCGCAACCCTGCCGGTCAACCCACGGGAACGAAAGGCCGACATGGTGCTGTTTCGGGAGAACGAGGACATGAGCATTCCGGAGCGGGGCTGCGTGTTCCAAAACCGCTGCCTGTACGCCAAGCCCTTGTGCCAAAAGGAGCGTCCCGGACTGGAACAGAAAACCGGGGGGCATTTTGCCGCCTGTCATTATTGCGTATGAAGCCCAATCACCTGAGACCGTATGTGCAGGAGATTTGATTTTCATAAAAAGCGGCCTTTGGTCGACTTTAACTACAAATGTTTAAGGAGTGAAGAAAATGAAGAGAAACTATCGTGCCGCCGCTTTTGCGCTGGCCGTACTTGCCGGTTTTGCCGCCCTGTCCTGCGCGAAAAAAGAAGCCGCGGAAGGGAGCAAAGAGATTGTGTTATCCAGTTATCGGGACGGGAGCATTGACGAACTGGATGCCGCCTCCTACCGGGGGCCCCATTTCCTGTACAAAATGATTTACGAGGGTTTTGTGGAGGACGGCGGCGAGGGTAAGCTCGTTCCCGTGCTTGCCGAAAGCTGGGAACTTGCGCCGGACAACAAAACCTACACCTTTCATCTGCGCCGGGGAGTGAAGTTTTCAGACGGCACGGACTTTAACGCGGAGGCGGTCATCTTCAACATGAAGCGCTGGGTGAACAACAGCCGCCACGCCGTGCTGGTCTCCAACAAGGTATCTTCGATGAAGGCGCTGGATGAGTACACCGTGGAAATCGTGTTTGAGAACGCTGTCTATACCATCCTCACCGAGCTTACCTATCCCCGGCCCGTGCGCTTCCTCTCCCCCGCTTCGGTAACGGACGGGGAAAGCGGGGATATTGTATTCAAGTCCCCCGTGGGAACCGGCCCGTGGATGATAGACACCTATGTGAAGGATGAGGAGTTCTCTCTCGTCCCCAATCCCTATTATTGGGGCGAGAAACCCAAGGTTGACCGGATCCGGTTCAAGGTGATTACCGACGGCCAGGCCCGGGTGCTGGCCTTGCAGAGCGGTGAAATCGACCTCCTGGGCGGCGACATGGTGGCGAAGATTCCCATGGAAAGCATTCCGGAGTTAAAAGCCAACCCGGACTTTGAGACCTTCATCAGAGGCACCTTGTGCGCCCACTTCATAGGCTTCAACGAAACCCTGCCGGTGTTTCAGGACAGGAACGTACGGCTGGCGATGAACTACGCCATCGACAAGAACGGCATCGCCCATGACCTGTTCGATGACGCGGGGCTTCCGGCCAAGGGGCTGTATCAGGCGGATACGCCCTACACGACTCCCCAAAATAACTACTGCGCCCCATATAACAAGAATAAAGCCATTGAACTGCTTGAGGCATCGGGCTATACCGATTCAGACGGAGATGGGGTGCGGGAAAAGGGGGATACCAGGCTGGAATTCAACTTTGTCTTTTCCACCGGCGAGTTTCCCGAATGGAAGCCCCTGGCGGAGTTTATCCAGTCCCAGTTTGCCGAGGTGGGCATCAAGACAAACCTGAACGTCTTCGACAAGAACGGCTACGAGGAGATAAGCCTTACCACCCGGCAGTTCGATATATGCCTCAGACGAACCGCCTCGGATTCCTGGGTACCCCACAGTTCCCTTCTGGAACTGTTCGGCCCCGCGCCCACCGCTCTGGAAAAGGGCGTGGGCAACGCATGGTTCGACGAGGGACTGTACAACGATATTTTGAAAACCCTGGCATCCTTTGACGATGCCGAACGGCAGGCCAACTACGACAAGGTGTTCAGCTTTATCAGCGCCGAGGCGTTGACGATTCCCGTGTATCATCCTACAACAGCCTTTGCAGTAAACCCCGGGAAAGTAAAGGACTTCGAGATAGGGGTGAACAACTACGCGCCGGTAGCGTGGGAGAAGCTGGATGTTAAATAATAGTACGGTTTCCGGCGGCACGGTTCCCGGAAGCCTGGAAGAAAAGCTCCTCGCCAACTGGACTGCGGGGGCGGCGAACTACAGCGAGTCGGTGCGGCGGGACTTACATTCCTTTAAGCGGGAGGCCTGGCTTACGCTTATCCGGGAAAACACGGGTACCAGCGGCGCCCTGGACGTACTGGACGTCGGCACAGGGCCGGGGTTCTTCGCCATCCTGCTTGCGCTGGAAGGGCACCGCGTAACGGCGATTGACTGCACCGAAAAGATGCTCGCCTGTGCCCGGGTCAACGCGGAACAGGAAGGGGCGAAGGCGGTCTTCAGGCTTATGGACAGCCACGCCACGGATTTCCCGGACGGCGCTTTCGACCTCGTGATAAGCCGCAACGTTACCTGGACGCTGTTTGACGCGGACAAGGCATACGCCGAGTGGAAGCGGATTTTGAAACCCGGCGGAAGCCTGGTGATTTTTGACGCAAACTGGAACCTGCGCCTCTTTGACGAGGAGGTGATGCGGGAATACGAGCGGTCAATGGAGGATTACCGGCGGCGGTTCGGCGAGGAGGCGCCGGGGTACACCGATGCGGAACTGGATTACCGCCGTACTATGCCCATGTGCCGGCTGGTCCGCCCCCAGTGGGACTTTGACGCCCTCCTCCGGGCGGGGTTCAGTAAAATCATCTGCGACACGGATATAGGGAGGCGGGTCTACGACGAAAAAGAACTAGTCCGGTACCGGGTCAGCCCCATGTTTATGCTGAAGGCCATCCTGCGGGTTTAACCTGACCATCCGGCTTGCGTAGCAACGCCAGGGCAAGCCGGAGTTCATTGGAACCGCAATTCCGGGCCAATCCGGGGAGTTTTGCCATAGGCAAAACTCCGAAAATACCTCCTCCGGGGGTATTCAGGTTCCGGGTTTCCAGTTTTTCGCAAAGGTGATTGCCATTTTGAGGGCGTCAATCATGCTCTCCTCATTAGCGCGGTTCTTCCCCGCTTTCCCGAAGGCGGTGCCGTGATCAACCGAAGTCCTGATGATGGGCAAGCCGATGGTTGTATTGATCCCGCTAATCTGCGAATACAGTCCGGTTTGCGGATCCATGCGGAAACCGCATAGTTTGAGTGGGATATGCCCCTGATCGTGATACATCGCCACGACAATATCAAACTGATCTCCCATGGCCTTAACAAAGACTGTATCCGGCGGGACTGGGCCGGTCACGTCAAGCCCTTCCGCCTTTGCCGCCTCAATCGCGGGGATGATGCCCGCCGCCTCCTCGCTACCGAACAAACCGTTTTCCGATGCGTGGGGGTTAAACCCCGCCACGCCGATCCGGCGGGGATCCCGGCCCATGAGTTTCAGCGCGAGGTCGGCGAGATGGATGGTGTTCAATACCTTTTCTTTTGTCATCAGATCGCAGGCTTGTTTCATCGAAACATGGGTCGTCACGTGGATCACCTTGAGGCCACCGCCGGAAAGTAGCATCCCGTAGTTCTTCGTCTTGGTATACTCGGCAAAGATCTCCGTATGTCCCGCGTAATGATGGCCCGCGAGATTTATCGCCTCTTTGTTTATCGGGCCGGTCACCACCCCCACCGTCGATCCGGCCAGGGCGTCCTTAATCGCGGCAACCACATATTGAAACGACGCCTCCCCGGATTTTACGCCCACCGCGCCATAGGTATAGTCCCCCTTTTTGAGGATCCCGGGATCGATATAATCGATAAGCCCCCGGGTCCCCGCCGCCTCTTTCGGATCGGTGATCCGGCGCAGGGTAAAACCCTTGCCCGTTATTGCCGCCGTGTCTTCCAGCACGACGGTATCCGCGTAGATCACGGGGACGCATTCCTCATAAATATCCGACCGATCCAATGCCTTAAAGGTAATTTCTGGGCCAATCCCCGCAGGGTCTCCGATACTGATCCCCAACACTGGTTTTTTCATCTGTTCCCTCGCTCATCCGCCTCGCGTAATTTCCGCAGGGCATAAAAAATCGCGTCTTCTTTGCCAAAGGCGCCCGCCTTGGTAATCACCTTGATCCCCTCAAAGGGACCGCCCCTCAGGCGCATCAAGGGGATGCCCACGGCGATTTCGGTAATGATGGAAGAACCCTGGGCCCCCGTCGCGTTAAAAAAGCCGATTGCCGTATCGCCGCCGGAAAGAAAAAGACCGGACACGGGTACCGCCTCCAGGATATTTTTCGTCACGGGCCCCAGGGAAGTCTGTATATATTCGCTGACCTTTTCTTTTGAAAATCCCTGGCGCATCCCCGCTTCGGCGCTCCGTTCCATGGACAGGGGATCGTAGGTAGAGGCGGAGACCAGGATGGCATCTCGTCCCGCTTTAAGGATTTCAATCACCGGTGCGGCGAAATCCTCAGGCTGCGCCTTGTGGTCAAGAATATCGTGGATGGGATACTGGACAACCTTAATCCCTTGGTTTTCCGCATACCGCACCTGGTCCCGGGTGACCGAGCTGAGGCTGGTCACTACCCCCAGGGCCGGTGGCAGGGTATGGTTCACCGCCAGCAGGTTATCCGCCATAGCCGCCGTCCCGACCCAGAGCACCCGTTTTCCCGTAGTTAGGGCCGATCGGATGATGCGGCGCATATCCGCATTGGTCGAGGCGTCACAGGTAAAGACCCGGGCCCCTGAAAAGTCAATGGTACCCCCCTCCACCGCCGCGCGGCCAATGTGTATGACCTTTTCGTCAAAGGTGTCGGCCATGATCTTTTGAATATCGTCTTCCACCACCGGCGTCTTGGGATCCCGGGCCAATTCGGTCCGGGCCACCGGCGTCCCGTTCAGCCGGTGAATCCGGTCAACCGTAGTCCGCCCCAGGTCGGGCAGGGCTGGCGCAAAAACAACAAGCTCGCTCTTGAATGCCTCGTCAAGCGCCTTGGTTTCCATGGCGATATTGCCCCGCAGAGTGGAATCGACTTTTTTCATGACCTGGGCAAATTTGCCAAAAGTGACCGCGTGAACCGCTTCGGAGACCCTTTTGTAGGCATCCTGTGGGGAAAGAGCGCGGGACTCTGTGTCAATCACCGAGGAATCTTCCCCGGTAACCAGAGCGCCTGAAAAAACAACACTCACCGGTATTCCCCGGCGGCGCAGTTGGACCCCCGTATCATTCGCGCCGGTAAAATCATCGGCGACAATAAGATAATGTTCTTTCATGTTAGTTCGTCAGGCCGCAGCGCGAATCCGGCGCTTTTCCATCTTGTCCAGCCAGCTTACCAGAATCGGGCAGAGGATCGCTGTGACAATAATGGCTGCGGCAACCTGAACGGTGGCAGCCGCTTCGATCCCCGCGAGGCTCGGATCGGCGGCGGCAAGGGCGGCGGGGGTACCTACCGCGTTCCCGGCGGTCGTCCCAATGGCGGCTCCCGCTGCCGGATGATCGGACTTGATGAGCTTCATCACGAGGTAGCCGCCAAGGCCGGTCAACAAGGTGCACAGGATGCCGAGGAGGATCCCCGGTAGGCCCGCCGAGGCAAGCTGCGCGAGGTTAAGCCCCGCGCCTAGGGGAAAAGCAAAGAAGGGAATCGCCACCGTGGTGCCCTGGGCAAGGAACTTGCGCAGGTCTTCGTCTAGGTTGCCGAGTATACAGCCCACCACTATGGGTAGAATCGCGGCGACCAGCGCGAGGGCGGGGATGTTGGCAAGCCCTGATACCCCGAAGGCTACCATCGTGAGAAAGGGGCCGTCATTTATCGAAAGGATAGACACCGCGCCGACATCGGTCGAATCGCCGAACTCCCCCGCCAATGCTGCGTAGAGCCCGCCGTTAGAGTTGGTCACCGCACCGACAATCGCGAGGGGTGCGAGCCCGAGTACCCCCGCCGGGCCAAAGGTCTTGTTTATCAAAATCCCCAGAAGGGCGCCGATGAGAAACTTCACCAGGGTGAGGAGCAAGCCCTTGATCACCGGCTGTCCCGCCTGTTTCACGTTGATCTGTGCGCCGTTACAAAACAGAAACATCGCGATCAGCGTGGTCGCACCGGTTTTCCAGAGGCTTGTCGTAAACCCGCCGATAACCAAGAATCCCGGGAAAAAGGTATTTAACAGCACCCCCAAAAGCAGGGGTACCACCATGAGCCCTCCCGGCACCTTTTTTACTAATTGCAGAATTTTCATTTCAATCTCCTATTTATTTGCAGTGGGTCTGCTCCCCCGCCTTATCCTTCCTTTTTTTATGTTAAGTTGTACGCCCCCTCATATCAACAAAAATCATCAAAAACTCAAGCATGGGGCAATTTCGAGACGATCCCCCCCCCCCCCCGCCCCTCTTCAGGTTGGGGAGGTTCATTACATTTCCTATTTTTAAAATAACTTTTAAAATAATTTTGTCAACCGGCAGCCCGGCGGCAAAAATGCCTGCCATTTTACGCCGTACTTCACAAAACCGCCGTCTGCGGTGTACCATAAAATAATTTGGAGGCAATTATGGCAATAATGTACTATGAAAAAGACTGCGATCTGGGAGCGCTTAAAAGCAAAACCGTCGCTGTAATCGGATATGGTTCGCAGGGGCACGCGCACGCCCTGAATGCGAAAGAATCGGGGATAAAAGTCATTGTAGGGCTTTACGAGGGCTCAAAATCGTGGAAAAAAGCCGAGTCTGCTGGACTTACCGTCAAAACGGCGGCGGAGGCGGCGGAGGCGGCGGACTTTATAATGATTCTTATCAATGATGAAAAACAGGCGCGGCTCTACAGCGAGTCTATAAAACCGCACCTTAAACC
>JAISLX010000070.1 GCA_031277045.1 Treponema sp.
TTTAGCTGTCGATTTTACTCTTAGTTCTCCGTGCGTAGTTTTTCAATTTCCGCACGACTCAGGCCGGTTGCGTTTTCAACAGTATCGGGGGGAACACCTATTCTTAAAAGGTTTCGTGCGATTTCCTGACTTTTCTCAATACGACCCTCAGTGATGCCCTCAGCGCGACCCTCAATGCGGCCTTCAGTGCGGCTCACCGCCCGGTCATGTTCCATATCCATCCGGAACATTTTACGCGAACGGTAATGCGCCCGCTCTACCTCATCCTTGCTAATGCTCATAAGCAGTTCATTCGCCATTTTAATCTCCCCCTTCACCGAAATCATCTTGTTCAACAGCCCGCGGTATTCCGGTTCGTTCCCGTGTCCAAAGAAAATTCCCCACATCTCCGCCGACGTCATTTCCTCAACCGGCTTTTCCATCACTGCGCCGAGTTTCGACAGCTCAATGAAATAATATCCCGCAGTACAGGGCGGAATGAATTTAACCACGAACCTAACGAACTACATGAACTTGCGATTCGACAGCTTCTTCCGTTCGTGATGGTCCGCGGGCTATAGCCCGCCGCCGCCGTCCCCGCGTATAGGCGAACTACATCTATGCCCCGCCCTTTCCGGTTCCCCGCCGCTTAATCCCAGTTGTCGTCTGTGCCGCTGTCAAGGCCGATATCCGGCCCCGCCGTACTGTTCCGTTTTTTGGAAGAATCGTTCACATACGCCGCGTGGCCGTTGCCGGAATCGGCGGTGTTTGTGTTTTCGCCTTCACCGGAACCGTAGATAATACAGCCGGGCGCCGCCGCTTTTGTGAAGGAGCCGCCGTCCACAAACACCCCGCCGCCGGAGGCGGCGGCCGTATTGCCGCTGACGGTCCCCCCGTCCATAGTGAAACCGCCGTTGTACACATGCACCCCGCCGCCGTTGCCGGCGGCCGTATTCCCGCTGATGGTTCCTCCGCTCATGTCGAAGGAAGTGTTTGTGCCGTAGTACACAGACACCCCGCCGCCGTTGCCGGCGGCCGTATTACCGCCGATGGTTCCCCTGTCCATGGTAAAACCGCCGCCGGAGGACACACATACCCCGCCGCCGTAGCCGCCGGTCGTATTGCCGCTGATGGTCCCCCCGTCCATGGTGAAGATACTGCCTGTGCCGTCCACAAACACCCCGCCGCCGAAACTGAAGGAGTCTGACGTGCTATTCTGACTGATGGTTCCGCCCTTCATGGTAAAGCTGCCTGAACTGACAACACCTACTCCACCGCCCCGGTAACCGTTGCTATTGCCACTGATAGTTCCGCCGCTCATGGTGAAATCGCCGCCGTACACATACACTCCGCTGCCTTGTCCGCCGGAATTCCCGCCGATGGTTCCGCCCTTCATGGTGAAATCGCCGCCGCCCGCCACATACACCCCGCTGCCATTGCCCGGAGAAGTCTTATTCCCGCCGATAGTCCCGCCGTTCATAATAAACCGGCCGGCGGAGCCAACATAGACGCCGCCTCCGTGTATGGCCCATGTATTCCCGCTGATGGTTCCGCCGTTCATTTCGAAGCTGCCCGACTGAACCCGCACCGCGCCGCCGTAGATTATTCCTCCCACTGATGCCTTACCATTATTCCGCAGCGCGGCGCCGTCACGCAGTATCAAAACGCCGCCAGAAACTTTAACAAGAGAATCGTTGTCTGTCACAGCATCCGTATACCCGTCCCCGTTACTGTCCGTGCCGCCGCCGTCAAGGGCAGCGAAGCCTCCCAGCGGATGGCCCAGGGTCAGCCGCCCGTTGGTCCCGGCATCGAAAAAAGAGTCGTTAAAACCACCCTGCCGGGTAATTTCCGCCGCAACGCCGGGCATGGCGGTAATGGTAAGGGCGTGGTTTATGGGTATCGTGGCGGGGCCTTCGGCGGGGAAACTACGGGTCACGGCGATAATTTTTGTAGCGGGCTTCTGCGCCGCGGCTTCCAGTTCCGCCCAAGTACTTACCGGGGTAAGGTCAAGATAAAAGCCGGTTTCTTCTTTAAGCGGGCGGTTAAAGTCGTCGCAGGCGGCCAGCGTCAGGGCGGCGAGGATTGCCGCCGCCAGGAGCAGGCCCGCCTTCATCCCCGGAAACCCACGGGGGGGGGGGGGGGGGGGTAATTCGTTGCTATAAAAGGAATTATACGCTGCCTTCATGGCGGGCCTCCGTTTGGAACCGGCCTTTATGTTAGCACAGCCGGGCGGCGCTGTCAAATAAAAAGCGGGGAACCGCGGACCGCAAAGGAAAGCGGCCGGACCGGGTCCGGGTCCGCCGCCATGCGCCCAACCCGGACCCGGCGCGTCTCCCGGACATCCGGGCGGGCCCGGGACAGCCCATTTGAACGCATACGCCGTCCTTCCTGTACCGGTATGTACCCCATCGGAGATAAAAGCCTTAGCCTCTGGACCGCGGGCTATAGCCCCTGGGTCAAAGGCGGCGGCATTTTCCGCAAAAAAAGAGCTGTTCAGGAAAAAATCCTGAACAGCCGGGCTCTGGCCTTTATTTTTAAATAACAGGAGGAGAGGATCAAAAGCTCCACTTAAAGTCAACGTAGAATACGTTGATAAGCCTGCTGTCGTTGTCTGTGTCGCCGGCCTGGGTAAAGTCCCCGTCGCCGGCCATAATGTAGCTGAAGGCGTCGCCGATTTCCACAAAGGTCTTGGAATCCAGGTTGAACTTCACTGAAGGCCGGATGGTAAAGGTGTGGTAGTCGTTGTTGTAGTTGGCCTTATAACCCCTGCGGTAGTATTTCCAGTCATCGCTGGTACTGCTTACGTTCTCAGGGATACCGGCGTTAAAGTAGACCAGATCGAGCCGGGGCACGACGCTCTTGATGGCATAGCTGACCCAGGGGTTAAAGCGGAGGCCCAGATCGTCGGCGGTGTCGTTCTGGGTTGTGTACTGAGCCATATTAAGACCCACGCCCAGGTTTCCCGCCTTGTAGCCCAGGGTTTCATAGACATTGAAGTTCCCCAGGCTTTTGAAATGTTCCATCTTGTCAATCTCCGCCTCGACTACGGCGGTAAGATTCTCGACCATGAGGAGCTTCGCCGCAAGAATGGCGCGGCTCGATTCCTCCCGGCCTCCGTATTGATAGTCGGAGGTATAGTCGGTGTTGGGGGCGCCGCCGGCCTTGTTTTTAAGGCGGTAGACGGCGCTGAGTTTTATCATATCCTCCATAGTATATCCAACGTTGAAGGTATACTTGGCGTTCCAGGGGGTTACGTCTACACCGGAGAAATTAATCCCGGCGCTGTCGTTTTCGTAGAGGGCGTTGTTATTGCTGCCGCTCTGGGTATTTATCAGATAGGTTCCTATCCCCAGGTTAAGGCCCTCTATGGGGGATGCCGCCGCCAGGATGCCCAGGCCTTCGCCCATGTCTTCGTCCAGAATGGCGCCCCCCGAGTTCCAGGTTCCGTTGTCCACGATGCCGCCGTTAAGGGTAAACCGTTTGTCAAAAAAACTTACCCAGCCGTAGGCATAGGGAAGGCCGATCCAGCCGTTTTTGTCCGTCCGGGCCTGGGACTGGAGCCGGAACTTAAAGCCCGCATTGCCGTCCTTGTTGGTAAAGGATCCGTTCAGGCGGAAGCGGTAGCCCCACTGTTCGGAATCGGTCCCAAAGGCCTTAAACTTGGGGTAAACGGTTTCCTCTTCGCCTCCCCTCATCTCCTTTCTGTCGCTCGAAATCAGTCCGACGCCGCTGTTAAAGTAGCCGTCAAACTTGATATCCTGGGCAAACAGGCCTGCCCCGGCGGCAATGAACAGAAGAACCAGTACTTTTCTCATAAAATCCTCCTAACATATTTGGGAAGGCTCCGGGCCCCCCTGCTTTCGGGGAAAATATAGACAGGAAATGCTAAAGGATTATGAGAAGAATATAAAAAATAGCTTAAATAGCTTTGTTTCCCTTATTTTTATGTTCTTCATGTTCCGTTGACAGGTAAAACGAAACCTTATACCATAATAGTATGGGTCAGGATATTGTGTTCCAGGGGGATATGGACCCTGAAATAGCAGCGCTGATTGGAAATTCCGCACAGCCTTCCGCCGCAGAGTCTTCCACTGCGCCGCCCCCCGATTATGATAAGCTCTTCGATGAACAGACCGATGTTTCGGATGTCCCCGGCGAAGCCGAGGTGGATCTTAACGCCGGCGGTTTTCCCGAAATCGCCAAACGTTTTGAAGAGGTTCCCCATAATGCCTTTAACGATCCCAGCTACTATAAAACGGCCCTTGGCGGCGAAGGGGACATTGCCCAGCGGGTCCACGCCATCCTGCAAAAATACGTTAACTGCAAGGATCCCAAGGACCGGAGCGTCTTTAGGCAGCAGCTGGTAACCGCCTATTGGGATTTTCTGCTGGGGGTGGCCCGCAAAGCGCCGGGACGGCTGCCGGATCCAAAGAAGTACCTCCTCCGTTTCGGCATCCTGCATCCTACCTTTCTTAACGCCGGCGACCGGACCTTTTTTGCCAAGCTGGTGGTAGACAACGAACTTTCCCAGCCTATCTACTATTTGGATGAGTGGCTCAAGGCGGTGGGAACCGGAGTGGTGCGCAATTCCGCCACCGATGAGGTCAGGATTGCCAAAAACAATACCCAGATTCGCCTGCAGCAGCTTTTGGAAAAGGCTACCGGCAAGCGGGACGGCGCCAAAAGCCTGCTTAAAGCCAAGGATGAGGAGCGGCTTAACCTGGAGCGGGCCCTTAAAGAACGGGTCAATATCATTTCCGACCATTTTCCCCTGGATAACTTTCCCGATGTCAGCGCCTGTTACAGCGAGCTTCAAAAGCGGGCCTTTGGGGAGATTCAGGAACTGCTGAAGAATCTGGTCAAATCGGACCGGGAGCTGGAAGTTTTTGTCCGGGATTTTTACCAGGCCGATGCCGATGTCCGTACCCTGCTGGATAAGATTGAAGAGGAAGGGGGCGGCGCTGCCGTGGATGTGCGGGCGGTGGATACCGAATTTGACACGGTCCGCCAAATGGCAAAGCTGACCATAGGCCGCCAGGGGAATCATTTTCCCCTCCTTACCGGCGAATACTTCCGGTGCAGTCCCAACGATATTGCCTTTCGGGAGAATGTAATTGCCCAGCTTACCTGGATAGAAAGTATTGATGCGGAAGCTTTCTGCCGGTCCTACAAAAACCGGCTTAACCGCATTGTTCCCTATGTAGTGCTGATCCCCAGTTATGGGGATATGGGTATCTGCTGGGAACCCTTCGACCGCTTTAACCGGGCCACCAGCCGGGGCCGTATCGCCCTGCCCATGTATCCCAAGAATCTGCCCATCGCCGTCCTTTCCGCCGTGGCGGATCTCCGCTGGCAGGTGGCGAAAGAAAAGGCCTCCTACTATTGGATGGAAGAGGGCCTGACCGGCAATTACTATCAGTGGTTTACCGCAAAAAAACTAAAGGGCGACGTAAAGGAATATTTTATACAGGACTACATTCTCTGGATGACCAAGGAGAGCGAGGCGATTCAGAAGCTCGACAAGGAAGTCCGGGGCATTTTCTGGCGCTATCTGCCCTTCTCCAAACCTATTAAAGAAAAACTAAAGGGACGCAGCTACATCTACCAGGAACTGTACCAGCGGGATGTCAACCGTTCCCTGTCCGACGGCTATTGATCGGCGGACTTTTCCGGGGCCCGGTTAAAAATAGGGGCCAGATGTTCATTGAAGTTGATTTTTTTCATTGTCTGCTTTAGTACGATCCGGTAAATCACAAAGGACAGCGCCATCGCCCCGGTAAAAATAACCGGAAACCCCCAGGCGGCCCGTTCCTCCGGCAGCAGAGGCGCCAGGAAACGGGCGTATAGCAACAACAGGGTGATAAAGCAAAACAGGGTAAGCAGAATGTTAAAGAGGGTCGCTCCCAGAATAAACCAGAGGGTATTGGTTCTTTTGCTCATATCAGCTCCTTGGCGCCGCCCTTAGCGCATGGTTCCGGAAGGCCGTTTTGGGGAAATCAAAATTGAAACCAGCAGGATAAGGCCGCAGATCACCACGCTGGCATCGGCAATGTTAAAGGTGGGCCACCGGTCAAGTCCCAGGAAGCCGTAAAAATTAACGCTGATAAAGTCCACTACCCCCGCGGGCCTTATGATACGGTCTATCAGGTTGCCCAGGCCGCCCCCTATAATTCCCGCCACGGCCCAGCGTTGAAGCCAGGTAAAGTCATTGGAACGGACATAGTACCATACCAAAAAGCCCAGCACCAGCAGGGGCAGTATGATGAACAGGGCGGGCCGGATTACATCGGGCAGATTACTGCCCAAACTAAAGGCAATGGCTTTATTCCGTACATGAATAATCCACAGAAAATCGTTATGGAACACATCGGCGATAAACATTCCTTCGCTGGGCCAGTTTTTGACAATAAAGGCTTTTACCAGCTGATCCGCCAGAATAATCAGGCCGGTCAGGCCAAAGGGCAGCGCTTTAAATTTGTTCATGTATAGTCCTTTTGTATTTGCGCCTTTTGGGCGGTATTATAACCCTGTGGGTACATCGATAAATTCAACGTCAACATCCAGACCGGAGGCGCAGCGCTCCATCATCTTCCGTACTCCCCATACCTCGGTGGAGTAGTGCCCTCCGGCTATCATATTAAGGGCCGATTCCAAAGCCTGATGATACACGCTGTGGGAGGCCTCTCCGGTAACGTAGAGGTCGATCCCCTCATCAATGGCCTGAAGCGCCTCGCGGGCCCCGCCGCCGGAGATTACCGCACAGTTCAGGCTTTCCTTTTTGCCGAAGGGATACACCCCCAAGGGAGGCCTGTCCTTAAAAGAGATGCGCCTTACCGCCGCCTCTATGGTCAAGGGCTCTTTTAATTTTCCTTTATAGCCTATTTTTTTACCGTGATACAAGCCAAAGGGCTCGGGATTTTCGATCCCCAGCAGTTCCGCCAGAGCCGCATTGTTTCCCAGGCCGGGATGTTGATCCAGGGGAAGGTGGGCCGCATACAGGGCAAGGTTGTGGTCCAAGAGGGACTTGATCCTCCGGCGGTGGCTGCCGCTTATCTTGAGGGGCTTCCCCCAAAAAAGGCCGTGGTGTACGAAGAGCATTCCGGCGCCGCAGGCGGCGGCCCGCTCAAAAGTTTCCAGGCTGGCGTCAACGGCAAAGGCAATTTTGGCAAAGGCTCCGCCGTCATTATCTGCCTGAATACCGTTAAGAGAACTGTCCAGGGAACTAAAACCTTCAATGTCCAGGATGCTTCTAAAAAACAGATCCGCATTTTTTGTTATCATTGTCCCAGTATATACTCCCTGGCGGGTAAATTCCAGGCCCCCCTGGTTTCAATATGAATCTTTTCGCTCAGTTTGGAGCGTCCCGCCGCCGGCCGGGAAACGCCGGTCAGGGATATATTCTGCGGTCCCCTTTCCAGTACCAGGGAGGCAAAATTGGCCGCCAGGGAGGCGGTTCCGGCGGCAAAATCTTCGCTCTTCCAAAGGTCCCTTTCTTTTCCCGGGAAGAGGACCGAATAAACCGGATATTTTTCGGGGCTGTCGGAATAGTCCGCCGGACCCGCTCCGGGGACTGCCGCAAGAACGGCGGGTTCCTCCGCTCCGTGGAAGGCCCGAAGTATGGTTTTGTAACGGCCGTCCCGGTACCGGGAGTACTGTATCCAGTCGGAGAGGATAAACAAAACCGGAAGTTTCGGGCCGGGTACGGCGTCCGCGCCGTTTGTCTTTTTGGCTCCGATGCCGGCGAACCATGCCCCCAGCTCGGTCTTTACCGAAGCGAACCAGCCGGTCTTTTCCGCCGCCATTTCCTGTTTTTCTCCCTCCGAAACCGGGAAAAGGGGACTTTCTACCGCAATAATGCCTTTAAGCGCGGGGTTTTGGGCGATAAAGTCCCCGGAAGCGCTCAAAGATACCAGGGCCGCTCCCCCGGCGCCGTATCCGGCGATAAAAATACAGTTCAAGTCCGTTCCGGCCAGGGCCGGCGGTTTGT
This sequence comes from Treponema sp., assembly GCA_031277045.1. The sequence goes on from JAISLX010000070.1 coordinate 7,967, forward strand.
TTTTGGCTATATACGAGAGGAGAAATTGTATGTCCCGCCGCCGTTCTTCCTCCAGGACCCGGCCGGCGGCATTGGCTGATCCGGAACCGGTTCCCATGGCAAGGGCCCGGAGAATACCGGCGTTTTTTACCGGGGAAAGGCCGAATCTACGCTGGTTTTCCACCGCCGGCGAATCAAAGCCCCGCCGGGAATAGGTAAGCGCCGTTAAACCCCGCCCGGCGATGGCCTGACAAATCCCGTCTATCATTATCACCGAACCCCATACGGGGGGAACCAGCACCATAAGGGGCTGCAGCGGTTCCGCCGGATCCGGCGCTTGAACTCCGGCGGGAGCATTTGCGGGCCGGGCCTTCCCGGTATGGATACGGAGAAATAATTCGGCGTTCCGGGCCCGATCCCTGATCGTTTGGGTGACAATTCCCCTGTGTTCCAAAGTTGTTTCCCGGACCGGCATAAAATAAAAAGCTATTCCCGCAGTCAGAATCAGCAAAACAATAAAAGAAAGAGTAAAAACAAGCCGCCGTTCCAAAAAAATATCATTTTGAAACCGTCCCAGATATAAAATTATCGCCGGGATATTGATAATACTTAGAATAATTGTGTAAAATAATAGTGGGACGCATTCGGGGCGGAATCCATAGGCGGGAAAAATCGCGGTGATGATACCCAGCGCCAGGAGAGGCAGCCAACTGAGTCCCTCAATGTTTTGGAGTCCCTTTATGAAGGGCCGAACCAGGGCAAAAAATTGAAAAAGGACGACCAGACATATTAGAATTCTCAGTTCCTGCATCTCTGTTGCGGCTCCGTATAAGTTGGTACATCATTGTAATGGGCTGCGTGTCTTTGTGTCAAAGGTATTGTTATTTTAAAATAATGACGATAATTAGTGTCTGTCCACAAAGTCGGTTACTTTGCGGACAGACCTTGCATTTTCTCGCCTAAGGGCTGCGAAAATGCGTTTTTTAAGGAAGTTTGTCCATAATGTGTCTACATTATGGACAAACACTAATTAACATTGTCCGTATCAGGAAGGAATAGAAACTATGGCTTCAATGCAGGAATTGGTTGTTGATGAGGTTAAGGTAAAAAAGGCTGTTCAGTCGGGTATACCTCTGACAATAACCACCTTTACCCTGCCTCACGAAATCGAAGTTTATATCGATCGGGTTCTAGCGGTTTTTCTTAAACAGGTTGATCAGGAAAAGCTGAAGGATTATGTCGTCTATTGCGTCCAGGAACTGGCGGTAAATGCCAAAAAGGCCAATACCAAACGGGTATACTTTACCGAAAGGGGTTTGGATTTGGCGAATTCCGAAGATTACAAAACCGGAATGGCCACTTTCAAAGAAGATACCCTCAACAATATAGTCCATTATCTGCAGTTACAAAAAGAAAAAGGCCTTTACATCAAACTGATAATGCAGATCAAGAAGAATGTTATTAACATTGAAGTCCGCAACAATGTGGCCGTAACCAAGACCGAGCTTATCCGTATTCACGACAAGCTGGCCCGCTCCCGGCAGTACAACTCGCTGGAGGACGCCCTTTCCCAGGTGCTTGACAACTCGGAGGGCGCCGGCCTGGGCCTGGTGATTCTGGTCCTGATGCTTAAAAAAATGGGCCTTGACGAGGACTGTTTCGACATACTTTCCACGGAAAAAGAGACGATTGCCCGGCTTATCGTTCCCCTGGACAAGACCCATGTGGAAAACCTTTCGCTGCTGGCCAGAACCGTGGTGGATCAGGTGAACTCTCTGCCCCAGTTTCCGGAAAATATTCTGACAATCCAGAAGCTGATTAACGACCCCAAGTCCGACATGGGAAACATCGCCCGGCACATCTCCCAGGACCCGGCGATGACGGCGGATCTGCTGAAAATCGTCAATTCCGCCCAATATATGCTGATAAAGCGGGTGGATACCATCGCGGAAGCGGTTAAAATGGTCGGCATCCGGGGCATAAAAAACCTGCTTTACTCCTACGGAACCCAGAGGATCCTGGGGAACAACACGGCGGAAAAGAAGGCCCTGTGGGAACATTCCTACAGAGTAGCTTTTTACGCCTACAACCTGGCCAAAAATTTCAAGCGGGAAAAGAACCTGCTGGACGATGTGTATGTGGGCGGTATCCTTCACGACATGGGGAAAATTGTCTTTTCCAACGTTCACCCGGAATTGCTGCTCAACATCCGCAAGTTCTGCCAGGAAAAGGGCCTGCCCCTGTCCATGTTCGAGGACCTGTCCGCCGGGCTTAACCACGCGGAAATAGGCGCCCTTATCGCGGAAAAGTGGAATTTTCCCGAACCGCTGGTTACGTCCATCCGCTTCCACCACGACCCTGAATCGGCGGATATTAAATACCGGAATCTGGTCCAGGCGGTGTACCTGGCAAACATGTTCTGCGAATACGAAAAAAAGAACGTTACCTACGACCAATTCGACAGCGGGGCGCTGGAATCCTACGGTATCAAATCGAAAAAATATATTGATGAGATGATTTCGCAATTTGCCCTGGGCTTTGACCGGGACAGGGAGAAATAACCCGCCTCAGCGCTTATCCGTTTCCGGCAATACCCCAGGACCCGGGGCCGATTGAATTTTACAATGCAATATGTCAAGCTAAGCTAAAGTTCAATGCCGGGATACTAAAAATGACCTTTACAGTTGACACGGAAAAAGTAAAACGGAAAATCGCCTTTATTCAGGACAAACTACGCGAAGAGGCTAATCCCCAGCTTCTTAACGAATACCGTCTGCTTCTGAAAAAAGGCGTCCCCTTTTTTCGCCGGTCCTGGACCGCGGCATATCTTTTGATGCTCTACGATCAGGAGCAGAGCCGGCCCAATTCCCGCTGGGAACGGGGGGAGGGGCTCAGGACAAAACCAAAGGCTCCTGTCCGGAACGAAGCGCGCCAGGGCCGGGACAACCGGGGGGGGCGCCTGAGTCCGGACGCTTCGACAGAGACGGCCTACAATCCGGCGGACAAGGTTATTCTGACGGAAGAAGAATCAACGCGGCTTTTTATCAGCATAGGGCGAAACCGCAGACTGTTCCCCCGGGAAATTCTGGGGCTTATTATCAATGCCGCGCAGGTTGAGCGGGAAGATATTGGGTCCATACGGATCCTGGACAATTATTCGTTTGTGCAGGTCCGGGATACGGTGGCGGACAAAATTATAGAGGCTCTGAACGGCACGCTGTTTCGCGGCCGGACCCTGGCGGTGAACTACGCCCATACCAAACGGGAAGGGGAAACCGAAGACAGGGACGCGGCGGACGGCGAAGACGCCCCGCCGGTGGAAACTCCGGACCTAACCCTGGCCGCTGAGCAGGGTAACGATCTGCCCGATAAGGAACGCGTTTAAGCCGACACCGGCCAGCAGTAAAAGCCAGGAAAGAACCGCCAGCGCGCCGGCCCGGAGGACGCAGCCGCGGGCCAGTTTTTCAGGGTCCCCCGGAGTTGCCCCAAAAACGGCAAAACCGTCATCGGGTTCACGGGGAACCTGCGTCCCGGCGTCCCGGGAATCCAGCGCTCCGAACACATGCCACAGTTCCTTTTCGCGTTTTTTCATTCCCGGCGCCAGCGGGGGGATTCCCCGCGGCAGGTCCCGGTAACAGCGGACGCCGTAGGGATCCCCGTTGGGAAGACGGCCGGAACTGTAGATCAGGGGCAGCCGGACCAGATCCCGGAAAGAACGGTACATCCGGGCCCCCTGCCAAAGCCGGCGATAGGCGATAGTCAAGAGAAGCCCCGGCGGCGCCAGCGTGTAGAGGGGTACAAAGGCGGCGCAGAAGGCGGTGATTGCCGTAAGCCGGAAAGCGGGCCGGGACAGAAACGTAACGGCCATAACGATAAGGCAGAGGGCCCCCATGACCAGAGCGTAGGGGGTAACACCGTTCCAGTATTCGTTCCTGTGGCGGCCTGTCCGAATAACCCTGGCGGCCATGATCCGGTCATCCCCGGTATAAAAAATAACCTGGAGGGGGCTTTCCGGGGTAACCGCGAAAGCCCAGCGGCCGTCCCGGAGGCTTAGGGCGCCGCCCACAAAAACCCGGGCTTCCCCGGTCAGCGTGGCGACCTGGTCCCGGCGCAGACGCTGGGGCGTTTCCCCGGCCATGTCAAAGCCCTCCCGGTCATCCTTCTCTTCAGTGGGAAGCATGTAAACCTGGGCTCCCGGAAGAAACACCGGAATGGTAAGATCGGGACTCCTGACCCACAGGGTATTGCCGGTAATCGATTCAAAGCTGCCGGCAAGGCGGAACAGCTTTGGGGCGGGGGGTTTGCCCGGGGGAACCGGGGACGAGGCCTCCCGGGTCCGGCCGCAGCTTACATACGCCGCGTAATCCAACAGGGGCGCCAGGCGCAGCCTGTTGAAGTGGGCGCGGAAACACCGCCAGGCGCGGCGGGTTACCAGGGCCCCCGCGACGGGGACCAGTCCATACCAGAACAGAACCAAAAGGCTTATCACTAGAAAATCGTAGATACGCAGGGTAATATTCCTCCGTGGAAGTATACCAGATCAAACAGCTCATCCTGGGGGCTAACGAAACCAACTGCTGGATAGTTGTGTATGGCCCATCCGGGGATGGCTCCCGGCTCTGCGCCCTTATCGATCCGGGCGCGGAGCCGGATACCATTATAGCGCAGTTTAACGCGCTGGCCTTAAAACCCGGCCACATTCTTTTGACCCACGGCCACTTTGACCATATCCTTGCCCTGCCGGATATACACAGCGCCTACCCGGAGGCGCCCATTGCCATCCACCGGGACGACCTGCCCTACCTGGGACCCAAGGCCCCGCGCCTGTACGGACAGAGCCTTGGCCTTGAGGATAGCAGCCGCCTGCCGCGGCCCGGAGAGGGCATACGCGAACTTGAGGATGGCGATTACGCCGGCCCTTTCAAGGTCCTGAGTACCCCCGGACACACGCCGGGTTCCGTGGTGTTCCTGCTGGAAGAGCAGCGGATCATGTTCAGCGGGGATACCCTGTTCCAGGGAAACTGCGGCCGCGTGGACCTTCCCGGCGGCGACCAGGGCGCAATCGAACGGAGTCTGAAGCGCCTCCTCGCCCTGGACGGGGATATCCGCGTTCTGCCCGGCCACGGCGAGTCCACCACCATCGCCGCCGAACGCGGGACCAGGTTCTTTTGAGGGTTGGCGCCGGCGGTCAAAGCGCCCGGTTTTGTGGATGAACGCCAATCCCATTCTTAATGAGACATTCCCGGCGTACTTTCATGTCAGCGATTTCCCCCACGTATATTTTCGTAAAAGAATCCCTCATGCTGAAATTTTATCCGCCGATAGATCAATAAGGATCCGAATCGTTACGCCGGGGCCTGCCGCGCCTGGTGGATTTTTGCGTATATGTGGAGTTCGTCTTTCCAAAACCTGATGTTTTGGGAATGCCCCCGTGTAAAAATCATGATTTTCAGCAGGAGTTGCCCGGAAGCCGCGGTTTCCGGATAATGTTATTAGGCTGAGGCGCGGCAGACCGCCGGAGGGTTCAATGCATCAGCCTGCGGAGGGGATTATTTTGGCCTACGCAAACCAGTTGTCCGCGTACCGGGAAACCAGGGTAAAAACGGCAAGCCAGGGGCAGCTTGTAATTATGCTCTACGATGAAATGGTCAAGCAGCTGGACCACGGTCTTGAGCTTCTGGCCCTGAATACCGGGGGAAAAAAGGACCCCGGGCAAATTGAGAAGATAAACAAGGCAATTCTTAAAGCCCAGGAAATCATCACCGAGCTTATGGTGTCCCTTAACTTTGAACAAGGCGGGGATATCGCCAAAAATCTTTTTTCCCTTTACACTTGGTTCAACCAGGAACTGCTGGAGGCCAATGTCAAGCAGGATCCGCGGCGAATCACGATTGTCCGCAATATGGCAAACGAACTGCGGAGCGCGTGGGCCCAGATCGCCGCGACAACTCCTGTGGAAACGGCAAACCGGCCGGCGATGGGTGTTAATATCGCCGGTTAAGGAGAAACTATGGCGAAAACATCAAAGGCCGGACTTGACCAGAACGAACTGGACCAAAGGGTTGCCATTCTGCGCCGTTTCCGGGCGCTTCTGGCGGAGCAGCGCGACAGGTTCCGCGCCTATCTCGATGAACTGGACAAGCAGAAGGACGTAATTGAAACCGGCAGCGCCGAAGAGATTGTCGCCCATGTCGAACTGGAAGAAAAAATCGTGGCGGATATTTTAGCCATCCAAAAAGTTATTGTGCCCCTGGACAAGATGTACCACAGCCTTTCCGCCCCGGATGTATCAGGCGATATTGACGGCGGCGAAACCGAGGTGCTGGGCCTTAAATCCGCCCTGGACAGCCTGAAAAAAGAGGTGGTGATCCGCTCCAGCCGGAACAAGGACATCCTTTCCCGGCGTATGCTGGAAATTCGGGAAGAAATAAAATCCCTGCGGACCAATCCGTACCGGCCCGGCGGCTATACCCCGGGAAACGGTTCCGCCGGCCCCAGCCTGGTGGATATTACCGGGTAGCAATTCACTAGCAGGATGATCCCCATTAAATTAACCGGGTTTTGGGAAAAGCTTTTTCGTCAGGAGTAAGAGCATGAGTGATTTTTCGGCTGTCCACAATGAAATTTCCGGACTGCTGCAAAGGGGAAAGGCCAAAGACATTGTTACGGCCGTTCAAAACGCCCTTGCCGCGGGAGTTCCCGCCGCGGACATTCTGGAAAAAAGCTTGATCGCGGGGATGAGCGTTGTCGGCGAAAAATTCAAACGCGGGGAAGTGTTTGTCCCCGAAGTACTGATAGCGGCCCGCGCGATGAACAGCGCGTCGGTTACGCTGAAACCCCATTTGGCCGAGGCGGGGATAAAACCCGTGGGCAAGGCGATCATCTGCACGGTAAAGGGAGATCTCCACGACATCGGGAAGAACCTGGTAAAAATGATGATCGAGGGCCGGGGCATCGAGGTTATCGATCTGGGCGTTGACTGCGGCGAAGAAAAGATCATCGAAGCGGTCAAGAATTCCGGCGCCAAAGTAGTGTGCCTTTCCGCCCTGCTGACGACAACAATGACGGCCCAGAGGGATGTGATTGAGGCCCTGAAGGCGGCGGGGCTGCGGGACAAGGTAAAGGTGATGATCGGCGGCGCCCCGGTTACCCAAAGTTTCGCCGACGAAATTGGGGCCGACGCCTTTACCCCCGACGCCGCCAGCGCCGCGGAGGTTTGCCGCTCTTTCTACTGATCCGGCCCGGATTTGTATGAAAAAGCGGGCTTTAGACCGCTTTTTCGGAAGTTTTTTCCAAAACTACCTGGGGCTTGGAAAAAGCTCAAACAGCATGTTTCCCGCGAATTCGTCCATAAAGGCGCTGTCCGCGGCAAGATCGATGTTAACGCTTTTTGCGATAATCCTGTCGCAGGCCGCCAGAAACGCCGTATCCCCCTCCCCCAGGCATCGCAGGGCTCCCCGCAGGCTTAAGTTTCCGCATACGGCGATCTTGCCGGAAAATTCTTTGGGCAAAAGCCCCGCGGTAATGGCGTTTGCCGTGTCGATAAAGAATCCCAGACCCCCGGCGATGTAGACGGTACTGATACCGGCAAGGCTTAGCCCCGCGTTTTTGCAGAGGATATTGATTCCCGAACGAATCGCGCTTTTCGCCAGTTGGTACTGCCTGACATCCCGGTTTACGATAGAAATATTCCCCGTAACGGTAAATCCCCCGCTGTACGCGCTGTCCAGCGCGCCGGTCTCGCCGATAATTCCTTCCCGAAGCATGAGCGCCATAACGTCAACAAGGCCGGAACCGCATATCCCCCTGGGCCCGGAGCCGCCGATAACGCTGAAAGAAAGCTGTCCGTTTTTCCTTGATATCCGGCTGATGGCCCCCGTAACGCCGCCCATGCCGCAGGAAATTTCGGCCCCCTCCAGGGCGGGGCCCGCGGCGGTAGAACAGCAGTAGATCTGTCCCCCGTGGAACAGGGCCATTTCCCCGTTGGTGCCTATATCAATGAACAGCGAATTATCCGCCCCTGCCAGAATGTCCAGGGACGCGAGGCCGGACACAATATCGCTGCCGATAAACGCGGCGATAGAGGGGAGGACCGTTACGTGTTCAACGGGGAGGGAAATATCTTCTCCGCCGAATTGCCGCGCCTCCAGAAACGCCGGGGTAAAGGGAGCTTCCCCCATTGACGCGGGGTTGATGTTGATAAAAAGGTGAAGCATGGTGGTGTTTCCGGCAACAACGAGTTTTTCGATTTTCGATATGCCCCATTTTTCACAAAACTGCCCTGTGATTTTTTCTGTCTGGCGGTTTATCAGCGCGAACAGTTCCCCGGTCTTTCCGTTTTTCGCGGCGTTGATCCGGCTCATCACGTCGGCCCCAAAGACCCGCTGATCGTTCAATTCGGAACAGGTGTCCAGAACTTCGCCCCCGTCCATGTCGACAAGCTGGGCGGACAGCGTGGTTGTTCCCAGGTCCAGCGCGACGCCGGCGCGGGCGGGGGTCCTGACGTTCCGGACGGCGGCGTCAACCTCGTTCCGCACGGAATTGTCATGCCGGGGAAGTTCAATCGTTATGTCTGTTTCGGGAATTGACCGGCAGGCGGGAACAATGTCCGCGCCGCCCGTAACGTTCCGTCCGGCGGAGGACCGGATCGTTCCCCGGATTAGGCGGACTCCGCATTTTCCGCAGAGACCGCGCCCGCCGCAGGGGGCATCGATTACGAATCCTCCACGGGCCAGGGCGGCCAGCACGGTCTCACCGTTTTCCGCTTCGCAGCTTGCCTCATGGTTTAACAGTTGTATTTTCATATTCCGGTTACCGCGCCAAATCAAAGGTATCTGTTTTACCCCGCCGGCGCCGCCAGTTTTTCCCAACGGGAAAAACAACACCGGGCTTTGCTTTACCCCGCCAGCGCCGCCAGTTTTTCCCAACGGGAAAAACGATACTGAACTCTGTTTTACCCCGCCAGCGCCGCCAGTTTTTCCCAACGGGAAAAACGATACTGAACTCTGTTTTACCCTGCCAGCGCCGCCAGTTTTTCCCGAATGAACTCACTTTTTTCTTTAAGTCCGATGTTCCCGGTATTCAGGATCAGCATGTTGGGGGAAACAGGGTCCAGCTTTACTTTGCCCGCGGATTCCTTCATGAGCCGGATAAGCCGTTCCACGTTGACACGGGAAACCCGTCCGAATTCCACCCGTACCCGGCCCCCTTTTTCCCGCAGGGAGGAGACGGCAATCTCCCGGCAGATGATCCGGATTTCCGCCAGGGCTAAAAGGCTTGCCGCTTCGTCAGGCGGGGGACCAAAACGGTCCAGCATCCATGCGTAAATCCGCTCAAGGTCGTCTTTGTCCCGGACGGACGCGATTTTTTTGTAAAGGTCCATTTTTTCCTGGGCGGAATCAATGTAGGAATCGGGGATAAAACCGGAATATTCAAGCTCCAGCAGCGTTTCTGTTTCCCCTTCGTAGTTTTCATCCTCCAGACGCTTTATCGCTTCATCCAGCAGGTGCAGGTACAGGTCAAAACCGACGGAGTAAATGGCCCCGCTCTGTTCCCGGCCCAGCAGGTTTCCCGCCCCCCGGATTTCCATGTCCTTCATGGCGATTTTAAAGCCCGAACCCAGTTCGGTAAAATCCGAAATAACCTGGAGCCGTTTCATGGCCACTTCGTCCAGCGCTTTGTCCCGGGGATAAAAAAGGTAGGCGTAGGCCACCCGGTCCGAACGGCCCACCCGGCCCCGAAGCTGGTAAAGCTGTGAAACCCCGTACATATCGGCCCGGTCAATAATAATAGTGTTCACGTTGGGAATATCAATGCCGTTCTCGATTATCGTGGTGGAAACCAGAACATGAAAACCGCCGTGAATAAAACGGTGCATCACGTCTTCCAGGTCCTGGGCATCCATTTGTCCGTGGGCGGTTTCCGCCAGTATCTCCGGCGCCAGCCGTTCAATTTTAAGGCGGGTCTCGTTAAGGCTTTCCACCCGGTTGTGGAGAAAGAATACCTGGCCGCCCCGTTCCACCTCCCGCCGGACGGCGGCGGCGATCCGGTCCTCGTTCCACTCCTCGATAAAAGTTTCAATAGGATGGCGGTTCATGGGGGGCGTCGCCAGCAGGCTCATGTCCCGAATTTTGAGCAGGCTCATGTGGAGGGTCCGTGGAATGGGGGTGGCGGAAAGGGTAAGGCAGTCCACGTTGGCCTTGAGTTCCTTGAGCCGCTCCTTGTCCTTGACGCCGAAACGCTGTTCCTCGTCAACCACAAGGAGACCCAGGTTTTTAAAGCCCACGTCCTTCTGAATGATCCGGTGGGTGCCCACGAGAATGTCTACCTGCCCCCGCCGCAGTTCTTCCAGTATTTCTTTTATCCTGCGGCGCTCCACAAAACGGGAAAGCATGGCAAGTTTTACGGGAAAACGGCTGAACCGTTCCTGAAAATTCTCGTAGTGCTGTTCCGCGAGAATCGTTGTGGGAGCCAGAAACGCTACCTGCTTGCCCCCCATGACCGCCTTAAAGCAGGCCCGTACCGCCACCTCGGTCTTGCCGTAGCCCACGTCCCCGCAGACAAGCCGGTCCATGGGGTAGGGGCTTTCCATGTCCCGTTTGATCTCCTCCACGCAGCGGAGTTGATCCTCGGTTTCGTCAAAGGGAAAGGCCGCCTCAAACATGGTCTGCCATTCGCTGTCCCGGGGAAAGGCGAAGCCGGCCGCGGCCTTGCGTTTCGAATACAGGGCGACAAGGCGTTCCGCGATATCCTCCACCGATTTTTTCGTCCGGTTCTTACGGGCCTCCCAGCTTTTAGAACCCAGTTTGTCCAGGGCGGGGGGGCGGCCCCCGTTCCCAATGTAACGCTGTACCAGGTTTACCTGTTCGATGGGGACAAAAACCGTTTCGTCCCCCAAATACTCCAGCCGGATGTAATCCCGCTCGTAACCCAGGGCATTGATCCGCTCAATCCCCTTGAAAAGACCGATACCGTAGTTCAGGTGTACCACGTAGTCTCCGGGGTTAAGATCAACAAAACTGTCGATGGCGGCGCTCCGCGCGGTCTTGACCGATTTGGGCGTCCGTTTCCGGCGGCCAAATATCTCGTTCTCCTGAACCAGCATAAGGCGGGTATCTTCCAGGCAGAAACCCGCGGACAAGGGCGCCGCGGCGACGCCAATCCCGGCGCGGGAAATATCGCGCAGCAGGGATTCGATTCGTTCCGCCTGAATTTCCGATTCGGCGGCCACGAGAATCCGCCAGCCTTCCTTGATCAGGGCGGTGAATTCCTCTTTTAGGTAGACAATATTTCCAAAGAAACTCCGGGAAGGCCCGCAGGGAACCTCGAACACGCGGGCCCCTTCTTCCCCTTCGCCTTTAAGGGACATAAACGAGACCCGGCGGGGAAGCCGGGAAACAAGCTCCCGAAAGTTGAGAAGCAGCCGGGAAGGGGCCGGATACTCAAAACCGTTTTTTTCCCGGCGGGACACGCGGAAAAGGTTTTCGTATTCCCGCTCCAGGGCATCCTGGGCGTTTTCCAGGCGTTCCCGGTCAAAGAAAAATACCGGCATATCCGCAAGGTAATCCGCCAGGCTGGCCGGTCCGTCCCGAAAGGCCAGGGGGTAGAACATCTCCTCCCCCGCGCGGCCCCTCTTTTCCATCAGGGCTTCCAGGATCGCCCGGCCCCCGTCCGAAAATTCATTCAGCTTCCCCAGGGTATCTCCCAGGGCCTCGATCCGGTCATCGGTCCAGACCAGTTCCCGCATGGGCCGGATCACGAAGCCCCCGGGCCGTTCCCCCCCGCCGCTCTGGTCCTGAGGATCAAAACGGCGGATCGCCTCCACCTTGTCAAAGTCCAACAGAACCCGGTAGGCCCTGTCGTCGCCCCCCATAAGGATATCCAGCACCTCCCCCCGGAGGGCGAATTCCCCGCGTACCTGTACGCCGGGTACCCTGGTATACCCGTATCCGGTAAGCCGTTCCGCCAGGGCCCCGGTATCCACCGTCTCCCCTACCCGGATGGGCAGTACCAGCTCCCTGATGTACTCAGGCGGCGGCACGGGGCCAAGGAAGGCCCGCAGGGGGATAACGTACACCTTAGCGCCGGCTGTTTCCCCTCCCCCGTTCCGCTCCGCCAAATCGCCGAGGATTCCCATCCGCTCGCCGAAAACCCCGGAAAGCGGGGCCATTTCCTTGTAAGGCATAGCCCCCCACCAGGGAAACACCCGCGCCTCCAAACCCAGAGTTCCCAGATCCAGGGCCAGTTCGTTGGCGTCCCGCTCCGTGGGAACCACCGCGGCGCAGGGGCCTCCGGCAAGGCCCTGTACCATACCGCCCAGCAGGATCGCCCGGAACGAGCCTTCCGTCCCCCGGATTTCCAGGGGGTAGTTCCCCCCGCGAAAAGCGGACATACATTCACAAACCGCGCTGGAAGAAAGGATACCCTTCATAAAGGCGGGAAATGATAAGGTATTCATATTATAATGTCGAAGATTATAACATAGATATGACCGCGAATTTCAACGGAGTTCCATGGTGAAACGGAGCCTCTTTTTAATATGTACTCTTGTTTTTTTCCCCGTCCTGATCCGCGCGGAAAACCCGGTGGATTTCAGCATCCGCTATTTTGACAAGCGGATCTACCATGTTTCGGGCAATACGGGGGATCCCATTCTGGTGCAGGCGACCATTACCAACAACAGTCCCAGCCCCTACCGGTTCAAGCTTGCCAATGAACGGGCCTTTTCCGTCGAATTCGATATTCGAACCACAAGCAACCGGGCGGTGGAACCGGCGGACACTCTGATGCGCCGCCGGGCCGCCGGCGGGGTCTTTTTCCGGGAAATTTCCGTGGAAAGCGGGGAGTCTTTTTCGTTCGTGGAGGATTTACGAAACTACGCGAACCTTAAAGAACCGGGGATCTTTGTTGTAAGGGCGCGGATCTATCCGGAACTTATCCGGCCGGAACTTATCCGGCCGGAACTTGTCCAGGCGGAGATTGTCCAGCCTGAATCTTACTCAGGCGGCCAGGACAGTTCCGAACCGGGCCGGGTTTTGGAATCGAACCGGCTTTCCCTTGACATGCGTCCCCCCGTTATCCCCGGCCCCGGCGGTACCCCGCTTGCCGTTAACGTGGATTCCGGGACAATTTTAACCCGGGAACGGCTTGCCCCGGACGAGGTGGTTGAGTACCTTCTTACCGCCCGGCAAAAGGGGCAGTGGGAAAAGTTTTTCCTTTATCTTAATCTGAAAGAGATCCTTATTCGGGATCCGGTAAGGCGGCGGCAGTGGAACGCGGAAAGCGAGGAAGGCCGGCAGAGGATGCTTGAGCGCTACCGGGAGGAAATGCGGCAAAGCGTTATTGACGGCGATATTTCCGCCATTCCTTTTGAATTCGATATTGAACGTACCAGTTACAACGCCCTGGAAGGAACCGTAGTGGTATTGGAAAAATTCAGGGCCGGCATCAATTATATCGAGCGGAAACGTTACACGTACTACTTGAAACGTGAGGAAAGTTACTGGGTCATCGTTGACTACGTCGTATCGAACCTGGGGACCGAATGAAACTGCTCCTGGCCGTTGGTTCGGACGACACCTACGATCTTATATCCCTTTACATACGGCCCCTGGGTTTTGAGCTGATCCGCTACCGGCACATCGTCAAGGCCATGGACAACGTGGACGAGGTTGACCCCGCGGGGGTGATTATCAGCGCCAACGATTTTCCCCGCCACTGGAAGGCGATGGTCCAGTTTATCCGCTCCGAACGGCCCAAGGAGATGTGCCCGGTAATAATACTAACGGGGAAAAATTTCCCCCTGGAGGCCACCACCCAGGCTTTCTACATTGGGGTAAGCGGCATTGTTGACGAAACCCTTTCCACCCCCGATCTGGACCGGCTGCAAACCATTATTTCCCGGTACATCCCCGTGGACGACCGCCGCCGGTCCCGGCGTTTTTACACCGGCGAGTGGGCCCGTTTTGGCCTTTTAATCTCCAATCCCGCTGACAAAACAATCATCCCCGGGGAAGTCAAAAATATTTCCGCCACCGGGATCTCGTTTTCTCCGGCCCATTCCACCCTGATAAAAGACATCAAACTCCACACGGTCCTGCCCCACTGCAGTTTGCGGGCAGGACATCTGATCCTGTCCCCCGTCTGCCGCCTGGCCCGGATTGGGCGTGTTGTGTCGCTGGAGTTTGTTTCCTTTCCCGGAGACGAACAGAGCGTTCTGGAAAAGTACCTGGAAGAGCTGCCCATTATCGAACTGCGGAACAAGCGGATAGAAATTCAGCAGGCCGGGGGCTTCGATTAGCGGTTTACCGCGCTTCGCGCGTAAAACCTAACCCCGCAGACTGCCAAAAACAGCTCAAAGTTTTAATGGGTGAGGCTGTTCCAAAACTTCAGTTTTTGGAACAGCTTCCTTAAATTAGCTCGGGTTTTTGAACGAAAAACCATAAAAACCCGCAGGCGCGGCAGGCTGCCGGGAACCTGTTGCACAAGATGAGGATTCCGTTTTGAGCGTGTATACACCGGTTTTCGAGGAACTGTCGGCCCATAGTTTTGGCGGGATCGTCAAAGCCGTGTTCAGCGGCTCCCGCGGAGATGTCCAAAAAATGACCGTAAGGCCCCTGCGTCTCAAAGGCGGGGATATTTGGCAGTGCGAGAAGATTATTGATAACAGGGCCTTTCATCTGAATATTGAGCCGGCGCGGCTGCGGGCGGCGCTTGCCGCTGTTCTGGACGCGAACGGGTTTTCCGGCGTGAATATTTTTCTCGCGGACAGGAATATTTCGTACCACCTGACGCGCGGGGGGCGCCTGCGCCGGAAGGAAACCGCGCTCAAAAAAACCCTTGTCCCCGATTTTTCCCATGACCGGAAGAAAAACTACATTTTAACCGGGGGAATGGAAATTCCCCCGCTGGTCGATTTGGGGATATTTGATTCTTCCTACCGCGTTGTTAAATCAAAATACGGTAAATTCGTTCAAATAAACAAATTCATTGAGATTCTATCCGAAAAATTCAGGAATTTTTCCAGCGATGAATTGACACTGGTAGATTTCGGCTGCGGCAAATCGTATCTGACATTCATCGTGTATTATTATTTCACTTTCATTCGGAACATAAAAACAAAAATAACAGGATACGATACAAAAAAAGACGTTATCCGGGAGTGCCGCGATATCGCGGCGCGTTACGGTTATTCGGGAATTGAGTTTGCCGAATGCGATGTTTCGCGCCTGACGCCGGGGCCGGAAAAAGCGGACGTGGTCATGGCCCTGCACGCCTGTGATACGGCAACCGATTACGCGCTGTGGTACGCTATAACAAACAAGGTACGGTTTGTTTTCTCGGTTCCCTGCTGCCAGCAGGAGGTAAACAGCCAGATCAAATTTACGGACGAATATTCCCTGTTTGGGTGCCACGGTTTGTACAAGGAACGTTTTTCCGCCGTTTTTACGGACTGTATCCGCTGCGAGGCGCTGCGGAATTACGGGTACGACGTTGATGTTGTGGAGTTTGTCGATTTTTCAAACACGCCGAAAAACGCGATGATACGCGCGGAATTAAAGCGTCCCCCGCCGGACGCGGCGTGCGCGGATCTAAACCGCGCCGCGGCGCGCTTTAACGTGTCGCAGACGCTGCTGAACCTCATCAACGGGTCAACGCCGCGTTGACGCGAAGGGGACCGGATTCCGGGACCGGGCTTGTCCGGGGGCGCGGAGGCTTCGCGCCGGTCCGGCGGCCGCCGCACGCCAAACTACCGGGCGGAGAACCGCGAAACAGAGGCGAAAACGCGCTGAAAGAGCGCTGTCCCCTGACCCGGTTCCACTATCCGGCACTTTGGAAACCGTTTTCCCCATCTTTTGCCGGTCTTTTTTCCTTGAACAATCCCGCGTTTTCCGTTATGCTACGTTTATCTATTGCCATTTGAGCTTGTCCAAAACTCGGTTAGTTTTGAACAAGCGCTTGGGGAAACCGGTCTAAAGTCCGGTTTCCCCGCTAATCTAAGGAAGCTGTTCCAAAAACTGAAGTTTTGGAACAGCCTCATTTGAGAGGTTTTTGATACATGCTGGATATCGGTCCTATCCATCACAAGGAATATGAGGCAGAAACAGACCGATCCGAACCTGTTGTTGTAGCCGAAGCTCCCGGCAGGATTCACTACCTGGGTGAACACGGGGAACCCGGGGCGGGATTGTACCTTTCATCCGCCATTAACCGTTATGTCCGGGCCGCGGTAAGCCTGCGGAAGGACAATTCCATCCGCTTTTACGCCGCGGATCTGGGCGAACGGAAGCGGACAACCCTGGTGAATCTGAAGTACAAACGGGAGGATCGCTGGGCTAATTACATCAAAGTAGCCATCCACGTTTTTGCCGAACTGGGATGTCCTGTCAAGGGGCTTAACTTCACGATCTGCGGGGATATTCCCCAGCAGGCGGGGCTTGCCGCTTCCACGGCCATTGAGGTGGCTTCGGCTATGGCCCTTAAGGGGCTGTTTCAAATATCAATAGGGGAACGGGAGCTTTTTAACCGGCTCTGCGCCGCCGGCGGGCTTTTTTTTGAAAAAAATGTTTCCCCTGTAGACTACCTTATCGCCCTTTCCGCCCGGAAAGATCAGTTTTTGCTGGTGGACGAGGCCGCGATGGAAGTTACCAAGATCAAATCCACCCTTTCCCGCTACCAGATTCTTGTCATGGACAGCCGGGTACCCCGGCTGGGGGTGGAAGACGAACTGACCCAGCGGCGCCGGGAAACCAAGAAGGGGCTGGAACTTCTGTCCCGCAATCCCCCGCTCTCCGTCATCCGGGGGGGGACCGATCCGCTGCGCAGGGCCATGCAGGGTTTTAGCTTCCGGGATTTTATCACGACGGATCTGGTGGAATTCATGGGAAACCTGCCGGAGGAGATCCGGCGCCGGAGCATGCATGTGGTTCAGGAGATCCGCCGGGTCTACGACGCGCGGGACGCTATCCTCCGGTCCGATCCGGCGGCGCTTTCCAAAATCATCCTCCATTCCCATGAAAGCCTGCGGGATCTTTACGAGGTTTCCTGTCCCGAAATCGACTGGCTGGTAAAACGGGCCCAGGAAATAGAGGGGGTCCTGGGTTCCCGAATGACGGGTCAGGGCTTTGGAGGCTGTACCTATACGATTCTCCGGGAAGACGCTGTCGGGGAATACCGGAACCGGCTGGAAGACTACGAGCGTATCTTTGGCTTTCATCCGATGGTTTACCCCATAAAAATCGCCACCGGCGGCCGCGTGCTTAGCGCCCGGCGGAAGGCGGCGGATTAAACGCCGGCTGGAGTACGATGAACATACTGTTGACCAACGACGACGGTCTTGAAAGCCCCGGCATCCTGCTCCTGGCTTCGGTCCTGCGGAAAAGCGGACACCGCGCCGTGGTACTTGCCCCGGACCGGGACCGTTCCGGGGTGTCCCATTCCATCTCCTTTCTGGGAGGCCCCCTTGTCTTGAAGCCCCGGGGAGAAGATACCTGGTCCTGTTCCGGCTTGCCGGTAGACTGTGTTGTTACCGCAATGCTGGGGGGAATTCCCTATAAGCCGGATCTGATCCTTTCGGGAATAAACCGCGGGGCGAATTTGGGAACCGATTTACTCTACTCCGGCACCGCGGCGGCGGCCCGGCAGGGGAGTCTGTTCGACGTACCCTCTATCGCCCTTTCCCTGGCGGACGACGGCCGCGACCCGGTCTTTTACTGGGATATGGCGGTTAGTTTTTCCCTTTCCCATCTGGACGAGTTGGCCGCCCGCTGGAAAACCGGTACGTTTATCAATGTGAATATCCCCAACAATCCCCGGGGACCCGGCGGCCTGGCCCCGGCCTTTCCTTCCCGGCGTTTGTACCACGACAATCTCGAAATGATGGAAGCCCCCGGCGGGGACCGTTATTGTTTTTATTCCGCCGGGGAAGTAACCGGAACCCCGCAAGCCGGTTCCGACCGGGACATTGTTTCCCAAAACCTGGCCGCCGTTAGTTTTATCTGGACACAACCGGTAAGCGGGGATCCCCGGGACCCCGCGGTCCGTATCTGGAGCTGACCGATGCCGGATAAAAAGATTCCCCCGGCCGGCGGGACCGGCCAGAAAGATCAGGTTCACCCCCTGGAAAAACAGGGGAAAATGTTCAAAACCTCCGATGCTCTCTCCCGCCCGGTCCCCGCCTTTCCGGCACAGCCGCCGGTACGACATACGACCGGGCCGGGAAAACCGAATACGTCCGCCAGGGTTCCCGGTGGACAGCCGCGATCCGGTCCCGAAGGTACCGAGAGAGGCCGGCTTCGGGAAGGGATCCGGCTGTTCCGCATGAAGCGTTACGATATGGCCCTGGCGGAGCTTGTTCAGGTGGACAGCACCGGGTTTTCCGGGGAGGAAAACGCGGAACTGGCCTATTACCTGGGGCTCTGCCATACCAAACTTGAGCACTACGACGAAGCCCTAATTTACCTGGATCAGGTAATAAGTACGGGACAGAGCGTACTCCGTTCCTACCAGTGCCGGATGACCCTCTCGTACATCTACGTGATCACTAAAAAAAACAAGATGGCGGAATTTGAGCTTGCGCTGCTGCGAAAAAGCGGCTTTGAATCGGTTCAACTGTACACCACCCTGGCCTACCTCGCCTGGATGCGAAAAGATATCAAGGAAACGGTGAACTATTACGAGCAGGCGCTGGAAATCGACGAAAACAACGCCACCGCCATGAACGGTCTGGGCTATGTTCTGGTGGAAACGAACACCGATCTGCTCCGGGGGCTCAGACTGTGCCGCCGGGCTGTGGACCGCAAACCTCAAAACGCCGCCTACATGGATTCCCTGGGCTGGGCTTGTTTCAAAAACGGGGATTTGATCGGCGCCCGTAACTGGCTGCGCCGCGCCCTTGATTTGGCCGCCGGAGAAAAGGAAATTCAGGATCATTGGCATATCGCTACCCGGGAAGATTCCCCGCGGGGGAAATAATGACGCCGCGCCGCTGTTTCGCGCCGCTTGTGGTCCTGCTTGGCTTGTTTATGCCGCCGGGCCTTGGGGCCCAGCAGGAGGCGGTGGACATGGACGCCCTGTACGCGGAGGAACAGTTCCGTGTCGGGGTACAGGCTTTCAACCGCTACGCGTTTAACGAGGCTATCCTTTCCTTTGAGCGGGCCCTTTCCTTCCGGCCCGGCGAAGCCCTGATCCTGGACTGGCTGGGCCGGGCCTACTACCGGTCCGGCATGGAGGAAACCGCGCTGCGCCAGTGGCGGGCCGCGGCCCAGGCTTACGGCTGGAATTCCGGGGAAGGTATGCTTCTGGGGAGCCGCGTCGAAACAGTGGGTAACCGCCGGGGACTTCTGCCTGTCAATAACGATGATGTCCGCTATGTGGAAGCCGGCCGTTACCCCGGAAGCTACGAAGGAAACGTGTACTACCGCCAGCCCACGGCGGTACTGCCCCTGGAAGACGGCAGTGTTTGGGTTGTGGCCTACGGCAGCAACGAAATCGTCCGGATCGATGTAAACGGGCTGGTTCTTGACCGGAAACGGGGTCCCCTGAACGGTTTTGACCGGCCCTACGATCTGGTCCGTTCGGGGGACCGGCTCTACCTTTCCGAATACCGGGGGGGCAGGGTGAGCGTACTCACCGCCGGCGGGGATTGGGTATCCTACATCGGTTCCCGGGGCCTGGGTGACGGAAACCTCATGGGCCCGCAGAATTTGGCTGTTGACGAGGACGGCTACCTCTACGTGGTGGACTACGGCAACCGCAGGGTAGTGAAATTCGATCCTGACGGAAATTTTATCCTTTCCTTCGGGGGGGGCTCCCGGGGATCTTTCCCCGGTTTCTTGTCCCCCACGGGAATCGCCGCCAGGGACGGGCTGGTCTATACCGCCGACGGGGCGGCCAAGCGGATTTTTATTCACGATTCCAACGGGGCCTACCGGGGGGAACTGGCCGTAAGGGACCTGACGGGGCCGGAAAGTCTGCGTTTCCTTTCCGACGGCGGGCTGCTGGTGGCGGATACGAACCGCGTTCTCCTGGTCGATCCCTATTCCGCGGTGGCCCGGGTGCTGGGTACCGCCGGAAACAGCCGGCTGCGGATCACCGGGGTGGCAATGGACGCCAACGGGAATCTCCTGGCGGCCAATTTTGACGCCGGGGAAATCTCCGTTCTTACGCGGCTGGACGACATGGCTTCCGG
This sequence comes from Treponema sp., assembly GCA_031277045.1. The sequence goes on from JAISLX010000070.1 coordinate 28,134, forward strand.
GCTTTTTGTGCAGGTGGAGCGGGTTAACGCGGAAAATTTCCCGCTGGTAACCGTGGATGTTCTGGTTCAGGACCGGCTGCGCCGTCCCATCGTGGGATTGGACGCCCGGAATTTCCTGTTCGGCGAGGACGGCAATGCCGCCCAGGAACAGCAATTTGTCTCCGCCGCCTACCGTTCCCCGTTTGTCGATTTGTCAATACTTGTGGAACGTTCCCCCCGCACGCTTCCGCTGCGGGACGATCTGGAAGCGGCGATTAGGGATATTAACCAGGTTGTCGCCGGGAACCGGGGCCGGCTCCGTTCTATTGTCTCCGCCGGTGTTCAGCCCCAGCAGGAAAACGTTTCCCCGGCCTCCGGCGCCCGGGGAAACGCCTCGGATTACGATTCCCGCTGGCGTTTTGATCTGGGGCTGCGTCTGGCCGCCACCGGCCTTTTGACCGGGGAAAAGAGGCGGGCGGTGGTCTTTGTCGGTTCCGGGGAACTCTCTCCGGCGGCCTTTGATCACTACGGCCTTTCGGAACTTGCCGCCTACCTTGCCAATAACGGCATTGTGTTCCACACCGTGCTGGTGGGCGGCGGCGCCGCCTCGGAGGAGATCCGTTACCTGTGCCGGGAGACCGGCGGGGAGGTTCTGCCCCTCTACCGGCCCCAGGGGGTCCGCGGGACTCTGGAAAAACTGGCCCAGGCTCCCACTGGCTCGTACACTTTCAGTTACCACTCCCAACTGCCCACGAATTTTGGGACCGCGTATCTTCCGGTGGAAGTGGAAGTCTACCTGATGGAACGATCCGGCAGGGACGGCATGGGCTACTTTCCGCCCCTGGAATAGGGGAACCTAAAATATACACCCGCGTTTTCCGGTCAATCCGCTTAAATCCCGGCTTCGGCGGCGCGTCTGGACGGTAAAAAACCGTGTTTTTCCATCACGGCCCCGGAAAGGGCCTTGTCTATTTCCCCCGCGAGATCGAGGCCCTGGTAGTATTCCCGCGCCTCGTCTACGCCGCCCCTTAAAACGGGGTGGGCGGGACTGAAAAGGACGCAGCAATCCTGGTAGGGCAGAATTGAGGTTTCATAGGTGCCGATGTTCCGGGCAAGCTGGACGATCTCCTCCTTGTCCGTACCGATCAGGGGGCGCAGCACCGGAAGCCGCGTCAGGCTTTCCGCGCGGCTTAGATTTTCCACGGTCTGGCTTGCCACCTGGGAAAGGCTGTCCCCGGTAATAAGGCATTTGGCCCCGGTGCGGCAGGCCAGTTTTTCCGCGGCCTCCATCATGGCCATCCGCAGCATGACGGTGGTCCATTCCTCCCGAACCCCTTCTTTGATCCGCCGCTGGACTTCCGTAAAGCCCAGGGTCCAGAGCCGGATGCCCAGCGTGTAGGCACCCACAATCTCCGCCAGGCGGACGACCTTTTGCCGGGCTTCCTCGCCGGTGTAGGGGAAGGCGTGAAAGTACACCGCGTCCAGCCCCATGCCCCGGGAGGCCATTCTAAAACCGGCCACCGGGGAATCGATGCCGCCTGAAAGGAGCAGAAGCCCCCGGCCCGCCGTTCCCACGGGGAGTCCCCGCAGGCCCGCCTGAGTAAGGCCGTACACGTAGGCCCGGTCCCGTATTTCCACCTGGATAAGCGCCTGGGGGGAATGGACATCCACCTCAAGCCCCGGCACGGCGTCCCGCACCGCCTGTCCGGCTTTAGCGCGGATACCGTAGGAATCCAGGGGGAAGCTCTTGTCGGTACGCCGGGCCTCAACCTTAAAACTCCGCGCCCCCCGCCGGCGGAATTCTTTTCCCTCCTCGACACAGGCGGCAAGCAGGCTTTCGACGTTTTTTTCACAACTCCGGGTCTTTGCCCAGCCGGAAATGCCGAACAGATGATTCAGCGCGTCCTCCACCCTGGGGGCGGCCTCCGGGGGGCAGTAGACAAAAAACCGGCCTCCGGTTCCTTCCACCCGCTCCCCGGAACCTTTAAGACCCCGCAAAGCCAGGAGTTTCCGGAGGTTCCGCAGAAGAATCCGCTCAAAGTCCCGCCGGTTTCCTCCTTTTAGAGTAAGTTCTCCCGGCTTCAGAATGTAGATTGTGTTCATGCGGGGCTCACAAATACCTCAGAACTTCCCCAACGGCCTGGACAAGGGCTTCGATGTCACCGGGGGTGGTAGACCAGCCCTGGGAAATCCGGATCCCCTCAAGCCGCGGCTTGGGGCCCAGTCCCATAGCGGCAAGAACGGGCCGGTCCGCCGTGCCGGAAGAACAGGCCGATCCGGTAGACACCGCGAAACCGGCCTGGTCCAGGGCCCTGACCATTACCTCCCCGGGGACGCCGTCAAAGGCCGCCTGGAGGATGTAGGGGGAAAAACGCTCGTCCTCCGCGCTTGTCCTGTGGGCGGGGATGGGGGAATAGCGGCCCGTGGCCTCAAGGCCCCGCGTCAACTGGTCCAGCCGTTCCCGGGCCGCCCGCAGCGACGTTTCCAGCCGTTCCGGCCGGGTATGTGTTTCCAGACAGGCCGCCAGGGCCAGCGCCCCGGCGACGTTTTCCGTTCCCGCCCGGATTCCCCCCTCCTGGCCGCCCCCCCGGTACAGGGTTTCCAGCGGTTTACGCAGGTACAGGAGCCCGGTACCCCGGGGTCCTCCCAGCTTGTGGGCGCTCAAGGAGGCGGAATCGATGTCCCAGCCTGCAATATCCACGGGGATCTTTCCGGCGGCCTGGACCATGTCGCAGTGGACGTGCAGGGGCGGCCCGTCCTTTTTCCGGATCCGGGCGCACAGGGCGCCCATATCGTTTACGGCCCCGGTCTCGTTGTTGACGGCCATGATCGCGGCGAAACGGCTTTCCCGGTACTTCCCCAGGGTCCGCTCAAGGCCAGCCCCGCTTACCCGGCCGTCCGCTTCCACCGGGATAACGCCCACGGTTTTTCCCATTTTTTCCAGAAGCCGGCAGTTTTCCCGCGCCGACGGATGTTCCACGGCGGAATAAAGGCAGACCCCCGCGCCGGGCCTGAGCAGGAGGGAGAGAATCACGATGGCGTTGGATTCGGTACCGCCTGAACTAAAGTAGAGGGTCTCCGGTTTCAGCCCCAGGGCGGCGGCGCAGCGGGAACGGGCTTCTTCCAGGCAGTCGCGGGCGGCCCGGCCTTCGGCGTGGAGGGAGGACGGATTCCCAAACGGAACCTGGGCGATCCCCGCCCCGGGCGGAGCGGTGGCGGCCCAGTCAAAGTATCGCCGCGGCGGAGAAGCGGCCGTCATGGGAATAAGCGGGACTCCGGGCCTGGCCCGGCGGAATTCCCGCCCGGAAAGGCGGATCCCACGGCCAGGGCGTAACGCCGGTTAAGAAAGTGGATTACGACAAAAAAACCAATCCCCGCGGCATAGGCCAGGGCCAGCGGAATCAGGGAAAAACGGCCCGGAATTTTAACCGCGGCATATACCAAAAGCCCCAGAATAATCTGCAGGGCAAAGAGAACGGCGTCGATACGCCGGGCGGAAAGCCCCAGATTCATCAGTTTGTGGTGGGTATGGAAACGGTCGGGGCTGTCTATCCGTCTGCCGTCCCGCAGCCTGCGCCAGACCGCCGCGATGGTGTCCATGATGGGGATCATCAATACGGCGGCGGCGTGAAAAACCGGCAAGCCCTGGTCCCCCATCAGCGGAAAGAGGGCCAGCGTAAAACCCAGGAAGTAGGCGCCCCCGTCTCCCATAAATATCTTCGCCCTGGGGCAGGGAGCGTTAAACACCATAAAACCCAGAACCGCCGAGGCAAGGCAGACGCAGAACAGCGGCGTGATGCCCGACACCTCCGAAACAATCCCAAAACTCAGCGCCGCCAGCAGGGAAACGCCCCCCGCCAGACCGTCAATTCCGTCAATAAAGTTAATGGCGTTGGTCATTCCCACAATCCACAGAAAACTTACGGGATAACGGAGCAGGTCCCAGCCTGGAACAGCCAGATCGCCTGATTCGGCAAAGAGGACCCGCTTAAAAGTATAGCCGGAAACAAGGACGCAAAGGGCCGCACCTGTGTGAAAGACAAGCCGGTAACGCGGCGCCAGGGGCCTAAAATCATCACAAATACCGCTTGCCAGCACAAGGATAAGGGCAGCCAGCAGGGGAAAAAACCGGAGATCAGGACTGAATTCCGTGAGCCTCGCGCTAATGACGAAACTCCACGCGATAAACGATACCGCGAAGCCCAACCCGCCCAGCCGGGGGATGTTGCCCTTGTGAATCTTCCGCTCGCTGATACGGTCGTACCAGGCCATCCGCCGGGAAATTTTGAGGATAAGGGCAACCATAACAACGGATGACAGAAAAACGCCCACGATTAAGAGAACAAAGTCAAATATCAACTAGAAACTCCACGTTATTCACCGGCGCTGAGTACCCGTCCGCAACAGGTTCGGCGTCATAGACTGGACTTGTTCGATAACCCGGTTGGTTATCTGCCAACCAAAGGTTGGTTCCAAGTCTCCCAAAAAACACGGATTTTGCCAAAAACCCGTGTTTTTTGTTGTTTTTAAGCGGTTGTTGTTCAGAAACTGAGGTTTCTGAACAACTCTACTATAGTATCCGGGTATCCGGAAGTTATGCTTTGGCCCGGAACGGTCCCGAAACGGTATAGTACTATAAACACAGAATACAATACAGTACCATACTTTTTATGCTGGTTTTGAAATTCGGCGGCAGTTCCGTGGGTTCTCCCGCCGGAATTGAGAATATCACCGGGATTCTCAGTGATTCCAAACACCGCGGAAGGGTTGCCGCTGTGGTGGTTTCCGCTTTTTCCGGGGTAACCGATGATCTTATCGCCGCCGCCCGCCTGGCCGCCGGCGGGCCTCCCTCCCCGGCCGGTCCGGCGGACTGGAAAACCATCGCGGGCAATCTGCGGGAACGGCACGCAGACACGGCCGCCCGGTTCCTCGGCGGCACGGATCTGGAAGCCGCCCGAATCGAACTTGACGGCGCCCTTGAGGAGCTTGGCTGCATTCTAAAGGGCCTTGAAGTTCTGGGGGACCTTTCCCCCCTGGTTCAGGACCGCGTAATGAGCTTTGGGGAGCGCATGTCGGCGGCCCTGCTGACCCGGATTTTGAACGCCCGGGGAATTGAGGCGTCGTATCTTGATACCCGGCCCCTGATTAAGACCGACAGCGCCTACGGCCGGGCCGCTTTTATCCCCTCCGAAACCTACACCGCCATCCGCCGTTGTTTTGAGGCCGCCTCCGGGCAAACGGCCCTCCCAATTTGTACGGGCTTTACCGGCTCGGACAGCCGGGGCCGCACCACCACGCTGGGCCGAGGGGGATCGGACCTCAGCGCCTCCATCATCGCCGCCGCCCTTGACGCGGAGGAACTTGAAATATGGACCGATGTGGACGGTATCCTTACCGCGGATCCCAAACTGGTAAAAAACAGCTTCCGTATCGAGACGCTTTCCTACGTGGAGGCTATGGAGCTTTCCCACTTCGGGGCAAAGGTGATCTACCCCCCCACGATACGGCCAAGCCTGGAACGGGGAATACCTATCAGCATCCGTAACACGTTTAACCCCGCCTGTCCCGGTACCAGAATTGCCGGGGAGGCTCCCGGCGGAGAGTATCCCATCCGGGGCATCAGTTCCATGAACAACATCGCCCTGATACGGGTCCAGGGGTCCGGCATGGCGGGGGTCGCGGGCTTCTCGTCCCGCCTCTTCGGGGCGATGGCGCGGGCGGGGGTCAACATCATCCTTATCACCCAGGCTTCAAGCGAATACTCGATCTGCTTCGCGGCGCTGCCCCAGGACTCAGGCACGGCGCTGGCGGCGATTGAGGAGGAATTCGGACGGGAAATCGCATCCGGAACCATCGAGAAGCCCGTGAGTGAAGATGAATTGTCGATTGTCGCCGTGGTAGGGGCCGGAATGAAGCGGAGTTCCGGCGTTTCCGGCAAGGTTTTTCACGCCCTGGGGCGGAACGGGGTGAACGTGGTCGCCATTGCCCAGGGTTCCTCGGAACTCAATATCTCCGCGGTGGTGGCCCGGCAGGACGAAGCCAAGGCCCTGAACGCGATTCACGAGGCCTTTTTCCTGTCCACCGTCCGCAGCGTAAACCTTTTTCTGCTGGGGCTTGGGCTTATCGGGAGTACCCTGGTGGATCAGATTACCCGGCAAAAGGAGATCCTCGCGGCGGAACACAAGATCCGGATAAACGTGGCGGGGGCCGCCAATTCCCGCCGGATGGTCTTTGACCGCGCCGGGATCGATATTACAAAACTCCGTTCCCTGCTGGCGGAGGAGTCCCCCGGTTCCCAGCCCTACAGCCTGCCGGCCTTTATCGGCAGCATGAAGGCCATGAACCTGCCCAACACCGCGTTTTGCGACTGTACCGCCAGCGACGAGGTTTCCGCCGCCTATGGGGATATTATCCGCTCCTCCATCCCCATCGTGAGCCCAAACAAGCGGGCCAATTCGGGGACCCTTGCCTACTACCGGGAGCTGACCGAATACTCCAGGGAGCGCGGAATCCCCTATCTGTACGAAACCACAGTCTGCGCGGGGCTGCCGGTTATATCCACCCTGCGGGACCTGCATCTCTCCGGGGATAAGGTCCGCCGCATCGAGGCGGTCCTTTCCGGAACTTTAAGTTTTATCTTCAACAACTTTAACGGCGCCGTTCCCTTTTCCGCCCTGGTGCGTGAGGCAAAGGCCCGCGGCTATACGGAGCCTGACCCGCGGGACGATCTGAACGCCATGGACGCCGCCCGCAAGGCCCTGATCCTGGCCCGGGAGTGCGGCATGACCCTGGAATTCCCCGCTGTGGAGATAGAGCCTATCCTGCCGCCGGCCTGCTTTAACGCGAAAGACGTGGACGCTTTTTTTACGGAACTGGAAAAGCTGGACGGGATTTTCGAAAAACGCCGGAAAGAGGCGGAAGACCGGGGGGAAGCGCCGCGTTACGTGGCGGTTATCCAGGAAGGGGCCGCCCGTCTGTCCCTGCGCTCCGAGCCTGAGGAAAGCCCGTTCCGGTCCCTTGTGGATTCCGACAATATGGTAGTGATTACCACAAGCCGCTATTCCAAACTCCCCATAGTTATCAAAGGCCCTGGAGCGGGAGCCCAGGTTACCGCCGGCGGAGTTTTCGCGGATATCGTGCGAATCGCCCGTACCCTGGTGTAAAGCTCCGGCGGTTCCTATACTGAATAGCAGGAGAATCGCAATGAAAACTACCCTGTATGCCGCCATCGCCATAGCGCTGCTAAGTACGGCCTGCACAACCATAGACATGTCCACGTATGAAGACGAGTACATCTACGCGGAACTGGAATCAAACAACCCCAAACAGGTAACGCTGACGGTGGACAACCTGAGCGCCGGCGAACTTACGCTGGAGCAAACCGGGGCCAGTTGCCGGTATAACGCACGGGAATTCCCGCTGGTTCCGGTAACCCAAAGCGCCGCTTCCGCAGCGCCGCTTTCCCCCGGGGCGCGGCATTCCTGGAATTTTGCCGCCCAGCAGCCGCTAAACCTGAGCGGCGGCACGCAGGGCGGCTGGGTTCCGGAGAACAGTTCCGCGATGGAATTCCGTTTCGCGTACCGCCTGGGCGGGGAAGAACGGTCCATAACCTTTCCTGATTCCGGGGAACGGACCCTCATCGGCACGGTACAGGCCGCTGTCGATATTCCCCTGCCCTTCCTCAAGTCCGTCACGGAACGCAGACGCAAAGTTTTTGAGCAGGCCCTGGCCCAGGCAAAAACCAGCTTTGGCGCGGACGGGAAAAAATTGCGGCTGGTTAACCTGCGCTACTACAGCACGTCAAACGGGTTTGTGGAAAACGCCGTTCTTAGCGCCGACGTAATCGCCGCCGGCAGCGCGCAATAGCGCGGGCGGCCGTTAATCCGGCCCGGACAACGCCAGCAAACGCCGAAACGCGGAATCCGGCTTTTTAAGTTCCCGGGAGCCGCGGGTTATTTTGCACAGCGAAATGCCCAGGTTTTTGGCGATTTCCCGCTGGGAACGGCCGGCCTCAAGGTCCTTGACCAGGGCCCAGCGGGCGGCAATGTCCGCGGTTTCGGCGGGGGTCAGGATGCCGCGCAAAAAATTCCCGATGAGGAGGGCGTCGCCGGTCTTTGCCAGCGCCAGGGCCAGTTCGGAAAGATTCTGTTCAACTCTGGGGTCATCGATCTTCATACAAACCAGTGTAAAGCGCATCAGGCCGCCGCGTATACAATGAGCCTCCGCGGAGCAAGCTCCGGGGTATTAAACCAGACATTGCGAATAAACTTGTCCAGAAACTTCAGTTTCTGGCGAACCAAAGGTTCGACAACAACGCTTAAAAACAACTTTTTCCATCTTTTTTGTTGACTTTTTTCATAGGTAAACAATACACTATTTCCATGTTTCAGGCGGCGGCAGACATAACGACAAGAAAAACACAGCAACCTCGGCTGCCCGTGCGGGTAACCGCGTGGAGTTTGCGGAGCAAACTCCCAGGCAATTCCGCTACGCGGAATTGCCAAGACTCCCGGCTCCCGGCTCCCGGCTCCCGGCTCCCGGCTCCCGGCTCCCGGCTCCCGGCTCCCGGCTCCCGGCTCCCGGCTCCCGGCTCCCGGCTCCCGGCTCCCGGCTCCCGGCTCCCGGCTA